>NZ_JAPZSY010000040.1 GCF_027532025.1 Inhella sp. | reverse complement strand
CTGTACATGGCCATCAAGCTCAGCGCTTTGGGGCCGCTTTGGTACGGCTTGGGGCTGGCCACCACCATGCTCTTCTTCGCGTGCATGTATCTCAACCCGAGCCTCATCAACACCCGTGTGCAAACCTCGGCGTCAGCGGGGCAGGACGCCATCTCCGTGTCGGTCCTGACGATGAAGACCTTCGTCCGTTTGGCGCCGGTGGTTTTTGCCGTCCTGACGCTGGCCGGTGCGTTGTCCCTGGGATACGGCGTGGTGCAGTTGGCCAAAGAGGAGTCGGTCGATGTGCTGGTGGGCGGCCTGGCTTCGGCCTCGGGCTTTGGCATCGTCGTGCTGGGCCTGCTGTATCCGCTGTTGGCTTACCTGACCTTCGTGCTGGGCTACTTGCTGCTGGACGTGGCGCGGTCCATCTTGACCCTGCCGACGGCCCTGCGTCAGGGCATGGGCGCGTCAGCGCCCTCGGCAGACCTTCCGACCGCAGCCGAGCCGGTGGCGGCAGACGCTCCTGCTCCGGTGGAGTTCGATCCGGCCCAGGCTCGCACGCTGAAGGTGGTGGGGGCGGTGTTGGCTGGCGTGGTGGTGCTGGCGCTGGTGGGTGTTCAGGGCAAGAAGGTTTACACCGACTTCCAAGAGCGTCGCGCCCTGGCCCGGATGGAGCAAGAGCGCATCGAGGCCGAAAAGAAGGCCGAAGAGGAACGCCAGAAGGCAGAGAAGGCTCAACAGGAGGCAGAAGCAGCGCGAATCGCCATGATCGCTAGCGTGGCAACGGCCCACAAGGGCCGCGACGCCTTGGACTTGGTGGTCGCCCCCGAGATCTCGGAGCTCGTCAAGGCCATGTTGGGTAACCAGCAGGCTGCCTTTGAGCGCTATTTCGCCGCCAGCCAGCCCGTGGACGTGCAGAGCCCCTTTGTCGTCGCCACAGGCTGCATGGCGGATTCCTGTGGCCTGAACGAGGGGATCTTGGTCGTGAACACGCAAACCGGCACCGTGCACGCGGCGGTCTTTTTCCAGGGCCAAGTTCGCTTCCTTGGTGGCGACAGCGCCAGCACCGCACCCACCCCCATTCGGAAGTGGGCGCTCAAGTTCCAGTGAGTCCACAAGGGCGCGCCACGTGGGAGCTCAACAGGGTCGCCGTGGGCGCGAGCCCAGGCCTCATCGAGAGCTTCCCCCTGGCGCTGGTTGGGGGGCAAACCAGACTTGCTCAAGGCCTGAAAGGGTGAGCGTCCATCCAGCATGCGCGCCTTGATGTCCTGTGGCGGCTTGCCTCCACGCCAGAGGGCCTCTCGCGTTTTGAAGCCCAGGCCCCGCGCGTTCCCTGTGGGTCTGAGCAAGGCACTGCGTAGACTCGACGCATCGGGTGGCAGAGGAGGAATCGGCATGTCGACGCGGCACCGCATGCGCGGCCTTTTGGTCACGCTCGTCATCGCCGTCGCGACCTTGGGCAGGGCCCACGCCAGCGAACCCCCGCAGCCGTGTCCGCCCCATCCCGTGCGCATCGGCCTGCCCGACTTTCCGGCGGGTGAGTTTCTCAAGGGCAAGGGCGACCGGTTTGCCGACCCCGACCCCGGTCACCTGGTGCGGGAACTGCGCGAGGTCGAACAACGCATAGGCTGCCGCTTCGAGCTCGTGCGCCGGCCGATGGTCCGGATGATTCGCGACGCTTCGTCGGGCTCGGTCGACCTCGTGACCCCCGCGCCCGAAACCTTGGCGCAGGCCCAGGGCTGGGTGCTGCCCCGCGCAGGCGCTCGCACCAACCTGCAGATGGCGATAGGGCACTCCCCCCTGAGCCTGTTCGTCGTCAGGGCCCGGCAGGAGGAGTTGGGCGCGGCCTGGGTCGCCGAGGGTCAGCCCAAGGGCACCGTGGGCGTGGTGGCCGGCACCGTGCCTGCCGACCACGCCAAGGCAAAGGGCTGGCCCACGCAAACGATCCAGGACTTCGACAAGGGCTTGACCATGCTGATGCTCCAGCGGGTGGACCATGTCTTTGTGCCCGCGATCTCCTTGCAGGACAACGACCGCATCCGCCAGGGCGAGGTGGTGGCGCTGGAGCCGCCCGTGATGTCGGTGGCCTACTTCCATGCCGCCTTGCCACCCTTCGCGCAGCGGCACCCCGACTTCCTTCGTGCCTTTTGGCGGGCGGCCTGCCAGGCGTCGCTGCCCCGCCGTATCGACAAGCCGACTTGCAAGCCCTGATGGGCCGACCACCCAGGGCTCAGACCGCCGGCGTGTGCACCGGCCGGGCCCTCAGCGCCCCCACCACGCCCGCCACCAGCAGGCCGATGCCCAGCAGCGCCAAGCCCGTGGGCGCCGTGCCGCGCAGGGCATAGCCGTAGGCCAACGCGGCCAAGGTCTCGAACACGATGAGCTGCCCGACCAGGGTGGTGGGCAGGCGTTGGCTGGCCTCGTTCCAGCACAGGGTGCCAGCCCAGCTGGCCAGCAGGCCCACGACCAGCATCAGCCCCGCGAAGGCCAGGGGCTCGGGGCCCAGCGGCAAGGGGAAGTCGCTGGGCAGCGTGGACATGCCGGGCGGCTGCAGGGCTTGCAGTGCCACCAGCGCCAGCAGGCCCAGCACGGCCATGGGCAGGCTCACCAGGCCCTGCGCCGTGGCCCAGGCGCGGGGGCTGCGGTCGGGGTGGGCGCGCAGCCAGTCGGCGTTGCGGATGGGGTACCACGTCCAGGCCGCCAGGGCCACGAGGGCGATGGCCGCGCCTTGCAGGTAAGCCCCCGCCTGGCCCGCTTCCAGCGCCGCGAATTCGCTCTGGTTCACGCAGGCGATCCCCAAGGCGATCACCGCCAGCGACGGCGCCAGCCGCCCCCAGGGCCAGTGCCCGTCGCGGCTGGCGTTGAGCCGGTTGCTGACCAAGGCGATGACCACCGGCAGCGTGCCGATGATGACGCTCACCAGTGGAGTGCCCGCACGCTGGATGGCTGCGGCCAAACACAGGTAATAGACGAAGTTGCCGATGGCGCTGAGCCGCACTGCCGCCCACCAGTCGGCCGCCCGCAAAGCGTGCAGCTCCCGCCAGTCCAACGCGGCCAAAGGCAGGCAAATCAAGCCGAAGGCCAGGTAGCGCCCCACCGCCAGCAGGGCCGGCGGGTACTGCGGCAGCATCAGCGGCGCCACGAACACCAGGCCCCACATCAGGCCGGCCGCCAGCGCGAAGGCCGTTCCGGTCCACAGGGCGCGAGCTGCTGTCATGCCGGAGGCATGCCCCGGCGCTGCTGGCGCCAAGCGCGCAGCAGTGCTCGCGCCTCGTCGTCGGGCACCGGGTGCAGCTTGCGGTACTCGCGGCAGTCGGGGGTGCGCGTCATCAGCCGGTGGTTGACGAGTTCGCGCCGCAGGGTGGCCGGGTCGCCGAAGAGGTGCAGGGCGTTGAGGCGCTCGTTCACGTCGCGCTCGGTGTAGATGCGCTTGGCGTCGAAGTGCTGCCACAGCAACCACAGGGCCAGGCGCTGCACGCTGAACTTGGCCGGCCAGCGCAGCAAGCGACCACGGCTGTCGAACTGCTGCAGCGCCTTGCGCGCGGCTTCGCTCAGCGGCCAGGGCAAGGGGGCGTCCTCGGCGGCCAAAGGCGCGTCGCGCACCGGAGCCAGCGCCGCCTGCCAAGCCTGCAGGTTGCGGTAGCCCTGCGCGCGGGCCATCAGGTTGAGCAATTCCACGTGCCCAGGCGGTTCGACCCGCTCGCGCAAGGATTGGCCGAGCGCTCGCGCAAAGCGCGACGCATCGACCACGACAAAAGACATCGGAACTCGGGACATGCCGAACCTCCAAAGCGCGCGCTCGATCCCGGCGCGCGAGGCGCGGGCACTGGGGGTTGCCGTCTTCCAGACTGGCGCACGCGAGGCGTGGCAAGTGAGGGCGAATGCGGGCAGGTTGAGCTCGCGGCGGGGGCCGCGCGGCAACGCCTGGGTGAACTGCCGACCGGGCTGCGATGGTAAGCCCGGCCGGCGTGGGGCCCCAGCGCCTCAGTGCATCTGCACCGGGGTTTGGCTCAGGTTGGCATAGCGCTCGATGAAGTCGTCGTAGTCCTCTTCGCTCGAATCGCCCTCGCTCAGCGCTTCAACGCCTTCCTGGAACTGCTGGGCCAAGGCGCCTTCGATGAAGATTTCTTTGCGGGCGAACTTGTCGACGATTTCGTAACCACCGCGGGAGAGGTGGGGCATCGTGTCGTCCTGCGCCGTGTCGGTGACCGGCACGTCGAAGCGAACCACGATGTAGCTGTCGGACTGGTAGAGCAGGTGCATGGCTTTCTCCTGACCGTTGACGTGGTGCGCGAATCGCCGTCTTCAAGAGCCGGCGTGCATCCATCTTGGCACGGCGCCCGAAACACAGGGGGTTTCCCCTGGCTTATCGGCCCATCGTCATGGGGGATTGATCACACCTTCGGGCGATTTGCCGTCCGCGCCGGCAGGATTCCACAGCAGCTCCCAGCGCTCCTCGCCCTGGAGCCGGTGAACAGTACGCAGCACGCGATGACCGTCGGCAGGATCGAGCCAAAGCGCAATCTCCACCTGGGCCTCGCCCTGGGGCAAGCGCCGCCAATGCTGGGCCGCGCGCTGCTGGCCCCCGGGCAGGTCGATCGTGTCGTCACTCAGGCGTTCGAACACCCAGTCTTGGGCTTGCCCACGCCAGTCGCGCACCCGCAGCACGATCGACCGCGACTGCGGCCGGCTTTGCAGCAGCGCGGGCAACTGCAGCATCCAACTCAAGCGGTCTTGGGCCTCCTCGGCGCTCGCGTCGTCATGAATGCGCCGCCAGCTGCGCGGGCCGCGCTGAGCCGCGAAGCGCTCGCTGACCAGGCCCTGTGCGGTCCATCGGCCTTCGCTCAACCACTGGGGCAAAAGGCGCTCGGGGGTGCGGCGTTCCAGGGCCAGCCGGTAGTGGGACTCGCTGCGCGACCAATCCAACCAAGCGTCGCCCTCTTGGCCTTGCCACAGCAGCCGGTAGGACCAGCGTCCGTTGGTCGGCAACGTCAAGGCAGGCGCTGCCTCGCTGGAGGGGCTGGCCACCGGCTGGCTCGGGGTGGCGGTCTCTCGGGGGCGGGGCGCTGGCGCGCTGGGCGTCGGGGCGGCGGCAGCGTGTGGCGTTGCGGCGCCGGGTGACGGCACGGCGACCGCTTGCGGCGCCGGGGCCACCACGGCACGCCACTGCAAGGTCACCGCGCTGGCGCTGGGCGCCGACACCGGACGCCACGGCGACTCCACCGCGGGCGTCAACAGCCAGGCGTGCCCCGCGGCCGCCATCAGCAGCCATGGGGCCAGCCGCTGGCCCCGCAGGGCAGCGTGAAGCCAAGCCAAGTTTTGCACCGGCGCATTGTCGAGTCGGCCCTGGCCCCGCCCGTAGACAATCGCGCCCATGGCCCAAGACCTCACCCCCCAAGAGTTCGACGAACTCGATGACCTCCTCGCCCACACGCCGGGCGACCTCGAAGCAATGGACGTCGCCATGCTCGACGGCTACCTGTGCGGCGTGCTGGTCCAGCCCGACTTGATCTCCATGGCCGACTGGCTGCCGCCCGTGCTGGACGCCGAGTGCCGGCCCTTGCCGCCCGATGCCGACCAGGCCTGGTTGGCCCGGGTGCAGGCCCTGATCGAACGCCGGCACGCCGCGCTGCGCGAAGCCATCGCCGACGAAGGCTGGTTCGACCCCCTGGTGCTGCAGTTGGACGAAACGACCGAGCCCGACCCCGACGAAGACCCAGCCTTTGCCGCGCTGCCGGCCGTCAGCAAGCCGCTGGTGCCCTTTGCCGGCGGTTTTGTCACCGCCCTCAACGCCTTCCCCAACGGGCTGCTGAGCCTCACCCACGAGGACATCCCGCAGGCGCTGGACCGCATCTGTCGCCACTTGCCCTCCACCACCGACGAAGAGCGCGCGGCCACGGCCGCGCTGGATGCCGAAGAACCGCTGCGCACGTTGGACGAAGCCGTGGAAGACTTGGTGCTCGCGGTCGTCGACCTGGATGCGATCACCAGCGCCGACCGCTACCACGTCGAGCAGCGCGTCCGCGACGCGCCCAAGGTGGGGCGCAACGACCCCTGCCCCTGCGGCAGCGGCAAGAAGTACAAGGCCTGCCACGGCGCCACCTGATCGCGCCCAAGCCTTGAAGCTGCAGTTGCTGAGCGACCTGCACCTGGAGCGCCACCCGCACTTCCAGCCGCAGGTCGCCGCCGACACCCTGGTGCTGGCTGGGGACGTGGGCTCTTACCAGGCCGGCTCCTTGCTCGGCCCTTGGCATGCCGACGCCGATTGGGGCTTGGGCCGCTTTGCCCAAGGTTGGCAGCGCGTGCTGTACGTGCCCGGCAACCATGAATACGACGGCCTGCCCTGGCCTGAAGCGCGAGACCGCCTGCGCGAGCGCGCCGAAGCGCTGAGCCTGACCTGGCTCGATCGCGAAGTGCGGGTCATCGACGGCGTGCGTTTCGTGGGCTGCACCCTGTGGGCCGACTTCGATCTGCTGGTCGACCCGGCCGCGCCGATGGCGGCGCAGCTCAAGGCCCGCGACAAGGCCTACCGCGCCGCCAACTTCTACCTGCGCAAGTACAGCGCGCTGGAAGGCGGCGCACCCATGCTGGCCGAGCGCCTGCGTGAGCTGGCCCTGGACGACCAAGCTTGGCTGCGCGCCGCGCTGGCCGCACCTTTTGCGGGTGCCACCGTGGTCGTCACCCACTTCGCGCCCAGCCTCCGCAGCGCCGACCCCCGTTATGGCGCCACGCCCGGCACGGCGGGCTTTTGCAGCGCACTGGACGACCTGCTGCCTCTGGCCGATTTGTGGCTGCACGGCCACTTGCATTGCCCCCACGACTACCGCGTGGGCCGCTGCCGCGTGGTGGCCAACCCGCTGGGCTATGCGCACAAGGGCGAGCAAGCCGGTTTTCGGCCGGCCAGCGTCGTGTCGGTGGAGCACGCCGCGTTCACCTCTTGATCGCCGGCAAGAAAAGGGCTTGCAGCGGCGGGCACACTGAGGCTTTTCCCAGGAGGACCTTCATGAAGATTCTTGTCGCCGTTGATGGCAGCGCCAGCACCAAACGCGCCTTGGCCTACCTGGCCGCCCACGACGAATGGCTGGGTACTCACCAACGCTACAGCCTGCTGCACGTCGTGCCGGCGGTGCCCCCGCGGGCGGCCGCCGTGATCGAAAAGGCCACCCTGGCTGGTTATTACGCAGACGAGTCGGAAAAGGTGTTCAAGCCGCTGCGGACGTTTTTCGTCAAGCAGGGCCTGGATGCCGAGTACATCAGCAAAGTCGGCCACGCGGCCGACGTCATCACCGCCGTGGCAACCAAGCTGAAGCCCGACTTGCTCATGATGGGCACCCATGGCCACGGCGCGCTGGGCAATCTGGTGCTTGGCTCGGTCAGCACCAAGGTGCTGGCCAAGAGCACCCTGCCGGTGCTGCTGATTCGCTGACGGGGTTGGCGGCCTTGCTGCCGCCCCAGCCTCAGAGGCGCCAGTAAGGCTGCGGCTGCACGCGGGCCGCGCCTGGATGCTTGGGCGTCAGCGATTCTTCTTCGGCCGGCCTTGCTGGACCAGCGTCAACCGACCCAACGCGGCCAGCAGGGCCGGATCGTCCAGGGCCGCGAGCGCGTGCAGGCCGGCCCGCAGCAGCTCGCTCTTCTTGGTTTCGCGCTGCGCTGCTGCCAATGCGCGCACCTTGAGCACGGCGATGAGGGCGAAGTCTTCGGCCGGCATGGTGAACCCGTCCCGCACGAGCTTTTGGCGAACCGGCTTCGGCGGTTTCTCGGGCTTGGTCGCCTTCTTCACCGGTGCGGCTGCCTGGGCTGGGGTCGGAGCCGAGGCACGGGTGGCAGGTTTCGCCGCGGCCTTGGGGTCTTTGACGGCCCCCGTGTTCGGGGCCTTGCCCGCGGCCCGAGCGGTGGCGCGGTGGCGTTTCGAGGCAGCCCCGGTGGCGGCGACTTTGGTTTTGGCGGGGGTTGGCTGAGCCATCGGGGTTCCTTTTAGAAAGTGTTTAAACGATTTAAACACTTTATCCGAAGCATCGCCAAGCACCCTGAAAAACACAACGCCGGGCAAGCCCGGCGTCGAGGGTGAGGGAGAGACGCGCTCAGTTGCTGCGGCGACGCTCACGCATCCAAGCCATGGGGTTGTCCAGGGGCGGGTGGGGGCGCTGGCTTTCGAGCGAGTACGCGGGCGGCGCCGCCGCCAGATCGGGCTCGAGGCAGGCCTCCATGCCGAACGCGGTGCCCATGTCGGCGGGGTCTTGCGGGCGACGCACGGGAGCGGCTGGGCGGCGCAGGAATCGCAGGGCAGGAGCGAAACGCATAGGAACCTCTGAAGCGTGGCGCGGACGGGGGTGGAGTGTGACCATGGGCCGTGACGGCGTGGTGACAACGAGTGTGGGCCCAGTGCTGCCGCCGCCAAACCCCCAAATGGCGGAGCTTGGCCCCGTTGTTGGCAAAAAGGTCACGCGCCGGCCCTCCTTGTTCTCGGGGGGGTGTGCGTTCCCTGGCCCATGACCCCCTCGGCAAAGGCCTTTGGGCTAACGTGCCGACCCATGCCCGCCACCCGCGGGTCTTGCAGTCCCCCGTTCAAGGAGATCCCATGAAAGTGGTGGTTCTGGGTGCCGGCATCGTCGGCGTCAGCACAGCCTGGTATTTGCTGGAGGCCGGCCACGACGTCGTCCTCGTCGACCGTCAACCCGACGCCGCGTTGGAA
>NZ_JAPZSY010000067.1 GCF_027532025.1 Inhella sp. | reverse complement strand
GGCTGGTCGGACTGGCGGGCCGGGCCGTGTGGCCCCCCCCCCCGGCCGAACGGGCCCCTAACATCGCGCTGACCGCCCCACATATCCCGGGGGGCGTCGCCCCCCGCGGGCGCCGCACCGGGGCCCACGCCGGCCTGGGCTTCTGCCGCGCAGACTCCTAGCCGGCCATGCGCTGGAGCTGGCACGCGGCGCGAAGGCCGCGGTGCACCTGCACTGGCCAGCCGTGCCCTTGCTGCCCGGCGTGCGCACGCTGGCCGAGCAGGGCTTCGTCACCGGCGCCAGCGGCCGCAACTGGGCCGCCTATGGGGCCGACGTGAGCCTGAGCCATGGCCTGAGCGAGCTGGATCGCGCCTTGCTGACCGACCCCCAAACCGCTGGCGGCCTGCTGGTGAGCTGCGCGCCCGCAGCCCTGTCCGACGTGCAGGCGGTGTTCGCGCGCCACGGCTTTGCGCAGCATGCGGTGGTGGGGCGGGTCGAGGCCGGCCAGGGGCTGCACGTCCATGGCTGAGCTGCCCGGCATCCGCCCGCTGAGCGACTACGCGCTGATCATCGACGCGCGCACGCCCAAGGAGTTCGCCGAAGACCACCTGCCCGGCGCGGTGAACCTGCCCGTGGTGACGCAGGAGGAGTTCGCCGAGGTGGGCACCTTGCACCGCACCGACCCGCACGCCGCCTACCTGCTGGGTGCGCAGTACGCGCTGCGCAACGTGGCGCGCTACATCGCCGAAGCCATCGCACCCCGAGCGCCCAGCGACCGCATCCTGATTTACTGCTTCCGCGGCGGCAAGCGCAGCCGCGCCTGGGCGGACCCCGTGCGCAACATCGGCTACGCCGTGGACCTGCTGCCCGGGGGTTGGAAGGCCTACCGCGCTTGGGTGCGGCAGGAGCTGGCCCGCCTGCCCGCCACCTTGCCATGGCGGGTGCTCAGCGGCAGCACCGCCACGGGCAAGACGCGCTTGCTGCAGGCGCTGGCGCGCGAGGGCGAGCAGGTGCTTGACCTCGAAGCTTTGGCCGTGCACCGGGGGTCCTTGCTGGGCGAGTGGCCCGCGCAGACCCAGCCCACTCAAAAGCGGTTCGACAGCGCGCTGCGGCACGCGTTGGCCCGGTTTGACCCCCGCCACCCAGTGTGGGTCGAAGACGAGAGCAAGCGCATCGGTCGGTTGCAGTTGCCCACCGCTTTGTTCGACGCCATCCGCTCGGCGCCCGTGGTGCGCGTGGAGGCCGACCTGCGCACCCGGGTGCGCCTTGTGCCGGCAGGATTACGCTCACTTCGCCGCCGACCCCGTGGCCATGGTTGAGCGCCTGCGGCCGGTGCGGCCTCTGGTTGGCGGAGCGTGCTGGGCCGAATGGATGGCCCTGGCCGAGGCGGGCGCCGTCGACACCTTGTTTGCGCGCCTGATGACCGACCACTACGACCCCTGCTACGCCCGCAGCGCGAGTGCCAAGCGACCCACGATGGCAACGGTGGTGCTGACGCAGGGGCCTGGCGACGCCCTGGGCGACGCCGCCCGCGGCCTGCTTCAGCGCCTGACCAGCACCCCGTCCACCACCGACCACTGACGGGCCGTGCCGCCGCTGGCGCGCCATGCCCCCAGGTCAAAGCCCTGGCTGCCCAGGGCCGTGCCCGGAACTTCGTCCACCGCCAAGGCTTGGCCCGACGCGTTCCATGTCAGGGACGATCCAGCCACCAGCCGTTCTGGCGGTGCCGTGGGCCGCACGAACAGGGCACTGCCGCTGCGGCCCGGAAAGGTGAAGACCTGCGCCATGCCGTTGTCGCTGATGGCCACCGCGGTGTCGTCGTCCACGGCGATGGCGCGAGCCTCGGTCCAGCTCACGCCCTGGCCGAGCAGCATTTGCGCCATGAAGGCCACCACGCGCCCGGCGCGCTTGGGGTTGGCCGGCGTGCCCACCGCGCCGGTGGTGCCTGCGGTGAAGTGCGGCTCGGTGACGGTGTTGCGCAGCCATGCCGCCGTGACGAAGCCTTGGCCGATCTCGGTGCGCGAGGGGTCTTGCAGGCCGCTGCTGTCCTCGGGCGCGCCGCCTGGGTGGTAGTGCTGGCCCAGGATGGCCATGCCGGCGCTGGTGCCGCCCACGGGGGCGCGTTTGGTGACGATCAGGTGATTGATGGCCTGACCCACGGCACTGCCCTTGAAGTAGCGCACGTAGTCGGCCTGGTTGCCACCCGCGATGAAGAGCGCGCCGGCGTCGCGGATGGTTTGCGCCACGCAGGCGTCGTTGCCCTCGGCCGCCGAGTCGACCAACAAGGTCTGCACCGAGTTCAGCCCCCCCAGGCCCAGCAGGTAGTTGTTGTAGCCAGCCCCGCCGGTGCTGCGCAGCACGACCATGTCGCCGCCGCCGGCCCGAGCGATCAGCCAGCGCATGGCCTCGTCCACGTCCACCCCGCCGCCCATCAGCACCAGGCCGGGCGTGGTCGTGCTGGGCTTGGGCGTGGGACTTCCAACGCGCCCCAGGTCGACGCCCGGCGGCAGCGTGCAAGCGGACGGGCTGGGCGCTGGCGCAGGTGCTGGGGGCGGGGGCGCTGGGGCTGGCGCGGGGGCGACACCACCACCACCGCCGCAGGCACTCAAGGCAGCGAGCAAACACAGGCCCACGCCAGCGCGCAGGACGGGGGAGGCAAGCAGTCGGATCGAACGCATGGCGGCGGCGGGGCAGCAGGGGCCCGCAGGCTAGTCGCACCGGTCCATCGGGGCGAGCCCGGCGCCGCTTCAACGCAGCTTCGCGTCGCTTGACGGAAAGTCGTTCGCGGCGCCCGCCGGACCCTCGGGCTGCGCTACGGCGTTGGCCCGACCAAGCCCCGGACCACGAAGTCCAGCAAGGCCTCGACGGCGGCCGGGCGCGCTGCCCCGTCGGGCACCGCGTCCAGGCCGGCCAGGGCCAGCGAGGCCAGCCCATGCACCGCGGACCAAGCCTGGAGCTCGGCGCCCTCGCGTTGCGCGTGGCTCAACGCGCCGTCGGCCACCAGGGCGTCCAGGGCTTGGCCCAGCAGCGTCCAAGCGGTCTCCACCGGGGCCATTTCGGCTTGGCGGCTCAGGCAGCCCACGCCACTCTCGCCGAACATCAGCCGGAACAGCGCCGGGCGCTCCAGGGCGAACTCGACATAGGCCCGCCCCAGGGCCTTGAAGCGAGCCACCGAGGGTGGGTTCGATTTGGAGGGGCGCCTGCGCGCTGTGGCTTGCATGGCGGCGCGCATGCGGTCTGCCAACTGAAGGTGACCGTCGAGTGCAGCAGCGCCCATGAGGGCCGATTTGTCGTCGAAATGGCGGTAGGCGGCGTTGGCCGACACCCCCACCTCGCGCGCCGCCTCGCGCAGGCTGAAAGCGGTGGGCCCGCTCTGCTCGATCAATCGCACGGCAGCGCCCACGAGGGCGTTGCGGAGGTCTCCGTGGTGGTAGGCATCGCGAGGGCTTGTCATGTCCGCATGTTGACACCGTGAACTTAGAATGTCAAAGTGGACAGCGTGAACATTGGCGCGGCCGTGGCCGTTGCCGGTCACTGCCGCACAGCCCTACCGCGTGCGCTTGTTGTCGTCCCTTTCCTTTGGAGTCTTGCCATGGCCTCTGCCCATCCCTTCCCGGCCCCTGGGCCCTTCGCTGTGCTGCGCCGGATGGCGGCTGCGCGCTCCCGAGCCACCCTTTGGGCCCTGTTGGCGCTGGCGGGCTGGGCCCTGCTCAGCTTGGCGGGCTGCGCCAGCGGCCACGCGGCGCTGACCTTGCCCGAGGGCATCACCGTGCACACCTTCCGGCGCGAATACGCCAATGTGTTCGTGGTGGCCCAGGGCGATCGCTTCTTCATGGTGGATGCCGGCTACGAGGCCGATGCCCCGCAACTGGCGCAAGACCTGCGCCGCGAGGGCTTCGACCCGGCCCAGTTGCGCGCCATCATCCTCACCCATGGTCATGCCGACCACGCCGGCGGCGCGGGCTACTTCCGGCGGCACTTCGGCATCCCGGTGGTGGCGGGGGCGCCCGACGTGCGCTTGCTCGAGCGCGGCAGCCCCGACCCCCTGTGCCCCACCAGCAACCGGGCCCGAGACCGCTTGGAGGCCGACCAGGCCGAGCGCTTCACGCCCATGGCCCCTGACCGCGCGCTGAGCGGCGAGGTGGCACTTCAGGACCTGGTGGGACTGCCCGGGCGGGTGGTGCCCATGCCAGGACACACCGAGGGCTCGCTGGTCGTCGTGGTGCCCGGCGCAGCCTTCGTGGGCGACCAGTTCCGCGGGGCCATCGTCGGCCGCTCGGCCGAGTTGCACTTCTACATGTGCGACCTGGAAGGCAACCGCCGGGACGTGCAGCGCTTGTTGACGGCGGTGGCGCCCCAAGCCCACACCTTCTTTCCGGGCCACTTTGGCCCCATCGCCCGCGCGGCCGTGGTCGAACGCTTCGGCACGCCATGAGCCGCCCGCCCAGCCGCGTGGGGCGCCGCGCCTTGGGGGCGCTGAGCGCCTTGTTGTCGGCCTGCGCCAGCACACCCCTGGGGGCGCCGAGCGACCACCTCGACGGCCACCGCTTCCGCAATCCCGAGCCCTTCGAGTCCCGCGGCCTGATGGACGTGCTGCGCTGGAAGCTGGGCGGGTCGCCCGCACAGCCGTGGCCCGACTTCGTCCCCATCGAGCCCGCACCGCCACCACCAGCGCGGGTGACCGAGGGCCTGCGGGTCACTTACGTCAACCATGCGACGGTGCTCGTCCAAGTCGCGGGCTTGAACCTCTTGACCGACCCCGTGTGGTCCGACGTCGTGGGCCCGGGCGGCGGCATCGGTCAGCGCCGCCGCAAGCCGCCGGGGCTGCGCTTCGACGACCTGCCAGCCATCGACGTGGTGCTGCTGAGCCACGACCACTACGACCACCTCGACCTCCCCACCTTGCGTCGCTTGAAGGCGCGCGACGCCCCGCGGGTGTTGGCGGGTCTGGGCACCGCTGTCTGGCTGGCCGATCAGGGCCTGCCCGGTGCGGTCGACCTGGACTGGTGGCAGTCGGTCTCCGTGGGGCCCGCGCGCATCACCTTCACGCCGGCGAGGCACGCGTCGCGTCGCGGCGCTTTCGACGGGAACCAGCGCCTGTGGGGGGGCTTCCAGGTCGAGGCGCAGGGGCAGCGCGTCTTTTTCGCGGGCGACACCGGCATGGGTTCGCACTTCGCCGACATCCGGGAGCGGCTGGGCCCGCCCACGCTGGCCTTGTTGCCCATCGGCGCCTACCTGCCGCGGTGGTTCATGCAGCCGCAGCACATCGACCCCGACGAGGCCGTCGCGGCGCACCGCGCACTGGGCGCACAGCACAGCCTGGCCATCCACTGGGGCACCTTCCGCCAAGCGGACGAAGGCATGAACGACCCCGTGCAGGCCCTGGCCCGGGCGCTCGACGCCCAGCACCCCCCAACGCTTGACTTTCGGGCGCTGGACAACGGCGGCTCTTGGTCGCTGCACCCCGGCTCGGCCCTGCCCTCGGTCACGCGGCCCGCGGCCGCCGCCCCCGTCCTGCCCAGGCCGCAAGCCCCGGGCGTCACGGCGGCCCCCGGCCTGACGCCAGGCCCTGGGTGACGTCGCAGCGCAACCGGCGTCTCCCGCCCGTTGGCTTCGTACAGGCAGCCGCTGGGCAAGCGGCGCCGTCAGGGCCGAGCCGGGCAAGACGGGGGTGGCGCGCACGGCCTGTGTCGTGCACGATGCTTGCGACTTCGTCCTTGCACCCAAGGCCTTGCCATGACTGTCACTCCCAGCCCACCGATGACGCCGACGGCTTGCGGGCCCCAGGCGACGTGGCGCTGGGGCCGGACGGGATGCCGCGCGGCAGCGGCGGGCCTGTGGGCGGCCGGCGTGCTGCTGGTGTCGGCTGGGGCCCATGGCCCAGTTCATGCCCAAGCCCAAGCCCAAGCCCAAGCCCAAAGGCCCGCCAACACGTCCAGGAGTCTTCGCGGGTCACCACGGCCGGTGGCCGCCCGGTTGTACGCCACGGTCACGCCGGTCTGTGCGCCTTGGGATGGTCCGGCGCAGCGGGTGGTGATCTTCACCGGCACAGGGGGCGGCTGTGGCGAACGCGAGATGGGGGTCGATCGGCTGGCGCTCACGCTGTGGCGCCAAGCGTTGCCGCTGCGCGCCCCCCTCGCGATCTGGCTCACGGGCGAGCTTGGCGACGGGATGGCCCTGCACTGCACCGCGCGCCAGCGCTGTGCCCCGCTGCCACCGGCGCACGTGGAGCTGGACGAGGTGGGCGACCACGTTCTGGGCCGGCTGCGCTACACCACGCCCGCGGGCGACCGCGTGGACCTGCCCTTTCGCGCCGAGCGCTGTCCCGCCCCGCCCCCGCCTTGCGGCTGAACCCTGCAGGGCCGCCCCGCGCCTGTGGGGCAGCGCGTCAATCCAACGCCGCCAGCCAGCGGCGCAGCACGCGTTCGGTCGCCGCGGGGTCGTCGCGCCAAGGGCCGTGGCCCACGCCCGGGAATCGCTCAATCTGTCGCCATGGGGCGGGCAGGGCGGCGTGGATGAGCTCCGCATCGTCGATCGGGGTCACCGGGTCCTCGGCGCCGGCCAGCACCAACACCGGGCAGCGCACACGGGCCAGGCCCGGCAGCAGGTTCATGCCGCGCTGCTCGCCGCCGGCCGAGTGGAAGAGGATCTCCGGCCGGAACACCATGCTCGCGCGGGCGGTCGCGTCTTGGTCGGTGGTGTTGTAGAGGTGCCGGCACAGGCGGTCGTAGACGGCCCAAGTCTCGGCCGAGGGTTGCTCCCAAAAGGCCCGTGCCGCGGCGCCCGCTTCGGGCCCTCCCCGACGCGCAAAGCCGGCCACCTTGCCCTCCAGGTTGTAGTGCGGGGCCGTGCTCGAAAGCACCGCCGCTCGCGGGTGTGCCGGGTGCCGTGACAGGTAGCGCTGCACCACGTAGCCGCCGAAGCTTTGCCCGAGCACGATGGGGCGCTCGATGCCCAGCACCGCACACAGGCGCACCAGGTCGTCGGCCAAGGTGTCCAGCGTCCACTCGGCCGCGGGTCGGGGGTCGCTGCGGCCATGGCCGCGTTGGTCCAGGTAGAGCACCTGCACCTGGTCGGCAAAGCGGCTGAAGAAGGGCTTGAACCCGGTGTGGTCGAAGCCCGGCCCGCCGTGAACCAGGATCAACGTGCGCTTCTCTCGCCAGTGGGCCCCGTCGGGCACGTGGCTAGCGCCGTCCACGTCGACGAACAGACGCACGCCGGGTTCGATTTCAACGCGCATCGCCGCCCCTCTGGCTCACCCGGCTGTGGTTGCGGGGATGGGCGGTGGCAGGCCGCCGCGGCACGGCGGGTTGGGGTCCCAAGGCGGGGTGCATCACAGGCTCCAGGGGGCGGGGCCCCAAGGTTAGCGCCCCGCCCACCGCCCCACCCACGGGGCCTCAGCGCCAGGGCGCGTTTTGCAAGGCCAGGTCGTCGGGCAAGCCGGTCATGGCCGACACCTTTTTGCCGATGCTGCCGGGCGAGGCCAGCGCCGCGCCGCCGCAGGCCCCGCTCGCCGTTTTGAGCGCTTGCCAGAGCATGGCGCCATCGCGTGGGTTGCGGTTGGGCAGGGTGCTGGTGACGACGGCGCCCAAGTAGCGCTCCACCGAGTAGGCCTGGTTGACCGTGGCCCCGTAGGAGTTCTTCAGGTTCACCGAGCCGGTGCACTGCGCGTCGGCGTTGTTGACCACGAGCTGCCCACCGGCCCAGCCCTCGGGCGCGGTTTCGAAGCCGATCGACACGATGGTGCTGCTGGGGAACAGCTGCCGGTACTGCTTCCACGCCGTCACGCCGTCGTAGTTCTCGTAGCGGGCGTCGTAGCTCATGATGTTGACGAGCTGGAAGGCGTTGGCCAAGGCCGGGAAGGCGTGAACGAGCTGGCGCTCCAGCCCGGCCTTGCCGCCCCAGAAGCTCGCGCCCACCCCGACGCACTGCGGGTGGTTG
The DNA here is from genome assembly GCF_027532025.1 of Inhella sp. Taxonomy (GTDB): domain Bacteria; phylum Pseudomonadota; class Gammaproteobacteria; order Burkholderiales; family Burkholderiaceae_C; genus Inhella. The sequence continues at coordinate 4,427 of NZ_JAPZSY010000067.1, read as the reverse complement.
GCCGTGTTGGCCGTGCAGTCGGCGCCGGTGGACCAAGCCGCCACGCTGAGGATGCGCCCGCCCCCGGCCAAGTCCACCGCCTTGCGCATGGCCTTCACCGCGCCGGCGTAGGCGTCGAGGCCCTCGATCTCGTAGTCCACGTCCAGGCCGTCGAAGCCCAGGTCCTTCATGATTTGCGCCAGCGCATCGATGGTGGCGCCGCCGCCCGAGTGGCCCTCGGCCGCCAGCTGCGCCCAGTTGTTGTACGTGGCGCCGCCCACCGCCAGGATGACCTTGATGTTGCGGGCGTGCAGCACGTCGATGGCCGCCTTGATGTCCGACGGCCGGCCGTTGAAGTTGATGCCCGTGCCCGACCAGTTGTTGGCCGCCATCCCGCCCCAGCGGAAATCGGGCTGCGCAAAAGCCACCACCACGTGCGTGTAGTTGGCGGGGATGCGCGCCAGCTGGCTGGCTTGGAAGACTTGGTTCAGGGACTTGCCGGTGGCGTCGAACCAGTTGTCGCTCCACGAGGGGTAGTACACCGTGTAGGCGCGGCCGGCCTGCGACGCGGACTTGGCGGCGGGGTCGGTCAGGCCCGGCGCTGGCGCGGGGGCCGGCGATGGCGACGGGGCTGGGGAGGGGGACGGCGAAGGCGATGGTGCTGGGCTGGGTGACGGTGCGGGTGTGGGCGCCGGCGACGGGGCTGGTGCGGGCGCAGCGCCCACCGCCGTCCAGGGCTTGCCGCTGCCCGTCGGGCCGTTGTTCAACACCGGGTCCTCGCCGCGGGTCCACCAGTTGGCTTTGTAGGTGGTGCCGCTGCGCGTCACCGTCTGCCCGCCCGTGTAGGCCGTGTTGGCGTCCCAACTGCCTGGGGCTGGCGTGGGCGCTGGCGTGGGGCTGGGCGCTGGGGCCGGGCTCGGGCTCGGGGCGGGTGCTGCGCCGTCCACGGGCGTCCAGAGCGAGGCCACCGTTGGGTTCCAGCCCGTGCCGGTCCAGTCGGTCTGGCTCACCACGGCCCGGTACAGCTTGCCCTGAAATGAAACCACGGTGCCGGCGGCGTAGAAGGTGTCCGGCGCCCACGTGGGCACGGTTTGGGCCCAGGCGCTGGCGGCCAGCGTCCAGGCGGCCAGCGTTTGGGTGGCGCGGCGCAGGGCGCGACGGTGGCCCGGCGGGGCCGGGGGAGGGTTCAGCGGGCGAAGGACGTTCATGGGGTCAGGCTCCGAAAGGGGGGACATGAGGGGGCGAGGCGGGAACGCGCGCATCAGTGGTATTTAGGTGGTAGCAAACCAGTTCGAGTCGCCGAAGAGCGCGATCTCACCCATGAAGAGCCGCCACAGTGTGGCCGATTCCAGCGTAACAAACCGCATCCATCGGTTGCAAGCGGTATGCAACTGGATTTATGGTTTCTTACTGGTATGTCCCTAGGTGGGCCTGGCGGCGGGATGGGGCACCTTCTTAAAATGCTGCATGCCTGCCCACCACGCCCCCCACCGCCCGCTCGAGCTGTTGGCTCCCGCCCGCGACGCCGACATCGGCATCGAGGCCATCACCCATGGGGCCGACGCCGTCTACATCGGCGGCCCCGGTTTCGGCGCCCGGGACAAGGCTGGCAACCCGATCGAGGACATCGAGCGCCTGGTGCGCCACGCGCACCGCTTCCACGCGCGCATCTTTGTCACCATGAACACCATCCTGCGCGACGACGAGCTCGAAGGCGCGCGCCGCCAGGCCTGGCAGCTGTTTGATGCCGGCGTGGACGCCCTTATCGTGCAGGACATGGGCCTGCTGGAGCTGGACCTGCCGCCGATCCAGCTGCATGCCAGCACGCAGACCGACATCCGCACGCCCGAGAAGGCGCGCTTCCTGCAAGACGTCGGCTTCAGCCAGATGGTGCTGGCGCGGGAGCTGGACCTGCGCCAGATCCAGGCCATCCGCGCGCAGGTGAACGACGCCGTGCTGGAGTTCTTCGTGCACGGCGCGCTGTGCGTGGCCTACAGCGGCCAGTGCTACATCAGCCACGCCATGACGGGTCGCAGCGCCAACCGCGGCAGCTGCAGCCAGGAGTGCCGCCAGCCCTTCACCGTGCGCGACGCGCAGGGCCGCATCGTGGCGCACGACCAGCACGTGCTCAGCCTCAAGGACAACGACCAGTCCGCCAACCTCGAAGCCCTGATCGACGCAGGCATCCGCAGCTTCAAGATCGAAGGCCGCTACAAGGACATGGCCACGGTCAAGAACGTCACGGCCCACTACCGCACCCTGCTCGACGCGATCCTCGAACGCCGCCCTGCGCTCCAAACCACCAGCCACGGCCGCTGCAGGTACACCTTCACCCCCGAAACCGAGCAGGCCTTCAACCGCGGCGGCACCGACTACTTCGTCAACGGCCGCCAAATCGACATCGGCGCCTTCGACACGCCCAAGCACGCCGGACTCCCCCTGGGCTTCGTTGCCAAGGTGGGCGAGGCCTGGTTTGACGTGGACACCGAAAGCCCCGAGCGCGTGCTGCACAACGGCGATGCCCTCACCTGGCGCGACCGCCAGGGCGAGCTGCAGGGCGTGCCCGTGAACGTGGCCGAGCCCCTGGGGGGCAGCCGCTGGCGCGTGCACCCCAACCTGGCCAAGGACCAAGCCTTCGGCGACTTGAAGGACTTGTTCCCCGGCACCGCGTTGAACCGCAACCGTGACATGGCCTGGGAGCGCTTGCTGGCCAAGCCCTCTGCCGAGCGCCGCATCCCGGTCGACCTGACCCTGGCGCAAACCGCCGACGGCTTCGAGTTGGCCCTGAAGGACGCCCACGGCCACAAGGCCGCGGTGCGCTTGACCCACGCCCACGAACCGGCGCGCGACGCGGCCCAGGCCGAGAAGGCCCTCAAAGAAGGCCTGTCCAAGCTGGGCGGCACGCTCTTTGAGGCGCGCCGCGTGCGCCTGAGCTTGCAACAGCCCTGGTTCTTGCCGGCCGGCGTGCTCAATGCGCTGCGCCGCGACGGCATCGCCGCCTTGGAGGCCGCGCGCGCCGCGGCCTTCGAGCGCCTGCCGCGCGCGGCCGAGGTGCAGCCGCCCGTGCCCTACCCCGAAGACACGCTGAGCTACCTGGCCAACGTCTACAACGGCCAGGCCGCGAAGTTCTACGCCCGCCACGGCGTGAAGGTGATTGGCGCCGCCTACGAGAGCCACGAGGAGCTGGGCGAGGCCTCGCTGATGATCACCAAGCATTGCGTGCGCTTCAGCTTGAGCCTGTGCCCCAAGCAGGCCAAGGGCGTGACCGGCGTGCAAGGCACGGTGCGGGCCGAGCCCATGACCCTGCAGCACGGCGACGACACCTTCACCCTGCGCTTCGACTGCAAGCCTTGCGAAATGCACGTGGTGGGCAAGATGCAAAAGCACGTGCTCAAGGCCCTCAAGGCCGAGCCCGTCACCTTCTACAAAACGCGGCCCACCACGCCGGTGGCCTGAGCGGGTGAGCGGAACAACTCCTTCATGGCCACTCTGAGCGCTGGACCCGTCCTGGCGATGGCTCCACCGGTGCGCCCAACGCCTTCGCGGCGCGGGGCGTCGTCCTGCGGCGGGACGAGGCCATGCTGACCTCTTCGCTCGCCCTGCCCAGCGAGCTCGCCGTCTTTGCCCAAGGCTTGGCCCTGGCCTTGGGCCTCATCGTGGCCATCGGCGCCCAGAACGCCTTCGTGCTGCGGCAAGGCCTGCGGCGCGAGCACGTCGGGCCCATCGTGGCCTTTTGCGCCGTGGCCGACGCGCTGCTCATCGCCGCCGGCGTGTTCGGCCTCGCCCAAGTGCTGGGCGAGCGCCCCGTGCTCGCCCGCACCCTGGCCGGGCTGGGCGCCGTCTTCTTGGCCGTCTATGGCTGGCGCGCCCTGCAGCGCGCAATGCGGCCCCAAGCCTTGCACGCCGCTGCGGGCGACGCTGCCCTGTCGCGCCCTGCCGCCTTGGCGCAGGCGGCCGCCTTCACCCTGCTCAACCCCCATGTGTACCTGGACACCGTGCTCCTCGTCGGCAGCCTCGGCGCCCAACAAGACAGCGCCCTGCGACCCGCCTTCGTGGCCGGCGCCGCCAGTGCCAGCCTGCTCTGGTTCGGGGCCCTGGGCTACGGCGCCCGGGCCTTGGCGCCCTGGTTCGCTCGGCCCCGGGCGTGGCAGGTGCTCGATGGCCTCATCGGCCTCACCATGGCGGGCCTGTCCCTGCTCCTGGTGCGCCACGCCCTCGCTTAGGAGTCTGCGCGGCAGAAGCCCAGGCCGTCGCCGAGATTTCGGGGGCGACAGGCTAGGCGCTGGCGACGCCGCGTGGCGGGCTACGTCAGGAGCCGGCCACGACGCTCGTCGCCCCCGCGGCTCGGCCCGAAGGGTGGCCCCTGGATCCGGCGCATGCGTTGTCGCTCCTTCTTGTGGACACGAGTCCACGGCGGCGTCGCTCCTAGCCTGCGCCGGACCAGGGGC
>NZ_JAPZSY010000018.1 GCF_027532025.1 Inhella sp. | reverse complement strand
TTCCGATCTCTTCTTCGCCGGAGCGGCCTTCTTCGCCGGAGCAGCCTTCTTCGCCGGAGCGGCCTTCTTGGCCGGAGCAGCCTTCTTCGCCGGAGCGGCCTTCTTCGCCGGAGCAGCCTTCTTCGCCGGAGCGGCCTTCTTGGCCGGAGCGGCCTTCTTGGCCGGAGCGGCCTTCTTGGCCGGAGCGGCCTTTTTCGTTGCAGTTGCCATGGTTATCTCCTTGATCAAGGGAAGAACACCGTCCGCCTACAACCGTATTGCGGCGGTACGGTCATTCACCGCCAAGAGGCCCTCACCGGGGTGAGAGCGCCTTGGCGGTGAATCTCGCAGACACTGGTTTCGCCGGACTTCTAGGGGCCCGGTCGGACCCAGCGTCAAACTCTTGTTGTGGGTTCGATCCTGTTTCGAGATCGACCAGGCACCCGCATGAACCATCAATCCCAGCTCAGCGCACCGCCGCTCTGGTACTCGATGACCCGGGTTTCGAAGAAGTTGCGTTCCTTCTTCAGGTCGATCATTTCGCTCATCCAAGGGAAGGGGTTTTCTTCGTTCGGGAACAGCGGGTCCAGGCCGATCTGGACAGCACGCCGGTTCGCGATGTAACGGAGGTACCCCTTGAACATGGCTGCATTGAGGCCCAACACCCCACGGGGCATGGTGTCTTCGGCGTAGCGGTACTCGAGTTCGACCGCCTGCAGGAACAGGTCCTTGATTTCGGCTTTGAACTCTGCGGTCCAGAGATGGGGGTTTTCCATCTTCAGGGCGTTGATCAAGTCGATGCCGAAGTTGCAGTGCATCGATTCGTCGCGCAGGATGTACTGGTACTGCTCGGCAGCGCCGGTCATCTTGTTCTGGCGGCCCATGGCCAAGATCTGCGTGAAACCGACGTAGAAGAACAAACCCTCCATCAAGCACGCGAACACGATCAGGCTCTTGAGGAGCTTCTGGTCGGCCTCTGGCGTGCCGGTTTGGAAGGCCGGATCCATGATGGCCTCGATGAACGGGATCAGGAACCGGTCCTTGTCCCGAATGGATGGCACTTCGTTGTAGGCATTGAAGATTTCGCCCTCGTCCAGCCCCAAGGACTCCACGATGTACTGGTAGGCGTGGGTGTGGATGGCCTCTTCGAAAGCCTGCCGCAACAAGAATTGGCGGCATTCCGGCGCCGTGATGTGCCGGTACGTGCCCAGCACGATGTTGTTGGCCGCGAGGGAATCGGCCGTGACGAAGAAACCCAAATTGCGCTTGATGATGCGCCGCTCGTCGTCGGTCAAGCCGTTGGGATCTTTCCAGAGCGCGATGTCTCGGCTCATGTTCACTTCCTGCGGCATCCAATGGTTGGCGCAGGTGGCGAGATACTTTTCCCAGGCCCACTTGTACTTGAAGGGGACCAGTTGATTGACGTCGGTTTTCGCGTTGATGATGCGTTTGTCAGCAACATTGACGCGGAACGCTTTGTCAGACGATGGGGCCGTTTGGACCGCAGTGACGCTGGCGCCGACCGGGGAAAGTCCAGTCATCGAGCCGGTGGGCGGGGCAGCAAAAGGTTTGCTGGTTTTGGCTTCGTCTTCCCAATGCAACATGGGGATTCCTCTTCTGTCAAATTATCAAATCAGCGATCACCAATCGCCAAGCGATTTCTTGTGAGCGAAGGCTTCAAGCGCGTGATTCCGTTGCACGTGGGCATCGAAAATCGAATAGGTCGAAAGGATTGAACGTTCGATTGTTCAATCGCTCCACCGAAAGCAGCCGCCCCGCGCAAGGCCGCGGAGCGGCGGGCACCCTCACTGGCAGGCTTCGCAATCCGGGTTGTCGATGCTGCAGAACTTCATGTCGGTGGCAGGCAGCGCCGGCTCGCTGGCGATGGCCGGCGAAGCGGCCGCGACCGTTGCCACCGGGGTGGCCGACACCGCATTGAGCTGTCCCGCCTTGGCCACCGTGCTTTTCTCGGCGTGCGTGGCGCCGATGGTGCGCAGGTAGTAGGTCGTCTTGAGGCCGCGCGTCCACGCGAGCTTGTAGGTCTCGTCCAACTTGCGGCCCGAGGCACCCGCCATGTAGATGTTCAGGCTTTGGGCCTGGTCGATCCACTTCTGGCGGCGGGCGCCGGCCTCGATCAGCCACACCGTTTCGATTTCGAAGGCCGTGGCATAGAGGTTCTTGAGTTCCTCGGGCACGCGATCGATGCGGCGCAGTGAGCCGTCGAAGTGCTTGAGGTCCATGACCATGACCTCGTCCCACAGGCCGAGCTTCTTCAGGTCGCGCACCAGGTACTCGTTGACCACGGTGAACTCGCCCGACAGGTTGGACTTGACCGAGATGTTGCCGAAGCTCGGCTCGATCGAGGCGTCCACGCCGATTATGTTGGAGATGGTAGCGGTGGGGGCGATGGCCACGCAGTTGCTGTTGCGCATGCCGTGCTCGGCGATGCGCTCGCGCAGCGAGTCCCAGTTCAGGGTGGCGCTGCGGTCGACATCGACATGGCCGCCACGGGCTTGCGCCAGCAGGTCCAGGGTGTCCAGCGGCAGGATGCCACGGTCCCACAGCGAGCCCTTGTAGGTGCTGTAGCGGCCGCGCTCTTCCGCCAACTCGGTGCTGGCCCAGTAGGCGTTGAAGCAGATCGCTTCCATCGAACGATCGGCAAAGTCCACGGCCTCTTGGCTGGCGTAAGGGATGCGCAGTTGGTACAGCGCGTCCTGGAAGCCCATGATGCCCAAGCCGACCGGGCGGTGGCGCAGGTTGCTGTCGCGGGCCTTCTTGACGGCGTAGTAGTTGATGTCGATCACGTTGTCGAGCATGCGCATGGCCACGCGCACGGTGCGGCGCACCTTGTCAAGGTCGACCTGGCCCTCCTTCAAGTGCTGGGCCAGGTTGACCGAACCCAGATTGCAAACGGCGATCTCGCTGTCGTTGGTGTTCAGCGTGATCTCGGTGCACAGGTTGCTGCTGTGCACCACGCCGGCATGCTGCTGCGGGCTGCGCACGTTGCAGGCGTCCTTGAAGGTGATCCAAGGGTGGCCGGTTTCGAACAGCATCGTGAGCATCTTGCGCCACAGGTCGCGCGCGGCCACCTTCTTGTAGGGCTTGATCTCGCCGCGGGCGGCGCGCTCTTCGTAGGCCACGTAGGCCTTCTCGAAGTCGGCCCCGAACAGGTCGTGCAGGTCGGGCGTGGTGCTGGGGCTGAACAAGCTCCAGTCCTTGCCTTCGATCACGCGCTTCATGAACAGGTCGGGAATCCAGTTCGCCGTGTTCATGTCGTGGGTGCGGCGGCGGTCGTCGCCGGTGTTCTTGCGCAGTTCCAGGAACTCTTCGATGTCCAGGTGCCAGGTTTCCAAGTAGGCGCAGACGGCGCCCTTGCGCTTGCCGCCTTGGTTCACGGCCACGGCGGTGTCGTTCACCACCTTGAGGAAGGGCACGACGCCCTGGCTTTCGCCGTTGGTGCCCTTGATGTGACTGCCCAGCGCGCGCACCGGGGTCCAGTCGTTGCCCAAACCGCCGGCGTACTTGCTCAGCAGCGCGTTCTCCTTGATGGCTTCGTAAATGCCGTCGAGGTCGTCGGCCACGGTGGTCAGGTAGCAGCTGGACAGCTGGGAGCGCAGCGTGCCGCTGTTGAACAGCGTGGGCGTGCTGCTCATGAAGTCAAAGCTCGACAGGACTTCGTAGAACTCGATGGCGCGGGCTTCGCGGTCGATCTCGTTCAACGCCAGGCCCATGGCCACGCGCATGAAGAAGGCCTGCGGCATTTCGATGCGGGTCTTCTTGATGTGCAGGAAGTAGCGGTCGTACAGGGTCTGCAGGCCGAGGTAGTCGAAGGCCAGGTCGCGTTCGCTCTTCAAGGCGGCGGCCAGCTTGGCCAGGTCGTACTGGGCCAGGCGGGGGTCGAGCAGCTCGGCATCGACGCCCTTCTTGATGAACTTGGGGAAGTACTCGAGGTAGGCGGCGCCGGCCTCGGCCTGCGTGACTTCGCGGCCGAGGATTTCCTTGCGGATGGTGTGCATCAGCAGGCGGGCGGTGGCGCGGGTGTAGCCAGGCTCCTTTTCGATAAGCGTGCGAGCCGACAGGATGGCGGCCTTGTAGACCTCGTCCAGGGGCACGCCGTCGTACAGGTTGCGCTGCGTTTCGGCCAAGATGGGTTCGGGACGCACTTCCGCCCCCAGGTCGGCGCATGCCGCAGCGATCACACCCTGCAAGGCGGCCAAGTCCAACGGGCGGCGTTGGCCGTTGTCGCTCACGAAGAGGTCGGCAACGACGGGCGCGGCCACCGGCGCTTCGCCCTTGGCGGCCCGCTCCGCCGACCGACGCTCGCGGTAGAGCACGTAAGCGCGGGCGATTTCATGGTGACCGCCGCGCATCAGCGCCAATTCGACGTGGTCCTGCACGTCTTCGATGTGGAAGGTGCCCCCACCCGGGCGCGAACGCAGCAGGGCGCGAACGACCGCCTCGGTCAGGCCGTCAACGGTTTCGCGCACGCTCGCCGACGCCGCACCTTGCGCCCCGTGCACCGCCAAGAAAGCCTTCATCAGCGCCACCGCAATCTTGCTGGGCTCGAACGAGACCACCGCGCCGTTGCGGCGAATGATCTGGTAAGCCGTGTAAGCGCTGGGCGCACTCGCCAGGTCGGCGGCATGCGGGGCCAAACGCGGGGCATCAGCGGTGCTGCTGTGGATGCTTTGCATGGAGGATCCTTGAATCAAAAAACACAACCACGGGCCGCCTCTGGCGACGGCCCGACCGAAAGAGCATGGGGTGACGGCGAAGCGCAGCCCATCGTCCAAACTGGGGCCCCAAACCCTCTCTGGGGAGCCCGTGGCGGGCTGCCGGGGCGCTGGGCCAAGCGGAGGTCGGCAAAGGCGCCGACCCGCGTTGCTGGCTGCTGCTCGTCAAGAGAGGTCAGGATAGCACGGCCACTATATCTAGTGCCTCCTGGCGCCTCAACCACTATCCCTAGCGTGCTTGCCCGCTTGACAGGCTCAAAAAATCCGCCATGTCGGCGGACTGAAATGCCCATTCAAACGGTCCGCTGGGCCGCCACCCCGCATGGCGCCGTGAGTGCCGGGCCCGACCCACGCAAACAAGGGGCCCGGCAGGCCCATTGCCCCGGCGCAGGCCCTTCATTCCGTGTTCACGTCGGGGAAACGCCGGGGCGACCAACGCACCCGCCGACGCAGAGCGCGCCAGTCAAAGCCCGGCCCAGGGTCGGTTTTTCGCCCGGGCGCGATGTGCTCGTGGCCGGTGACGGCGCGCAGCGGACACAGGCGTCTCAGGGCCCGCAACAAGGCCGTCAGCGTGCGCATCTGCGCCGGCTCGAAGCCGTCGGCGTCGCAGCCCTCGAGTTCGATGCCCACCGAAAAATCGTTGCACCCCGAACGCCCCTGAAAGCTGGAAACACCGGCGTGCCAGGCCCGGCGGTCGACGGGCACGAACTGGAGGCAACTGCCGTCGCGACGGATGAAAAAGTGCGCCGACACCTGCAAGCCGGCCAGGTCGGCGAGGCGGGCGTCGGTTCGAGTGTCCAACCGGTTGAGGAACAGGTCCTCCACCTCAGGGCCGCCGTACTCGCCGGGCGGCAGGCTGATGGCGTGCAGCACGACGAGGTCGATGGCCATGCCGTCCGGCCGCGGCCCCTGGTTGGGGGATGGGCTGGCGCGTGCCGACGTCCACCAACCCTCGCGCCACGCCACCGGGGCTTCAGCCACCGCCGTCCCCCTCGGGACCTCCGATGCCCAGTCGCGCCATGCGGTAGCGCATCTGCCGAAGCGACAAACCCAGTGACGCCCCGGCCGCCGTTCGGTTGAAGCGGTGGGCGGTGAGCGCGCGCTCGAGGATGCCACGCTCGACCCCATCCAAGTAGACCGCGAGATCGCGGGGCAAGGGAGCGTCGGCCGGCAACAGCGCCGTCGCCGCCGGCTCTTGGGCCGCTTGTTGGGGGGCTGGCGTCAGCCCTTGGGCATCGGGAAGGTCGAGGTCTTCGGCCTGCAGCATGTTGCCGCCGCACAGAGCCAAAGCGCGGTGCAGCACATTTTCCAGTTCGCGCACATTGCCTGGGAACGCGTAGGCTCGCAAACGGTCCAGCGCCGACGCGTGCAGGCGAGGCACGGGATTGACGCCGGCATCGCCGGCGATGCGCGCGAGCAGCGCTTGGGCGATGTCATCCAAGTCCTGCAGCCGCTCCCGCAGTGGCGGCACTCGGATGGGGATGACATTGAGCCGGTAGAACAAGTCTTGTCGAAACCGACCCGCGGCCACTTCGGCCGCCAAGTCTTTGTGCGTGGCGCTGACCAAGCGCAGGTTGACGGGGGTTTCCGCCACCGCGCCCACCGGACGCACGCTGCGCTCTTGGATGGCGCGCAGCAGCTTGCTCTGCATGGCCAAGGGCAGGTCGCCGATCTCGTCCAAGAACAAGGTGCCCCCTTCGGCCGCCTGGAAGAAGCCCTCGCGGTCCTCGGCCGCCCCCGTGAAGGCGCCCTTGCGGTAACCAAAAAACTCGGCCTCCAGCAGGTGCTCGGGGATGGCGCCGCAGTTCACCGCCACGAAGGGCGCCCCCGCGCGCGGCCCTTGGCCGTGCACCGCGCGTGCCACCAACTCTTTGCCCGTGCCACTCTCGCCCTGCAGCAGCACGGGCGCCATCGAACGGGAGACCTTGTCGATGAGAGCCCGCACCTGTTGCATGGCCTCGCTCTCGCCGGCCAAGCGGGCCAAGGCGGGGCTGCGGCTGGCGGCGGGCACGGGCGCGTCGCGGCGCGCCGGGGCAGCGCCGCGCCCCGTGGCGGTGGCAACCACGCCGCGGAACTGCCTCAAGTCGACGGGCTTGGTGAGGTAGTCGAAGGCGCCTGCCTTGAGCGCCTCAACGGCATTCTCGGCAGAACCGTGGGCGGTGATGACGATCACCCGCTCGGATCGCTGCTCGCGCTCCAGCCACGCCAGCACGTCCAGACCCGAGCCATCGGGCAGGCGCATGTCGCTGATGACGGCGATGAATCGCTCGGCCTGCAGCAGCTGCAGGGCTTCGGCCACGGTGCCCGCGCTGGCCAACTCGTAGCCCTCGCGCAGCAGGGTCAGCTCGTACAAGGTTCGCAGGTCGGGCTCGTCGTCGATGACGAGCAGGCGGGCAGCTTGGGGGTTGGGCATGGTCAGCGAGATTCTGCGGCCGGCAAGGCGCGCATGGTCACGACGAATCCGATGGCGGGCACGCCACGCTCCATCAGGGCCTGGTAGTCGATGCGGGCGCCGTAGCGTTCGCACAGTTCGCGGCAGATGGTCAAACCCAAGCCCGAACCGCGACTGCGGGTTGAATAAAAGGGTTCAAACAAGTGACGCTCGACCTCGGGCGGCAAAGGCTCACCCGGGTTGACGACACTCAGCCGGAGGTGGCGGTCGTCGGCCGGACGCAGGCTCACCTGCAGCCAAGCGGGCGACGCCTCCTGCGCATGCCGCCAGCCGTTGTCCAGCAAGTTGATCAAGACCCGGCGGAGGTGGTCCGTATCGAAGGCCACTCGGGCGCCATCGGCATCGACTTGACACGTCAACGCCCCTTGCGGCCCATGGCCTTGGGCATGAAGCCAGTCGGCGCACACCTCGGTCAGCAGCGGACCGGGGTCCAGCGGCGGGGCGTCGGCCGGCAACGGTGCCGCCAGCAGCGCCACCTCGTCGACGATGCGTTGCAAGCGCTTGACGTTGCCCTCCACCATGGTGGCCAGGCGCAAGGCAGGGGCATCACCCGCCAAGTCTTCGGCCAACAAAGCGTTGGCTTGGGCGATGGCCGACAGGGGGTTGCGAATCTCGTGCGCGATGCTGGCCGACATGCGCCCCATCGACGCCAGTTTTTCCTGGCGTGCGCGGGCCACCAGCGTGGCATGGTCTTCGAGGAGCAACAGGCAGAGGTCCTCGGCGCCGTCGGATTCCGCGCTGCGAATCAGGCGCAAGCGCACACGCAGTCGCCGCGAGGGGCCATCGGGCCAGCGCAGTTCGGCATGCGCACGCTCTTGCCCTTGGGGTCCCTGCTGCCAAGCGCGCTCGACGGCCGCCTGCAATTCGCCCCACGCCGGCACCTCAGCCAAATGGAAGGTGGTGGCGGCCACCGCCTGCTGCCGCCCCAGCAGGGCACGCGCGGCGGGGTTGGCGGCGCGCACGATGCCCTCGCGATCGAGCACCAGCACCCCCTCGCGCAGTTCGTCGATCACCAATTGGTTCAGGGCCGACTGCTGTCGGGCGTAGGCTCGACTGCCCTGCGCCGCCAGCTGCTCACCCGCCAAGCGCTCGGCCAGTTCGGCACTCAGCCAGGCCACGGCGAAGTAACCCATGCCCGCCAAACCCGATCCGGTCCAGCGTGTCGACCAGTCAGGCGCTAACAAGCCCGCCCACAAGGAGCCACCCAGCAATCCCAAGGTGGCCATGGCGGCAGCGCCCCAGGCCATGCGCCTTGGCGCCAGCACGCTGCTCATCAGCACCGGCAGGATGTACAGCGCCGGGAACGGCACGGCTGAGGCTGGCTCGAGAGCCTGCAGCGTGGCGAAGGCCAGCACGTCCGCGCCGATGGTGGACCACCACCGCCAGCCGCGCAGGGCGTCGTGGCCCTCTTCGGGGCGCCCCTGCCACCAAGCGGGACGGATCACCGGCACCAGCGCCCAACTCGCGTACAGGGCGCTCCACACGAGCCCCTCCCAACTTCCACTCGAGGTCAGCACCTGAGCCACCCCCTGGGCCCCGACCAGGGCCAAGGCCAGCGCGGCGCGGGCACGCAGGAAGCCGCGCATCAAGCGCAAGAACGTGTCGTGACCGTCCTGCGGACGCCGGCGGGACGGAGCGCTCCAGGCCGTCACGGCGCGGGCGGCTCGGTGGGCTCGTGGATCGCGCGGTGCTCGGCGCTGCAGTAGGTGCCGCCACGACCAGGCCAGCCCATCGACACGGGGGTGTGGACCCCGCAATGCGGGCAACGCACCATGGCCTCGCGGTCGGGCTGCGGGGCCGAGGCAGCGTGCGGGGATGGGGGCGCCGCAGGCGGCCGCCGGCGCGACCACCATACGAACAACACGACCAGCGCCGCGAGAACGAGAAGAACGCGCAACAGCATCCGCGTCAGTCCCTCACACCGACCGGCCCAACAACACCTGCAGCACGAAACGCGAACCGGCGTACGACAACAGCAACAGGGCGCTGCCGAAGTAAACCCACCGCGCTGCCTGACGCCCGCGCCAACCCAGGCGCCATCGGCCCAGCCAAAGCGCCGCCAGAACGCCCCAAGACAGCAGCGCAAACACGGTCTTGTGGTCCCATTGCCAGCGCGGCGAGAACCAGGCCCCCAGGGCCAACGCCGCCCCCAGCACGACCACGCTGCCCGCCACGTACTGGAAAGTCAAACGCTCCAACCGCAGCAGCGGCAAGCCCGGCCCCACGGCCGGTCGGGCACTGCGCAGGTGGGCTTCAGCGCGCTGCATCAACCACGCGTGCAACACCGCAGCACCCACCAAGCCGTACGACGCCAAGCCCAGCGCCCAATGCAAGGGAGCCCAGGGCGAACTGGCTTGGTGCGACTGACCCGGCAAGGTCCACGCCAAGGCGACCGCGGCAGCGGCCAGCAGCGCCAGCGGCCGGCGCAAGGCCTCGAGCGGCAGCATGCGCCCCTCGAGCAAGGCCACGGCCATCACCAACCAAACGGTGAGCGAGAGCGCGGGGCCCACCCCGAAGCGGGCTCCCGCGGCCCCATCGCCCAGGCCCCCGATGTCCACCAGCAGCGCCACAGCCTGCGCCGCCCAGCCCAGGCCCAGCCAAGGCATGGCCTGCGCGCCGTGACCACGCCAGGCGGCCAAGGCATAGGCCAGCAGGGCCAGGGCACTCGCAAGGGTGAGGGTCAAGATGGGCTGGTGAGCGACGCTCACTAAAATCGACCGATCTAGTTTACGGGTGCCCTCTGGGAAAGCGGGCGCCGAGATCCCGATGGCCTCCACCCTTGCCGACCGCCTGAGTCGGCTGGTCAAGACGATGCGCGGCCAAGCCCGCATCACCGAAGACAACGTGCAGGACATGCTGCGCGAAGTCCGCATGGCCCTGCTCGAGGCCGACGTGGCGCTGCCGGTGGTGCGCGACTTCATCCAGCGCGTCAAAGACAAGGCGCTGGGCCAGGAGGTGGTGGGCTCGTTGACGCCGGGGCAAGCCCTGGTCGGCCTGGTGCACAAAGAACTCGCCGCCACCATGGGCGATGGCGTGGCCGACCTGAACTTGGCCACCCAGCCGCCTGCCGTCATCCTGATGGCCGGCCTGCAGGGGGCGGGCAAAACGACGACCACGGCCAAGTTGGCCAAGCACCTGATTGAGAAGCGCAAGAAGAAGGTGCTGACCGTCTCGGGCGACGTGTACCGCCCGGCGGCCATCGAGCAATTGAAAACGGTCACCGCGCAAGCCGGGGCCGAGTGGTTCCCCTCCACCCCGGAGCAAAAGCCACTCGACATCGCCCGCGCCGCGCTGGACCACGCCAAGCGCCATTACTTCGACGTGCTGCTGGTCGACACCGCCGGCCGCTTGGCCATCGACGAGGTGCTGATGGCCGAGATCCAGGCCCTGCACGCCGAATTGAAGCCGGTCGAAACCCTGTTCGTCGTCGACGCCATGCAAGGCCAGGACGCGATCAACACCGCCAAGGCGTTCAAGGCCGCTCTGCCCCTGACCGGCGTGGTGCTCACCAAACTCGATGGCGACTCGCGCGGCGGCGCGGCGCTGTCGGTGCGCGCCATCACCGGCGTGCCCATCAAGTTTGCCGGGGTCAGCGAAAAGATCGACGGCTTGGAGCCCTTCGACGGCGAGCGCCACGCCGGCCGGGTGCTGGGCATGGGCGACATCGTGGCCCTGGTCGAAGAAGTCACCAAGAGCGTCGACCTGGACGCGGCCAAACAACTGGCCGACAAAATCAAGGCGGGCGACAGCTTCACGCTGGACGACTTCCTGATGCAGCTGTCGCAGATGCAGAAGATGGGCGGCCTGTCCAGCTTGATGGACAAACTGCCGGCCCAGATGGCGGCCAAAGCCGGTGCCGACCAAATGGAACGCGCCGAACGCGACATGCGCCGCATGCGCGGCATCATCCACTCGATGACGCCGCTCGAGCGCCGCAAGCCCGAACTCATCAAGGCCACACGCAAAAAGCGCATCGCCAACGGCGCGGGCGTTCAGGTGCAGGAGGTCAATCGCTTGCTCAACCAGTTCGAGCAGATGCGCGACATGATGAAAAAGATGCGCGGCGGCGGCCTCATGAAGATGATGAAGCGCATGGGGGGCCTCAAGGGCGGTGGCGGGTTGCCTGGCTTCTGAGCCTGCTGCGGAGACGAGGCGTCACCAACCGACACCTTCGGTCACACCTGAGCCGCCCCATGGCGCGTAGCCTGATGGGCATGTCCATGCACTTCCCCACAGCCGCAACGCCGTTCGGCAGCGCTTGCGAAACGCCCTCGGCCCCCTGGTGGCAGCCCCAAAGCTGGCGCCAGTGGTGGGTGGCCCGTCGCACCCCCGAACCCGTCCAAGCCCAGGGGCCGGACCGGCCCCATCGCGACGAAGACACCGTCGCGGCATGGCCCCCGGAGGCCGCCAGGGTCCTGGGTCAGGCCGAACGCCGAGTGCACACCGCCTTGATCGCCGCCTGCCCCGAACACTGGGTATGGCCCCAGGTGCCGCTGTCTCGGCTGGTTCGCGTGCCCACGCGCCGTTCGTACGCCGAGTGGGTGGCCCGCACCGGCTACTTGAGCGCCGACTTCGCCGTGTGCGACTTGGCGAGCCGGCCCGTGGCCGTGGTGCTGATGCCGGTTGAAGGGCTGAGCGCCCGCGCCCTGCGACGCCGCGTGCGCTTGGCTCGCGTGCTGCAAGCCGCCGGCGTTCCCGTCTTGGGTTGGGACGCCGAGCGCTACACGAGCACGGCGGCGCTGCGCGCCGCGATCAACTCAGCAAAGCCTGCGCAAACTCTCTTGCCTTGAAAGTCTGCAGGTCTTCCAGCTTCTCGCCCACACCGATGAAGTAAACGGGGACGGGGCGCTCCCTCGCGATGGCGGCCAACACGCCGCCTTTGGCCGTGCCGTCGAGCTTGGTCACCACCAGCCCCGTCAGCTTCAAGGCGTCGTCGAAGGCCTTGACTTGACTCAGGGCGTTTTGGCCGGTGTTGCCATCCACCACCAGCAACACCTCGTGCGGGGCGTCGGCTTGGGCCTTGGCGATGACGCGCTGGATCTTCTTGAGCTCCTCCATGAGGTGCAACTGGGTGGGCAGCCGACCCGCGGTGTCGGCAATCACCACGTCCACACCACGGGCCTTGCCGGCATTCACGGCGTCGAAACTGACCGCAGCCGGATCGGCTCCTTGCTGACTGACGAAGTCCACCGAACCCCGAGACTGGCCATCGGCACGGTGGGCCCACACCGCCAGTTGCTCTCGGGCCGCGGCGCGGAAGGTGTCGGCCGCCGCCAACAGCACGCGCTGGTCGGCATCCA
This sequence comes from Inhella sp., assembly GCF_027532025.1. Classification (GTDB taxonomy): domain Bacteria; phylum Pseudomonadota; class Gammaproteobacteria; order Burkholderiales; family Burkholderiaceae_C; genus Inhella. The sequence goes on along the minus strand of NZ_JAPZSY010000018.1, from coordinate 322 downwards.
GAAGGTGACGGGTGAGCTTGCCGATGCTGGTGGTCTTGCCGGCCCCGTTCACGCCCACCACCATCATCACCGTCGGTTGGTGGCGGCCGATTTCCAGGCCTCGCTCCAGCGGTTGCAACAGCTCGGTCAGCACGTCGGTCAGCAGGGCCTTGACGGCCTGCGGCTCGGTGGTGCGGCTGTCGCGCACACGGCGCTTGAGTTCGTCCAGCAGGTGCTGGGTGGCCTTGACACCGGCGTCGGCCATCAACAGCGCCTCCTCCAGCTCCTCGTACAGCCCATCGTCGATGCGGGCGCGGCTGAACACGCCCGCGAGGCTCAGCCC
>NZ_JAPZSY010000071.1 GCF_027532025.1 Inhella sp. | reverse complement strand
GATCGTTCAAGCCGCCGCAGATCGAAAGAAGCGCCCATGAAGCCGAATCTGCAGCTGTGCTCCAAGCCACGCCGCCCACACTGGGCGGGCTTGCTGAGTCTGAGCGTGATGCTCGCTTTGGGCGCCTGTGGCGGCGGTGGCGGTGACGCCCCGTCCACGCCAGCGCCAGCCCCCGTGCCCACCCCTGCGCCGCCCCCGCCCGCGCCGGCCCCCGTCCCGGCACCAGCACCAGCACCAGCACCAGCACCAGCGTGGCGAGGCACGCTGAAGGTGGCTCACCAAGGGGTTTCGGTGGATGTGGTGATCGACAAGCCGGCGGGCAATGCGTTTGATGTCTTGGTGGTTTATCACGGGACGGTGATGCAGGATGCCTTGGTGATGCAGGCCGCTCAGGACACACTGGACGCGTTCCGAGGCCTGCTGGACGACCCCACCGTGATGCTGGTGAGCGTCGCCTACCCGGAGCAAAACCTGCTCATTGGTGACAACATCGTGCAGGCCGAGGCGGGGCTGCTGTGGGTGAAGCAACAGGCGGCGAGCGCGTTGGGCCTGCAGATTCGCCACATCTTTCTTGGCGGCCACTCTCAAGGGGGCTACTTGGTCACGCGGCTCAACACGATGCATCCGACCCGTGGTGTCATCGCCAATGCACCCGGCCCGATTGATCTCGTGCACCGCTGCCGCCTTGAGGAGGAAGGCACCATCCCCACGGGTGAGCATTGCACGCGCCTTCGTCTGGCCTACGGGACAACGGCGGTGAATCCGGGGGCCTACACCGCGCGCTCGCTGGGTCACTTCACACAGGGGTATCTTTCCGACATTCTGTTTGTGCAGGGCCTCGAAGATGCACGCCTGACCCAGATGGCGGTTTGGCCCGGATTCAAGCAGCGAGTGCAGGCCTGTACGAACTGCAGCGGGGTTCAAGTGCTGGAATTGCAGGGGCTGGGCCACACGGCACTGTTCAACAGTGTGCAGGCTCGCGACACTTTCCGCGCTTTTTTGAATGCTCGGCGCTGAGCTACAGCCCCAGTGGGGCGAACTGATCTGCCACCGAACCACTGCCTGTAGGCATTCGCCCACCCACAGGGGCTCGCCGGCGTGATGCTGGGCGCGGCGGCGCTGCTGGGGCTGGCGCTGGGCTCGGCGCAGGTGGTGGGGCGGTTCAGTCGGCGGTGAGGGGGTGAGGGCGTCGCGCTATCGGGCCGGGCGCTTGGTGGCAAAAGGCAAGACTGACCCTGGGAACTAAAGACCAGGGTGCGGCCGTTGGCCCAGCGCCAGTGGAAGATCTCGCGGCCCTGGGCGTCGCGCTCGATGCGGACCTGCCCCTGGCTGGGATCGGCCGCGGTGCACAGGGTCTGACCAGGACGGCGCGTGAAGTGCAGGCGACGAGCCTGTCCTGATCTTTGGGTGCGCGACCTCGCGTATCCCTGCGCGTCAATCCACGTTCCCGCGCCCACGAATCCATTTCGAATTGAACCAAGGAGCCCGCTCTAGCGGTCCTTCTGTGCAGTTCGGTTTGGCATTGCTGGCTCGAGGCTCCCAAGTTCGACACTTACGGCGCGTAAGTTGTTGATTTGATATGCGGCCGACCTCAATCCGCAGACTACAAGTCAACCGTCGGGTTGTCTTCCCGCGTCTGGCGGCATGAGGCCGGCAGGCGTCGGAACCGGTAGCCCGA
>NZ_JAPZSY010000057.1 GCF_027532025.1 Inhella sp. | reverse complement strand
TGCAGAAAGACCTCGTTGCCCCGTGATTGAACGCAATCCATGGCGCGCGCCGGGCCGGGTTTGCTGCCCGCCAAGGTGCTGACGATGCGATCCAAGGGCCGCTGCACCAGCGTTTGGAACGGCATGCTGGCCGAGTTCAAGGCCGCGTACGACTGGGGGTACATCACGATGCAGTAGCTGTAGCCGCGCTGCAAGGCCTCCGGGCTGGCGAGGCGCTTGGTGCCGTCCAGCGCCGACACCATGCGCAAGCCGCTGGCGTCTTGGTGGTACAGCACCAACAGGTCTCGCGTCTCGTCGGCAGCGGGCGGGTTGGCGGTGGCCTGAGCGCCGGCCGGGCCTGGGGCGGCCGCAGCGGCTGGGCTTGCGGACGGCGCCGTCGCCAAACTGGCGGTGTTGCCCTGCACGGCCACCGTGGTGGAAGCATCCAGCTTGCAGCCTCCAGCCGTTTTCAGACCTCGAACCACCAGCGTCCCCACCGCCTTCACCGTGAATTGGCCATCGGTCGAGTAGGTGTGGGGCACCGTCCAGGCTTCACCCGGTTCCAGCCTTCGCTTTTCGGCCCTTCCATCGCCAAACTGCAGTTCCACGCCACAGGGATTCGATTCCGAGTGGCGCACCACGGCGACCACGGACTTGGGCTCGGTGCCTGCCTGCAGGGTCAGCGCTTCTCCGCTTTGGGACCAAGCGCTCAAAGGCAGCATCAACAGGGCTTGCACGGTTCGTTGGAGGGCGTGGGGCAGGACCAAACGCATGGACGACTCCGGTTGAATGGACGTGCCTTGACGCTAACGCGCCGTCTTCGATTGCGCCCCGGTGGCTGCACCCCAACCACGAAGACTTCGTGGCGAAGGTCACGAGGCCACTGCCCCAGCGCGTCAGGCGCGCCGCGGCGGCTCGGTGCCCAACCAGGGGTCGAATGCGCGTCGCGGCGTCACGGCCATCGTGCGGTGCGCGAGTTCGCGCAGCACCTTGGCCGCTGCCGGCGTGGCCACGTCGATGCCCAGCCCTGCGTCGGCCGGCCAGTCGGCGTCCAGGCGCAGGTAGCGATCGCCCAGTCGGTCTTCCACCATGGCTTGCACGTGCTGCTGCTGGGCGGAGATGAGGGTCAGGATGAGTCGGCCGTCCGACAGCCAGCCCACGGCGCCGGCGTCGTCGTCCACGCCATCCCGAGGGTGGTAGTGGGCTGTGGCGGTGCCGATGGACAGCATGGACACCGAGGCCAGATCCACGCCCATGAAATGCTCGGCCTCGTGCAGGGCCACCTGATCGGGCGCCACCGCCACCAGCCCGCCGTCGGCAAACAGCCGGTCGGCCAGCTTCACCGACGGGAAGTAGGCCGGCGCGGCGCACGAGGCCAGCGCCACCTCGGAAGCGCGCAGCGGCCCATCGCCCTTGGAGGCTGCGGCATGCGGCGTCTTGAAGACCTTGGTTTGGCAGGTTTGCACGTCCACGGCGGTGACGACCGCCGGGTGCAGCGCGTCTTTGAGGTGCACCTCGCCCAATTCGTCCTCCAGCGCCTGGCGCAGGGCCTTGCCGGTGTACTTGGGTCCCATGACCGAGCGCGTCAGGTCGACCAAGCGGCTCACCGCGCCGCCCGGGAGCGCGCGGTCGGAAAACACCTCCGCCCCACGCTGCACAAACAGGTCCACCATGCGGCGCATGGGCACCTCATAGGCCAGCGCCAGGGCCAGCAGGCCCCCGATGGAGGTGCCCGCCAGCAGGTCGAAGCAGCGCCCCAAGGGCTGCCCCGCCTCCTCTTCCAGCAGGGCCAAGACCTGGGCTGTGTAGAGCCCCAAGAAACCTCCTCCGCTCAGCGCGAGGATCTTGAAATCGGCAGAGCGGGGGCGCTGAAGCAGGGGTGCCATGACGTTCAGGCCGCCAGCAGTTGACGCAGCACGTAGGGCAGGATGCCGCCGTGCCGGTAGTAGTCGACCTCGATGGCCGTGTCGATGCGCAGCGTCAGGGTCACGTCGTGTTGGCGGCCGTTGGCACGGGTGATGGTCATCACCGCGTCGCCCTGGGGTTGGAGCTCCTGGGCCAGGCGGATGTCGATGGTTTCGTTGCCGGTCAGGCCCAGGGTCTCCCAACCGTCGCCTGGCTTGAACTGCAGGGGTAGCACGCCCATGCCGATGAGGTTGGCGCGGTGGATGCGCTCGAAGCTCTTGGCCACCACGGCCTGGATGCCGAGCAGTTGCGTGCCCTTGGCCGCCCAGTCCCGGCTGGAGCCGGTGCCGTACTCCTCGCCAGCGAACACCACCGTGGGCGTGCCTTCGGCCCGGTACCACATGGCGGCGTCGTAGATGGGCATGCGCAGCCCGTCCTTCAGCGTGAATCCGCCCTCAACCCGGCTTCCATCGGCCTGCGGCGGCAGCATCAGATTCTTCACCCGCACGTTGGCAAACGTGCCGCGCATCATGACCTCGTGGTGACCCCGGCGTGCCCCGTAGCTGTTGAAGTCGGCCTTGCGCACCCCCTGCGCCAGCAGGTACTGGCCGGCGGGCGTGGTTTCTTTGAACGAGCCGGCGGGGCTGATGTGGTCGGTGGTGATCGAGTCGCCGAACAGGGCCATGATGCGGGCGTCTTGCACGCCGGGCTTGCGGGCCTTGGGCTCCATCGCGAAGCCCTTGAAGAACGGCGGCTCGGCGATGTACGTGCTCTGGGGCCAGGAGTAAACCTGCCCCTGCACGCCCTGGATGGCGTCCCACAGCGGACCCGGCTGCCGGCTCACCTGTTCGTAATTGGCCTTGAAGGCTGCGGGCGACAAAGCGTGCTTCATCAACGCCTGGATCTCGTCGCTCGAGGGCCAGAGTTCACGCAGGTACACGGGGCGGCCCTGCGGGTCGGTGCCCAGCGGTTCCGTCGTCAAGTCCTGGGTGACGGAGCCGGCGATGGCATAGGCCACCACCAGCGGCGGGCTGGCCAGGAAGTTGGCCTTGAGGTTGGGGTGGATGCGCGCCTCGAAGTTGCGGTTGCCCGAGAGCACGGCCGCGCACACCAGGTCGTGGTCCTGGATGAGCTGGTTCAACTCGGGCGTCAGGTCGCCCGCGTTGCCAATGCACGTCGTGCAGCCGTAGGCGGCCACGTGAAAGCCCAGCGCCTCCAGGTAGGGCAACAACTGGGCCTTTTCCAGGTATTCGGTGACGACGCGCGAGCCCGGCGCCAGCGAGGTCTTGATGTGCGGGGCCACCCGCAAACCGGCTTCCACGGCCTTCTTGGCCAGCAGGCCGGCGGCCAACAGCACGCTCGGGTTGCTGGTGTTGGTGCAACTGGTGATGGCAGCGATGAGCACGTCGCCGTTTCGCACCGTCAAGCCTTGGGCGGTGGTGAAGCGCTGATGCAGCTTGTCGGCCGGTTGGTTGAAGCCGTTCTCGGCCACTGGCTTGCTGAACAGCTCGCCAAAGGTGCGCGCCAACTGGGTGATCTCGACGCGGTCCTGCGGGCGCTTGGGGCCCGCCACGCTGGGCGTCACTTGCGCCAAGTCCAGCGTCACCACGCTGCTGTAATCGATCTCGCCCGCCTCGGGCACGCCGAACATCTGCTGCGCCTTCCAGTACGCCTCGAAGGCCTGGATCTCGCTCTCGCTGCGGCCCGTGTCCCGGAAGTAAGCGACCGTCTTCTCGTCGACCGGAAAGAAGCCCAGGGTGGCGCCGTACTCGGGCGCCATGTTCGCGATGGTGGCGCGGTCGGGCAGGGCGAGCGACCGCGTGCCCTCGCCGAAGAACTCGACGAACTTGCCCACCACCTTGTGCTGACGCAGGATCTCCGTCACCGTCAGCACCAAGTCGGTGGCCGTCACCCCCTCGCGCAGGCGGCCCTTGAGCTCGAAGCCCACCACATCGGGCGTCAAAACGTAGACCGGCTGGCCCAGCATGGCGGCCTCGGCCTCGATGCCCCCCACGCCCCATCCCACCACGCCAATGCCATTGATCATGGTGGTGTGGCTGTCGGTGCCCACCAGGGTGTCGGGGTAGTGCAGCCCGTCCGGGGTTTGATGCACGCCGCGGGCCAGGTGTTCGAGGTTGACCTGGTGCACGATGCCAAAGCCCGGCGGCACCACGCGGAAGGTGTCGAAGGCCTGCATGCCCCACTTCATGAACGCGTAGCGCTCGCGGTTGCGCTCGAACTCGAGCTTCATGTTCAGGTCGAGCGCCTGCTTGCTGCCGTAGTGGTCGATCATGACGCTGTGGTCTACCACCAGGTCCACGGGCACCAGCGGCTCGATGGACTTGGGGTTCTTGCCCATTTGGGCCGCCACGGTGCGCATGGCGGCCAAGTCGGCCAGCAGCGGCACGCCGGTGAAGTCCTGCAGCACCACGCGGGCCACCACGAAAGGAATCTCGTCGGTCCGCGCCGCCCGCGGTTGCCAGTTCGCCGCCTGGGCCACGTGCGCGGGCGTCACCTTCTTGCCGTCGCAGTGGCGCAGCACGCTTTCCAGCACCACGCGCATCGACACCGGCAGTCGCTTCACGTTGGGGAACTGTTCGGCCAAACGTGGCAAGGAGAACAGCCGTCCCGTCTGGCCCGAGGCGGTCTCAAACGTCGTCAAGGTGGTGGCAAAAGCGTGCTGATCGGGCATGGAGCGTCCGTCGCGAAGGATGCGGGCCATTATGCGAAGCACAAAAAAGCCCGCAAGCCGGGTTGGCCTGCGGGCTGCGCGTTCAGCACCGGTGGGCGCTGACGCTGATCAAACCGCGATCAAACGGTGACGCTCTTGGCGGTTTCCGCGTACTCGTCGATCTGGTCGAAGTTCATGTACTTGTAGATGCTGGCGGCGTCCTTGTTCACGATGCCCACGGCCTCGTGGTACTCGGCCACGGTCGGAATGCGGCCCAGCTTCGAGCACACCGCCGCCAACTCGGCCGAACCCAGGAACACATTGGTGTTCTTGCCCAGGCGGTTGGGGAAGTTGCGCGTGGAGGTGGACATGACCGTGGCGCCCTCGCGCACCTGGGCCTGGTTGCCCATGCACAGCGAGCAGCCGGGCATCTCGGTGCGCGCACCGGCGGTGCCGAAGGTGGCGTAGTGCCCTTCCTTGATCAGCTCGTTCTGGTCCATCTTGGTCGGCGGGGCAACCCACAGCTTGACAGGGATGTCACGGGCACCGCCCAGAACCTTGGCGGCTGCGCGGAAGTGGCCGATGTTGGTCATGCACGACCCGATGAAGGCCTCGTCGATTTTCGTGCCGGCGACTTCGGACATGAACTTGGCGTCGTCCGGGTCGTTCGGGCAGCAAACGATGGGCTCCTGGATGTCGGCCAGGTCGATCTCGATCACGGCGGCGTACTCGGCGTCCTGGTCGGCTTCCAGTAGGTTGGGCTGGGCCAGCCAAGCCTCGACGGCTTTGATGCGGCGCTCCAGCGTGCGCTTGTCTTGGTAGCCGTCGGCGATCATGTTCTTCATCAGCACGATGTTGCTGGTGAGGTACTCCTTGATCGGCTCGGGGTTCAGCTTGATCGTGCAGCCGGCGGCCGAGCGCTCGGCCGAGGCGTCGGACAGCTCGAAGGCCTGTTCCACCTTCAGGTCGGGCAGGCCCTCGATTTCGAGGATGCGGCCCGAGAAGATGTTCTTCTTGCCCTTCTTCTCGACGGTCAGCAGGCCGGCCTTGATGGCGTACAGCGGGATGGCGTGCACCAGGTCGCGCAGGGTCACGCCCGGTTGCATCTGGCCCTTGAAGCGCACCAGCACCGATTCCGGCATGTCCAGCGGCATCACGCCCGTGGCGGCGCCGAAGGCCACCAGGCCCGAGCCGGCCGGGAAGGAGATGCCGATGGGGAAGCGCGTGTGGCTGTCGCCGCCCGTGCCCACGGTGTCGGGCAGCAGCAGGCGGTTGAGCCAGCTGTGGATGACGCCGTCGCCCGGACGCAGGGCCACACCGCCGCGGTTGCTGATGAAGGTCGGCAGTTCGCGGTGCATCTTCACGTCCACGGCCTTGGGGTAGGCGGCGGTGTGGCAGAAGCTTTGCATGACGAGGTCGGCCGAGAAGCCCAGGCAGGCCAGGTCTTTCAGCTCGTCGCGGGTCATCGGGCCGGTGGTGTCCTGGCTGCCGACGGTGGTCATCTTGGGCTCGCAGTAGGTGCCCGGGCGGATGCCCTGGCCTTCCGGCATGCCGCAGGCGCGGCCGACCATCTTCTGCGCCAGGGTGAAGCCCTTGCCGGTGTCCACCGGCGCCTTGGGCAGGCGGAACAGCGTGGAGGCCGGCAGGCCGAGGAACTCGCGGGCCTTGCCCGTGAGCGAGCGGCCGATGATCAGGTTGATGCGACCGCCGGCCCGCACTTCGTCCAACAGCACCTCGCTCTTGAGCGCGAAGCGTTCGATGACCTCGCCGTTCTTGCGGATCTCGCCGGCGTAGGGCAGCACGTCGATGACGTCGCCCATCTCCAGCTTGCTGACGTCAACCTCGATGGGCAGCGAGCCCGAGTCTTCTTGGGTGTTGAAGAAGATGGGGGCGATCTTGCCGCCCAGGGTCACGCCGCCGAAGCGCTTGTTGGGCACGAAGGGGATGTCTTCGCCGGTGGCCCAGATCACGCTGTTGGTGGCCGACTTACGGCTGGAGCCGGTGCCCACCACGTCGCCGACGTAGGCAACCAGGTGGCCCTTCTTCTTCAGTTCGTCGATGAAGGCGATGGGGCCGCGCTTGCCGTCTTCCTCGGGCTTGAAGGCCGCGTCGGGGCGGGTGTTCTTCAGCATCGCCAAGTAGTGCAGCGGGATGTCCGGGCGGCTCCAGGCGTCCGGGGCGGGCGACAGGTCGTCGGTGTTGGTCTCGCCAGGCACCTTGAACACGGTGACGGTGATCCTCTGGGCCACTTCAGGCCGGGTGGTGAACCACTCGGCCTCGGCCCAGCTCTTCATCACGGCCTGGGCCTGCGCGTTGCCGGCCTTGACCTTCTCGGCGACGTCGTGGAAGGCGTCGAACATCAGCAGGGTCTTCTTCAGGCCCTCGGCGGCCACGCTGGCCACTTCGGCGTCGTCCAGGAGGTCGATCAGGGGCTTGACGTTGTAGCCGCCGACCATGGTGCCCAGCAGCTCGGTGGCCTTGGCCTTGCTCAGCAGGGCCACCTTCAGGTCCCCGTGCGCCACGGCCGACAGGAAGCTGGCCTTGACCTTGGCGGCGTCGTCCACGCCCGGGGGCACGCGGTGGGTCAGCAGGTCCAGCAAGAAGGCGTCTTCGCCGGCCGGCGGGTTCTTGATCAGCTCGATCAGCTCGGCCACTTGCTTGGCGTCCAGCGGCAGGGGCGGGATGCCCAAGGCGGCGCGTTCGGCGGCGTGTTGTCGGTAGGCTTGCAGCATGGAAGGCTCCAGGGTGGGGTGAAGGGGAGGGCGCTCAGGCGGTCGGCACGATGAGCTTGAGGCCCTTGAAGTAATCGCGGAAAAACACGGCGTCGCGGGTGATCAGGCCCTGGCATTGCAACAGAGCGTGCGCGCCAATCAAAAAATCGGCCACCGCCCGCTCGCGGCGGCCGCCCCGCTCGCGAAAGCGGCGTTGCATGTGGCCCGCGCGTACCGCCGCTTGTTCTTGGGTGGGTTCGAAGCGGATGCCGAATTCGGCCAGCGCGTCCATCGCGGTTTCGCGCGTGTCCAACATGGATTGCACCTCGGTCACCACCGCATCGCACACCACCACCTCGCCCGTGGCCAGCGCGCCCGCCAAGGCCCTGGCCGAGGCGTCGCCGTGCACCGCGTCGGCGGTCAGCACGTCCAGCAACACCGAGGCGTCGACCGCGATCATGAGGCGCCGGCCTCCGTCTCCAAGGGCTCGCCGGGCGCGCGGCCACGCGTGGCGCGCAGCGCGTCGTCCGTGCTTTGATGTCCATCGGCCAGCTTGAAGCGGCCTTTCAAGCGGTTCAGGGCGTCGTCCACGTTCTTGCGCAGCACGATGCGACCGCCCTCCAGCTCCACCGTCAACACCGTGCCCTTGGTCAAACCCAAGGCATCGCGCACGGCTTTGGGCAGGGTGATCTGGCCGCGTTCGGCAACGGTGGCTTGCATGGTGGTATGCGACTGAGGGTATGTACGGATGATACATACCGAGCCCGACCCGGTGGCGCCTGGGCTTTTCCGGGTTCGGTGAACAAATGCCCAAACGCGAGCGCCCTGTCGCCCTGAACGGCCGCGGTGCTGCTCGGTCAGGCGCATGATGCCGGGTGAATGGCGGCGCCGTGCAGGTGCCCAGGTCCAAAGCGTCCGGAAAGCGAGAGGCCGTTGGTTCCGTTGAACACAAGCTGGAAGGCACACGCATGAGCATGGTGGCGGCCCTGTTGGGCGCAGCGCTCGGTGCCGTGCTGGGCGCGACGGGGGCCCGGTGGTGGCTGCGGCGCGGTCCGCGCGCCGACGCATCGCTGCCCGAGCCGCCGGCGTCAGCGCCAGCCCCCACGGCCCCAGAACCGAACCAAGCCACGCTCCCCCCAACGCTCGATGCCGCCGATGTCTGGCGCGCCTTGTCGTCGCACGCCTTGCTCACCGTGGTCGACCGCGAGCACCGCATAGTCGAGGCCAACGCGGCGTTCTGCCAGGCCAGTGGGCACGACCTGTCCGACTTGATCGGCCAGCCCGAGTCCTTCGTCGGGCCGGGCGGTGGTGGCGCTGAGTGGTGGACCCTGGCCGCGGGCGAGCCCTGGCAAGGCGAGGTGTGCAACCTCGACAAACAAGGCGTTCCGTTTTGGTCCCAAGCCCTGATGGTGCCCCTGACCGGCCCCGACGGCGAGGTCGACCGCTACGCCTGCGTCCGCTTCGACATCACCGCCACCCGCCAATTGGCCGACTCGGTGCAGCGCGAGCGCCAAGTGTTGGCCAACGTGCTGGAAGCCAGCCACGCCGGCACTTGGGAGGTGCGGCTTGACTCCCACCTCGTCACCATCAACGAGCGGTGGGCCGAAATGCTCGGCCGCAGCCGTGCCGAGCTCGAGCCCATCACCCTGGCCACCTGGCTTGAATTGCTCCACCCGTCCGACCGCGGCCGCGTCAAGGCCTCGTCCGAGGCCCATTTGCGGGGGGACACCGAGCAGTACGAGGTCGAGTTCCGCCTGCGGCATGCCGAACCCGACCGCTGGGTGTGGGTGTTGGCGCGGGGCCTCGTCGTGCAGCGCGACGAACGCGGCCGAGCGCTGGTCTTCGCGGGTGTGCACATCGACATCACGCCCCAACGCGCGGCCCAAGAGGTCGAGCGCAACAACCGCCTGCTGCTGCAGCGCATCGAGCAACTCGCCGGAGTGGGCGGCTGGCAGATGGACCTGGCCAGCCGGCAAGTGCGCTGGTCCCAGGAGGCGCTGCGCCTGCTCGGCTTCCGCGCCGACGAGAACGCCAGGCTGGAGCAGGTTGCGGCCATGATGTCCGACGCCGACCGCCAACGCCAAGTCCAGGCCATCCAGGCCGCCGTGCAACTCGGCCAAGGCTGGGACCTCGAACTCGCCCTGCAACTGCCGGACGGCAGCCGCAAGTGGGTCACCTCCGTCGGCGAGGCCGAACACCAGGACGGCGAGCCCGTCCGGCTCGTCGGCGCCTTTGCCGACGTCACCGCCCGCCGCCTGCTGCAAGACGACCTGCGGCGCCAGCACGAGCTGGTGCGCACCGTGCTGGACAGCCTGCCCTGCGGCGTCAGCGCCGTGGGCCCCGACCTGCACCTCATCGCCCACAACCGCCAATTCCAGGCCCTGCTCGACCTGCCCAACGAACTGCTCGAGGGCGCCGAGCCGGCCAGCTACCCGGCGCTCATTCGCTTCAACGCGCAGCGCGGCGAGTACGGCCCGAGCAACGACCTGGAGGCCTTGGTTCAAGAGCGCTTGCAGGAGGCCGTGCGGGCCGAGCCGCTCAAGTTCGAGCGCGTCCGGCCCGACGGCACCGTGCTCGAGATCCAGGGCGCGCCCATGCCCGGCGGCGGCTTCGTCACCATCTACAACGACATCTCGGCTCGCCGCCAAGCCGAGGCCAAACGCCTCGAGGCCGAGGCCCTGCTGCGGGGGGCCATCGACGCCCTCAACGAAGCCTTCATCGTCTACGACGCCGACGACCGCCTCAGCTGGTGCAACGATAAGTACCGCGAGCTCTACGCCCCCATGGCCGACCTGCTCGTGCCTGGCAACAGCTTCGAGCACATCGTGCGCGAGGGCATTCGTCGCGGCCAGTACCCCGAGGCCGCCGGCCAGGAAGAAACCTGGCTGCAGGCCCGCCTTGCCGCGCACCGGCAAGGCAACCGCGACGCCATCCAGCGCCTTGACTCCGGCCGCTGGCTGCGCATCGTGGAGCGTCGCACCCCACAAGGCCAGCTCGTCGGTTTCCGGGCCGACATCACCGACCTCATCCTGGCCAAACAGCAGGCCGAGGCCGCCGCCCAGGCCAAGGGCATGTTCCTGGCCAACATGAGCCACGAAATCCGCACCCCCATGAACGCCATCCTCGGCCTGCTGGGTTTGCTCGCCCGCACGCCGCTCATGGCGCGCCAACTCGACTACCTGCGCAAAACCCGCAGCGCCGCGCAAAGCCTGCTGGGCCTGTTGAACGACGTGCTCGACTACTCCAAAGTCGAAGCCGGCAAGATGCCGCTCGACCCCCACCCCTTCGAGCTGGAAACCCTGCTGCGCGATGTCGCCGTCATCATGGCAGCCAACGCCGGCGACAAGCCCATCGAGCTGCTGTTCGACGTCGACCGCGCGCTGCCCCGCACCCTGGTGGGCGATGCCTCCCGGCTCAAGCAGGTGCTCATCAACCTCACCGGCAACGCCATCAAGTTCACCGAGCACGGCGAGGTGCTGCTGCGCGTGCGGCAACTGGTCCGCCGTGCCGAGCGGGCCGAGGTTCAGTTCGAGGTGGTGGACACCGGCATCGGCATCTCCGAAGAAAACCAGGCCCGCATCTTCAGCGGCTTCAGCCAGGCCGAGGCCTCCACCGCGCGCCGCTTTGGCGGCACCGGCCTGGGCCTGGCCATCAGCCAGCGGCTCGTCGGCCTCATGGGGGGGGAGCTTCGCTTGGTCAGCCACCTCGGGTGCGGCTCCACCTTCGGCTTCACGCTCGAGCTCCCCTGCACGGCCGACCACCCGCCCGCCGACCCCGCGCAGCAGCAACGCCTCGTCCTGCTCAGCCAGCACACCGTGCTCACCGCCAGCCTGCCGGTGCTTCTCCAGCCCTGGGGCTGCAGCGTCGACGCCGCCAGCACTCTCGACGAAGCCCTGGCCCTGCTGCAGCACGGCGCCAGCCACGGGGCGCCTTACAGCGTGCTCGTGGTGGATGCCCCCTTCTGGCAACAAGGCCAAGGGGCTTGGCTGCGCCGCCTGCGGGACGCCGAGCCCGCCGCTGCGTCGTGCCGCATCGTCGCCCTCGTCAGCCAAAAGCAAGAAGAAGACGTCCAGGCCCTGCTCGCGCAAGGCGCCGGCCCGACACGCCGCGCGGCGCTGGACGGCTTCCTCATCAAACCCTTCACCCCGCTGCAGTTCCAAGAACTGGCCACGGGCAGCGCCCAAGCGTCACCGGGCCACGATGCCGCTGCGCCCGCATCCACCGTGCGGCTGCAGGGCCTGCGCGTGCTGTTGGCCGAAGACAACCGCATCAACCAGCAAGTGGCCGTCGAGCTGCTGCAATCCGAAGGCGCCGTCGTCACCATCGCCGAAAACGGCCAACTCGCCGTCGAGCTCTTGCGAGCCGGGGCCGACCAATTCGACATCGTGCTCATGGACATGCAAATGCCCGTCATGGACGGGCTGCGCGCCACCCATTGCATCCGGCAAGACCTGGGCTGCGGCATCCCCATCGTGGCCATGACCGCCAACGCCGGCGAAGAAGACCGCCGCCGCTGCCTAGCCGCCGGCATGGACGACCACCTGGGCAAGCCCTTCGAGCTCGGGCACCTCGTGGCCGTCATCCAGCGTTTGCGCGCTGGCGACGCCGCAGCAGCGCCCACGCCATCGCCTGCCTCCGCGCCCGCCCAACCCTCGGCCCGGCCCGCCACCCCCTTGCCGAGCGACGGCGGCGCCATGGCGCACATCCAGCAGCGTCAAAGCCAGGCCGAAACCCTGGTCGACGACGACCGCGCGGCCCAAGCCCAGCAAGCGGGCCTGGACCTGCGCGGCGCCATCGTGCGCATGATGGGCAACACCGCCTTGTTCCAGCGCATGGCGCAAAGCTACTGCCAAAGCGCCCGCTCCCTGGAAGCCCGGCTGCGGCAGCTGCAAGACCAGGGCGCGCTGGACGAGGCCGTCGAGGCTCTGCATGGCTTCAAAGGGCTGTCGGCCACCATGGGCGCCAGCCGCCTGTCGCAGCTGGCCGCCGACGCCGAGCGCCAGGTGCGCGCCGGCAACTGGCCCTCAGCCGACTGGTGGGCCCAACTCGCGCAGGCCCTGGAACCCGGCTGCGAGGCCTTGCTGCGCCACGCCGCCGAGATCGCCGCCCTGGCGCCGCGCCCGCCCGACTGAGGGTGCAGCGGCCATGAAAAAAGCGCCCCGCAGGGCGCTTGGTTGGTTGTGATCGACGCTTACTTAGATGCCAGTTTCATTCGCTGTGAACGTCCAGCTCTTGGTGATCGGCGTCGCCCCTGGCTTCAAGGTGATCGAATAATTCACACGGTACACCTTGCCAATGGTCAGCGGCGACATCACCACCCCGACCGCCATCCCTTCAGGGATTCGGGCGTCGGCGTTCAAGACCACCCCGGGCCCGCTCTTGAGGGCGCTGTGGGCCAGGATGGTGAAAGGCAGCACATTGCCCAAGTCGTCCTTCACCTCGAACTGCGTGACCGTGGGGCTCAAGGAGCCATCGGCCTTCCAGTTCACGTAGTCGGCATTGCGGGCCCCGACGACCACGCTCGGGCCGCTGATCAAGTTGGGAAACAGCGCGATCGGCGGGCGGGGGATTTCGTTGCCAATGACGGCTCGATGGATTCCCGTGCCGCCATCGAAGGGATAGGTCACCAGCGCCCCCGAGGGCGGCACCTGGCCCAGTTGGGCCGAGTCCGTCAGGGACATGTTGTAGACGCAGCCGTAAGCGCCCGTGAGTCCGGTGTAGGGCCCAGGGATGGTGCTGAGGTCGAACAAACTGAAGCCCACATGGGTCCAGGAGTTGAAAAAGTCGGCCGCGTGGTAAGGCACACTCAGGGGCGCGCAAGTTCCCTTGGGATTGAGGATGTTGCGCCCACCAATCCCCTCCGAACTCCGAACGGCTTCCGTGAAGCCCGCAGCACGGATCCGATCGGTCACCGTGGCACCAGTAAAACCGGCCGAGCCCACGGGTTGGGTGTGCGTGTTGATTCCGTTCTTGGCGATCCAGGTCAGGTGACCGAGAGCGGCGGTGTCGAGCTTGGGCTCTTGACGGAACAAGCCGGCGCCCGACTTTTGGCGGATTTCGTTGTAGATGGCAAAGGCCGCCTGTTCTTCCGAGTTCGCCGCATAGACCGGCGCTGGCACGGAGGTTTGCAACGTGCCCGTGAGGGGGACCACCAGGGACGGCGGGGGTGGAGGCGTCGGGGAAGGGGGCGGCACCGGCGTGGTGCCGCCACCGCC
>NZ_JAPZSY010000138.1 GCF_027532025.1 Inhella sp. | reverse complement strand
CCGTCATGCATTTCTCCCCTGTTGACTGTTGTTTTATCCAGTAGCAAACTGCGCCCTAAGTCGGCCGATCCCGCAGGTGCTCTGCAGGCAATGCGCCGATGCTAGGAGGCCATCATGCTGCAAGCCCCTCACGGCCGCGAGACCGAGTTTGCCCCACCTCGAGGCCAGGTTCGGCCCCTCAGGCTGGTGGCACCGATGCCGCCCCTCAAGGCCCCCAAGCTGTTGGACCAGGTGCGTGAGCGCATCCGCTACCTGCACTACAGCCTGCGCACTGAAGACGCCTACGTGCACTGGATTCGAGCCTTCGTTCGCTTTCATGGCCTGCGCCACCCGATGGAACTGGGCGCGCCGGAGGTTGAGGCGTTCTTGCGTTATCTGGCGGCGGAGCGCAAGGTCGCACCCTCTACCCACAACCAGGCGCTGGCCGCGCTGATCTTTTTGTACGCCAAGGTGCTTGGCTTGTCCCTGCCGTGGATGCAGGAGATCGGTCGGCCCAGGGCTTCACGGCATGTGCCCGTGGTGCTGACGCCCAGCGAAGTCACGGCGGTGCTGGACGGGCTACAAGGTGAGCACCGCTTGCTGGGCCGGCTGCTGTACGGAACCGGGCTGCGAATCTCGGAGGCGCTGCAACTGCGGGTCAAGGATGTGGACTTCGGCCATCAAGCCTTGGTGGTGCGGCAGGGGAAGGGCAAGAAGGACAGGGTGGTGATGCTGCCCGGCAGCTTGCAGGCGGCACTGAAGGATCAGTTGCTGGCTGCCCATGCGCTTTGGGAAGAGGATGTTGCTGCGGATCGCAGCGGCGTCGAGCTGCCGGATGCGCTGGAGCGCAAATACCCGCGAGCTGGCCACAGCTGGGCTTGGTTTTGGGTGTTTCCGCAGGGCCACCATTCGACTGATCCGCGCAGTGGGGTGGTGCGCCGGCACCATCTGTACGACCAGACTTTTCAGCGGGCCTTCAAGCGGGCGGTGCAGTCGGCGCGAATCGCCAAGCTGGTGACGCCGCATACCTTGCGGCACTGCTTTGCAACCCATTTGCTGCAGGCGGGGTACGACATTCGCACCGTGCAAGACTTGCTTGGCCATGCTGACGTGGCCACCACGATGATTTACACCCATGTGCTGAAGCTGGGGGGTGGCGCGGTGCGCTCGCCACTGGATGGTTTGGGCTTGGCTTGAACGGAGGCCCGCATGAATCTCAACACCGACCGCATCGACGACGCCGTGCTGGCCTTGCTGTTGCTGGGGCTGCACGAGCAGAACCGGGTCTGGAAGACTTTCGATTGGGACGCGATGAACCGGCTCCACGCGAAGGGTCTGATTTCTGACCCGATGAGCAAGGCCAAGTCGGTGGTGTTGTCCGAAAGGGGCTTGGAGAAGGCCGAGGCCTTGATGCAAAGGCTTTTTGCGCAGCGCTGATCAGCTGTTGCCTTGGCAGGCGGGAAGCAAACGGCGATGGGCGCAGGGTGGTGGGCTGCTGGAGGGTGCATTGCTGTCGGCTGCCGGGCCTACCGCGAGCGGCTGCCCTCATCTCTTTGCCTTGGCTCGGTGAAGTTCGGCTTGGGGCACATTGCTGCCGTACGCACGCCAGCCGAGACTTTCAGCAGCCGCTACATGGCGGCTGCTCGGGTCGGCGCCCACTACGGCCGCTCAGGGTCGAGCCCACCCTTGGTGCAAGTACAAGCAACCGGTAGCCATCGGTTGCGGCCTCAGCCTCGAACCGTCGCCCATGGGTCGATCAGCCAGATCGCCTTGGAGCGCCCAGGTTGGGGCCTCACGACCGCAAGTCTTGGCGATCAGCCAGCGCAGGGCGTCAAGCCGGCAAGGCTGCCGAGTTGGGCATGCGCATCAAGGCATCGAAGGCACCCAGCGCGGCCTTGGCCCCATCGCCCGTGGCAATGATGATTTGTTTGAAGGGGACGGTGGTGCAGTCGCCCGCCGCGAAGACGCCGGGCGCCGAGGTCGCGCCCTTGGCGTCGACCACGACTTCGCCGTAGCGGCTGAGCTCGAGCGTGCCTTTCAACCACTCGGTGTTGGGCACCAGGCCGATCTGCACGAAAACGCCTTCCAGCGGCACGGTGACCGATTCGCCCGTC
This sequence comes from Inhella sp., assembly GCF_027532025.1. Classification (GTDB taxonomy): domain Bacteria; phylum Pseudomonadota; class Gammaproteobacteria; order Burkholderiales; family Burkholderiaceae_C; genus Inhella. Next base: position 26,519 of record NZ_JAPZSY010000138.1, on the reverse strand, counting down.
TCGCGGTGCAGGTAGCGCAAGCCGTTGACCTTGCCGCCCTCGCCCACCACTTCCTGGGTTTGCACGTGGGTCAGGATGGTGACGTTGGGCAGGCTTTGCAGCTTCTTGACCAGCACGTCGTCCGCCTTCAAGGCGGGCGCGAACTCCAGCAGCGTCACTGACTTGACGATGCCGGCCAGGTCGATGGCGGCCTCCACGCCGGAGTTGCCACCGCCCACCACGGCCACGCGTTGGCCTTTGAACAGCGGGCCGTCGCAATGGGGGCAGTAGGCCACGCCCTTGTTGCGGTACTCGGCTTCGCCGGGCACGCCCAGTTCGCGCCAGCGCGCCCCCGTGGCCAGCACCAGGCTTCGGGCTTTCAACTGGCCGCCGTTGTCCAGCGTCACGGTGGCCAGCGCGCCGGGCTCGCCGGCCGTGTCCAACTTGGCAGCGCGCAGGCCGGCCATGACCTCCACCGGGTAGTCGCGAACGTGGTTCTCCAGCGCGCGGGCGAATTGCGGGCCCTCGGTGTGGCTCACGGAGATGAAGTTGTCGATGCCCAGGGTGTCGAGGGTTTGGCCGCCGAAGCGGTCGGCCACCAGGCCCACGCGCAGGCCTTTGCGGGCGGCGTACACGGCGGCGGCGGCGCCGGCCGGCCCGGCGCCGACGATGAGCATGTCGTAGGGGGCCTTGGCGCTCAGCTCGGCGGCCTGGGCCGCAGCGCGCTCGGCGGCGCCGGCGGTGTCGAACTGGGCTTCGATCTTGGCCAGCAGCTCGTCCAGGTCCATGCGCCCGCTGGCGAAGGACTGGCCATTCACGTACACGGCCGGCACGGCCATGATGTCGAGGGCCTTGACCTCGTCTTGGAACAGCGCGCCGTCGATGGCGGTGGAGGTGACGGCCGGGTTGAGCAGGCTCATGACGTTGAGCGCCTGCACGACGTCCGGGCAGTTGTGGCAACTCAGGCCGATGTAGGTGTCGAAAGCGAGCGGGCCCTTCAGGGCGCGAATGCGCGCGGCCTGCTCGTCGGTGATCTTGGGGGCCACGCCGCCAACTTGCAGCAGGCTCAGCACCAGGGTGGTGAACTCGTGGCCCAGGGGCAGGCCGGCAAAGCGCTGGCGGGCAGGCTGGCCGGGCGAGCCGATGGTGAACGAGGGGCTGCGCTCGGCGTTGTCGACCACGCGCAGGGTGACGCGACCCCCGCCGGCCTCGACCACCTCGTCGAGCAGGGCGCGCAGGTCTTGCGAGGCTTGCGAAGCGTCCAGCGTGGCCACGAGTTCCACGGGCTGGGTGACGCGTTGCAGGTAGGTCGCGAGTTGGGTCTTGAGGGCGGCTTCGAGCATGGCGGGCTTTCGAGACAGGCGTGCCTCAGCCCGCAGCCCTCATCGGGCCGCCAACTTCAGCACAGAACGATCCAAGGAGGTCATCACAAAAGGTGCGAGAGCAACCGTCGCGAGCGGGTCGAGATTGGGCCTGAGGCGCGCAGCCGTACATCCGTACGGCGAGCACCGCAGGCCCAAGATCGGCCCGCGCAGTCGGTTGATCCGGACCTTTTTTAGATCTTGCCGACGAGGTCGAGCGACGGGGCGATGGTGGCCGCGCCTTCCTTCCACTTGGCCGGGCAAACCTGGCCGGGGTTCTTGGCGGTGTACTGGGCGGCCTTGAGCTTGCGCAGGGTTTCCGACACGTCGCGGGCGATTTCGTTCGAGTGCACTTCGGCCGTCTTGATCACGCCCTCGGGGTTGATCACGAAGGTGCCGCGCAGGGCCAGGCCTTCTTCGGGGATGTGCACGCCGAAGGCGTTGGTCAGCGTGTGGGTCGGGTCGCCCACCAGCGGGAACTTGGCCTTGCCCACGGCCGGGCTGGTCTCGTGCCACACCTTGTGCGAGAAGTGCGTGTCGGTGGTGACGATGTAGACCTCGGCGCCCAGCTTCTGGAACTCGGCGTAGTTGTCGGCGGCGTCTTCGACTTCGGTCGGGCAGTTGAAGGTGAAAGCGGCCGGCATGAAGATCAGCACGGACCACTTGCCCTTGAGGGACTCGTCGGTGACGGTGATGAACTTGCCGTTGTGGAAAGCCTCGGTTTTGAACGGGGCGACGGTGGTGTTGATCAGGGACATGGTGAACTCCGGTGGAGGGGTGGAACGGATGAAATGAACTGTATCGACAGAAGGATGGCGTTAGCTTTGGTTTATCAAATGACCGTCTTTGGCAAAGGCTATGGAGGGCCTGGGGCGTCGGGCTCGAAATCCTCGTCCAGCGCCAAGTCACCGCGATGAAAGGCGGCCATGACCTGCTGGGCCTCGGTCAGTTGGTGGGCCGGAACACGCACGCTCGCACCACCCACGGCGATGCTCAACAAGCCATGCGTTTGCACGATGCCCACGTCCGCCGCCTCGGCCTGCAGGCTGGCCATGTGCAGGCAGTTGCACAGCAGTTGGGCGTCGGTGGCCGACAGGCCGCGGGCCAGCAGCTTCCAGTCGGTGTCGCTCACGAGGCTCTCACCGGGTGCACGGGCTTGCCGGTGGCTGCGAAAGCCGTGGCGTTGCCCAAGGTGATGCTGGCGATGGCGCTCAGCGCTTCCTCGGTGAAGAAGGCCTGGTGCGCCGTGATCAGCACGTTGGGGAAGGTCAGCAGCCGGGCGAAGACGTCGTCGGTCAGCACCTCGTCGCTGTGGTCCTCGAAGAACAGCGCGGCCTCTTCCTCGTACACGTCGATGGCCAAGCCGCCCAGGTGGCCCGACTTCAGCGCGTCGATCACCGCCTTGGTGTCGACCACGGCACCGCGGCTGGTGTTGACCAGCACGCTGCCGCGCGGCATGAGCGCCAGACGCTCGGCGTTGATCAGGTGGTGCGTGGCGGCGTTCAGCGGGCACTGCAGCATCACCACCTTGCTGGCGGCCAGCAGTTCGTCCAGCGGCACGTAGCGCGCCGTGACCTCAGGGTGCGGGACGGGGTCGTGCACCAGCACCTCGCAACCCAAGCCCTGAAAGATGTTGACCACGCAGCGGCCGATGCGGCCGGTGCCGATCACGCCCACGGTCTTGCCGTGCAGGTCGAAGCCCAGCAGGCCGTCGAGCTCGAAGTTGCCCTCGCGCACCCGGTTGTGTGCGCGGTGCGTGCGGCGGATGAGCGTCAGCAGCAGGGCCAGGGTGTGCTCGGCCACGGCGTGAGGCGAGTACTCGGGCACGCGGGCCACGGTCAGCCCCAGCGCCTGGGCGGCCTTGAGGTCGACCTGGTTGAAGCCGGCGCAGCGCAGCAGCACCAGGCGCACGCCCTGGGCCTGCAGTTGGGCCAAAACCGGTGCGCTGAGGTCGTCATTGACAAAAGCGCACACCGCGTCGAAGCCGGCGGCCAGGACGGCGCTGGCGGCGTCCAGGCGCGGTTCGAAGTGCGTGAGGCTCAGGCCCGGGTGCGCGGGCAGTGCGGCGTCGAAGCTGAGGCGGTCGTAGCGCTTGGCGCTGAATAGGGCGATCTTCATGGGCCTGAGCCTACCCGCTAGCGACGGGGTTTGGGGTGACGACCTCGGCCGAGAGCCCGCAGGGGCTTCACCCCTGCACCCGACCCACTTTTGTCTTGCCAAAAGTGGGGAAAAGCGCTGGCCCCGGCTCCAGCGCCCCTGGCTTTGCCAGGGGTGCCCTGCGCTGCTCGGCGCTTACGAACGGGGCAACAGCCGAATTCAGAACAGCCTGCAGCCGAACAGCCCGGACTTCAACCTGTTGCGCCGTTTCCCGGCTGTTGGCTGCTCGGGTGCAGGGGTGAAACCCCTGCGGGCTTTGACTTCAACGAGCCAAGCGAGCCCTTCGAACCCTCAGGGCGAACGGAGAACGGAGAACTGAGAGCGGGGAACGAACAACAACCCGCTCAGGTCTCGAACCAAGGCTCATCCGGCAAGCCCTCAAACACCTTCCGCAGCCCCTCCCCCCAGCCCTTGCGCAACTGCTGGAAGTAAGCCGAGTCCGCCCCCACACGGTGCGCCTTCATGGGTTCTTCAAAACGGCTGGCGCGCAGCAGCACCATGTCGATGGGCAGGCCCACGCTGAGGTTGCTGCGGATGGTGGAGTCGAAGCTGATGAGCGTGCATTTGGCGGCTTCGGGCAGCTGCGTGGTCTCGTAGTGCACCACCCGGTCGATGATGGGCTTGCCGTATTTGCTCTCGCCGATCTGGAAGTAGGGGGTGTCCTCGGTGGCTTCGATGAAGTTGCCCTGCGGGTAGATGTGGAAGAGGCGCGGCCCTTCGCCTTTGATTTGCCCGCCCAGCAGGAAGTTGGCGCCGAAGTCCACGCCCTGGCTCGGGCCGTGCTGGGCGTCGGCGTCGCGGGCCACCACCTCTTTCAGCGTTTTGCCCACCAGCACGGCCGCGTCGTACAGGCTGCCCACGTTGAGCATGTGATCCCGGTCTTCGGTGAGACGCTGCTTGAGCAGCGACACCACCGACTGCGTGGTGGCCAGATTGCCGGCATTCAGCAGCACGATCTCCCGCTGGTGCGGGATGTGAAACAGGTGCATCTTGCGGAACTGGGCGATGTGGTCGACGCCCGCATTGGTGCGGGTGTCCGACGCAAACAGCAGCCCAGCGCGCAGGCGCATGGCAACGCAGTAGGTCATGGCGCAGTCACGGGTCGGCCAGAGCCGACATCCAAACGAAAGCTTCCATTGTCCCCGCCCCAAGCGACCAGGCGCCGGCACCACCGCGCGGCTTGGCATTCACTGCGGGGCGGTGCGAACTTTGCATCACCTCGGCACGAATCGTCGGCCGGGTGGATTGCAAGGCTTGGCGTCTGGCCGCACCATCGCTGGATGCCTCAGCGACCGTCCTGCGTCGAGCCCGTTTCATTGGCCCGGAAATGGCTGCGGGCCACCCTCACGGTCGGGCTGACCCTGCTGGCTGGATTGGCGGTGGCGAAAGAGGCGCGTTGCGTCAAGACATTGGCCTGGAGCGACGACCCGCCGCACACCATGCGGCTGCCCGACGGCAGCGTGGGTGGTGTCGAGATCGCCCTGCACCGCGAACTGCTCGCCACCATGGGCTGCGAGCTGCGGCTGGCGGAAATGCCCTTCGCCCGCGCCTTGAGCGAACTGCGAGCCGGCCGCGTGGACGTCATCCCCGCCACGCTGGCCCGCCCTGAACGGAAGGCCTATGCACGCTTTTCCAAGCCCCTGCTGTACCTGCACAACGTGCTCTACGTGCGGGCCGAGGACGTGCCCCGCGTGGGCCATCAGCGGCTGGCCGATCTGGTGGATCAAGGCTGGCGGCTGGGCGGCCAGGTGGGCGTGGTGTACAGCAGCGAGTTCGCCGCACTGCTGCAAGACCCCGTGCGAGCGAGCAAGCTCGAGCAGGTGCCCTACCGCCCCAGCCTGTGGAAGATGCTCGACCACCGCCGCGTGGATGGCGTGCTGGTGAACCAACTCACGGCCGCTTACGAACTGCGCCAGCTGGGTCTGCAAGAGCGGATCCGCGCCACATCCCTGACCCTGCCCCTGGAAAGCGGTGGCAGCGCCTGGAGCCGACTCACCACCGACGAAGCCTTCGTGCAACGCTTCGATCAGGCCCTGAACGACCTGCGCCAACGCCAGCGCTACGCGGAGTTGCTCGCGCCCTATGGCTTGACGCCCTCAGGCCAGATGCCCCAAGCGCGCCCCTAGCGCGTCGTCCACGGCACCCAGCCGCGCGTGCAGGGCACCAAGCGCGTCGGGTCCGCGCTCGCGCACGGCCGCCGCCCAAATCGGTGCCGGGTACTGCGCGTCGTCGGCAAAGCGCGCGATGACGTGCCAGTGCAGGTGTGGCACCACATTGCCCAGGCTCGCAAGGTTGACCTTGGCTGGCGCCAAGGCCTGCAGCAGCACGGCCTCGACAGTGGCCACCGCCTCCATCACGGCCATCCGCTCCCCGGGCGCCAACTGGCTGAATTCGGCGATGTGCGCATTGACGATCACCCGATAAAACGCCGGATGCGCCGGGGTGTCGGTGACGCGCACCACGCGATACAGCGGGCGGTGGTGAAGCAGCAGGCCACCGTCGTCGTGGCACAGGGGGCAATCGGTGGGCGTCATCGAGCCGCTCGCGGGAGTTGAAGCGCGGCATCCTCCCACGCTTCGGGGGCGCTCGGGTCGTGCAAACGGGCCCTCCATCCGATAACCTCAGGCCATGGCTTCTTCCCCGCCCCGCTCGCTTCGGCGCCCCATCCCTTGGGCGCTTGCGCTGTTGGCCCTGGCCCTGAGCCTGCCGGCTTGGGCGGCCCCAACGTGCACCAAACGCCTGCGCTGGAGCGACGACCCCCCGTACAGCATGCGCCTGCCCGATGGGCGCATCGGCGGCTGGACCGTGGACTTGGCGCAAGCCGTGTTGCAGCGCATGGGCTGTCAGGTGGTACTGGAAGAAATGCCCTTCGCTCGGGCCTTGGCCGAACTCAAGTCCGGTCGGCTGGATTTGCTGGACGGCGCCTTTCCCTTGCCGGAACGGCAGACCTTTGCCTACTTTTCCAAGCCGATGGTGCGGTCGCGCAACCTCGTTTTCATCCGCGAGTCCGATCGCCCTCGGTACCGGGGGCAAAGCCTGGAGGAACTGCATCGCGAGGGCTGGATCTTTGGCGCCCAAGTGGGGGTGATGTACGGGCCCGCGTACGCCGCGCTGCAAGGGGAAGAGCGCTTTCGGGCCAGGCTGCAACTGGTGCCGCGCCGAAGCAGCTTGTGGCAGATGCTGGCCCTGGGCCGGGTGGACTTGGTGATGGCCGACGAACTGACCGCCGCCCATGAGTTGGCCCATGCCCAACTGAACACCCGCATCGTGGCCACCCCGCTGGTGGTGTCGGCCGAACCCGCTGCCATGGCCTTCAGCAAGGCCACGACGGACCTGGCCTTTGTGCAACGCTACGAGGCCACGCTCCTGGCGCTCCAAGCCGATGGCACCTACCAGCGCTTGCGCCAACGCTACGGCTTGCCTGCCGCCGAACAGCCCCCCACCAAGCCCTGAGGCCCGCCGATCGCGCCAGAGAACGGCCTGAGGGCCAGGCTGGGCGGAGCGGGTGCGGGTGGGGGTCGTCCGGTGGCCTACACGAGCACCCGCTCGATGCCCCCGGCGTTGGCCTGGGCCACGTACTCGGGCATCCAGTTGTCGCCCAGGATCTTGCGGGCCATTTCCACGACGATGTAGTCGGCCTCCAGCAGCCCGTTTTGCAGGTCGTTGCCGTAGCGGCTCAGACCTTGCAAGCAGCTGGGGCAGCTGGTCAAGATCTTCACGTCGTTGCCTGCGGCTGGCGCCAATTGCTTGAGCGCGTCGGCGTTCTTCTGCAGTTCTTCTTCCTTGCGGAAGCGGATTTGCGTGCTGATGTCGGGCCGGGTCACGCCCAGGGTGCCGCTCTCGCCGCAGCAGCGCTCGCTCTTGAGAACGTTGTCGCCCACCAAGGCCTTGACGGTCTTCATGGGTTCTTGCTGCTTCATGGGGCTGTGGCAGGGGTCGTGGTACAGGTAGGCCCCGCCCTCGCCCAGGGTGATGCCCTTTTCCAGTAAGTACTCGTGGATGTCGACGATGCGGCAGCCCGGGAAGATGTCTTCGAAGCGGTAGCCCTGCAGCTGGTCGAAGCAGGTGCCGCAGCTGACCACCACCGTTTTGATGTCCAGGTAGTTCAGCGTGTTGGCCACGCGGTGGAACAGCACCCGGTTGTCGGTGATCATCTGTTCGGCTTTGTCGAACTGGCCGCTGCCGCGCTGCGGGTAACCGCAGCACAGGTAGCCCGGGGGCAGCACGGTTTGCACGCCGGCGTACCACAGCATGGCCTGCGTGGCCAGGCCCACTTGGCTGAACAAGCGCTCCGAGCCGCAGCCCGGGAAGTAGAAGACGGCTTCGGTGTCGGCCGTCGTCTTGGCCGGGTTGCGGATGATCGGGACGTAGTCCTTGTCCTCGATGTCCAAGAGCGCGCGCGCCGTCTTTTTGGGCAGGCCGCCGGGCAGCTTCTTGTTGATGAAGTGAATCACCTGCTCGCGCACCGGCGCAGGGCCCACGCTGGCCGGCGGCTTGGCGGTTTGCTTCTTCGCGAACTTGCCCAACACCTCGTGCGCCAGGCGCTGCGCCTTGAAGCCCACGCCCACCATGGCGGTGCGCGCCAGCTTGATGGTCTCGGGGCTGGTGGCGTTGAGCATCAACATGGCCGCGGCGTTGCCGGGGCGCCAAGACTTCTGACCCATCTTGCGCAGCAGGTTGCGCATGTTCATCGACACGTCGCCGAAGTCGATCTTCACCGGGCAGGGCGAAGCGCACTTGTGGCAGACCGTGCAGTGGTCGGCCACGTCCTCGAACTCTTCCCAGTGCTGCACGCTGATGCCGCGCCGGGTCTGCTCTTCGTACAGGAAGGCCTCGATCAAGAGCGAGGTGGCCAGGATCTTGTTGCGCGGGCTGTAGAGCAGGTTGGCACGTGGCACGTGGGTGGCGCACACCGGCTTGCACTTGCCGCAGCGCAGACAGTCTTTGATGCTGTCGCTGATCGCGCCGATGTCCGAGCGCTGCATGATCAGCGACTCGTGGCCCATCAGGCCGAAGGACGGCGTGTAGGCGTTGGTCAGGTCGGCGAAGGGGCTCTCGGGTTCGGAGCCGGCGCGCAGCAGCTTGCCCTTGTTGAAGCGGCCCGTGGGGTCGATGCGCTTCTTGTAGTCGGCAAAGGCGGCCAGCTCCTCGTCGCTGAGGAACTCGAGCTTGGTGATGCCGATGCCGTGCTCGCCGCTGATCACGCCGCCAAGCGAGCGGGCCAACACCATGATGCGGGCCACCGCCTCGTGGGCGGCTTGCAGCATGGCGTAGTTGTCGCTGTTGACGGGGATGTTGGTGTGCACGTTGCCGTCGCCGGCGTGCATGTGCAGAGCGACCCACACGCGGCCGCGCAGCACCTCGCCGTGGATGCGCTTGATCTCGGCCAGCACGGGCTCGAAGGCCGCGCCGCTGAAGATCGACTGCAGCGGCTTTTGGATCTGCCGCTTCCAGCTGGCGCGCAGCTCTTGGGTCTGCAGCTTCTCGAAGTGCGCTTCGATCCCATCGAGCCAGCCTTGCCACTGGGCGCGAACGTCGGCCAGCAGCGCTTGGGCTTGGGCCACGCGGTCTTCCAGCAGCTCGCTGTTGGCGATGTCGCTCGCGTCGTCGGTCTTGCCCAGGGGCAGGCGGCCGCCGAAGAAGGCCTGCAGCGCGCCCACCAGCTCGAGCTTGTTGCGCAGGCTCAGCTCGATGTTGATGCGCTCGATGCCCAGGGTGTACTCGCCCATGCGCTCGAGCGGGATCACCACGTCCTCGTTGATCTTGAAGGCGTTGGTGTGCTTGGCGATGGCCGCCGTGCGCTTGCGGTCGAGCCAGAACTTCTTGCGCGCCTCGGCGCTCACGGCCACGAAGCCCTCGCCGCTGCGCGCGTTGGCGATGCGGACGACCTCGCTGGTGGCGCGGGCCACGGCGTCGTCGTCGTCGCCCACGATGTCGCCCACCAGCACCATCTTCGGGAAGCCGCCGCGCTTGCTCTTGGTGGCGTAGCCCACGGCCTTGAGGTAGCGGTCGTCCAGGTGCTCCAGGCCGGCCAGCAGCACGCCGTTCTTGGCCTCGGCGAACAGGTAGTCCTTGATCTCCACGATGCTGGGCACGGCGTCCTTCGGATTGCCGAAGAACTCCAGGCACACGGTGCGCACGGCCTTGGGCATGCGGTGCACGATCCAGCGCGCGCTGGTGATCAGGCCGTCGCAGCCTTCCTTCTGGATGCCCGGCAGGCCGGCCAAGAACTTGTCGGTGACGTCCTTGCCCAGGCCCTCTTTGCGGAACACGCGGCCGGGGATGTCGAGGCGCTCGGTCTTGAGCAGCTTTTTGCCGCTGGCGTCGAAGGTGCGCAGCTCGAAGCTGGCCATCTCCACGTCGTGGATCTTGCCCAGGTTGTGGTTCAGGCGGTGCACCTCCAGCCACTGGGCGTCGGGGGTGACCATCTTCCAGCTGGCGAGGTTGTCCAGCGCCGTGCCCCAAAGCACGGCCTTCTTGCCGCCGGCGTTCATGGCCACGTTGCCGCCGATGCAGCTGGCTTCGGCGCTGGTGGGGTCCACGGCGAACACGAAGCCGTGCCGCTCGGCCAAGTCGGCCACGCGCTGCGTGACCACGCCGGCCTCGCTGAAGATCGTGGGCACCTCGCGGTCCAGGCCCAGCAGCTGCAGCATCTCGACGCCGCGCAGGGCCTCGAGCTTCTCGGTGTTGATGACCGCGCTCTTCCACACCAGGGGCACGGCGCCGCCGGTGTAGCCGGTGCCGCCGCCGCGCGGGATGATGGTCAGGCCCAGCTCGATGCAGCTGGCCACCAGGCCGGCCATCTCGGCCTCGGTGTCGGGCGTCAGCACCACGAAGGGGTACTCGACGCGCCAGTCGGTCGCGTCGGTCACGTGGCTGACGCGGCTCAGGCCGTCGAACTTGATGTTGTCTTTGGCGGTGTGCTTGCCCAGGGCCTTGGCCGCGGCCTTGCGCAGGTCGTAGACCTCTCGGAAGCGCGCCGCAAAGCAGTTCACCGCCTCGCCGGCCAGCTGCAGCAGCTCGCCCACGGCGGCGTCGCGGTCGGGGTCGGCCGCCGGGTTGCGGCGCTTGTCCACCTCGCGCAGGCGGTGCATCAGCGCGTCCACCAAGGCCTGGCGGCGCTTGGGGTTGGCCAGCAGGTCGTCTTCCAGGTAGGGGTTGCGCTGCACCACCCAGATGTCGCCCAGCACCTCGTACAGCATGCGCGCGCTGCGGCCGGTGTTGCGCTGCTGGCGCAGGCTGGAAGCCAGCTCCCAGGCGCGCGGGCCCAGCAGGCGCAGCACGATCTCGCGGTCGGAGAACGAGGTGTAGTTGTACGGAATCTCGCGCAGGCGCGGGGCGTCGGCGTTGGCGAGATCGGGGTCGGCAACCCCCAGCAGGGCGGTCGTCGGCAGTGGGGCGTTCATGGCGAAAAGGGGGGCCGCTGAGCAGCGGCTTTTCAGGGGAAGGTGCACCCATCGGGCACAAGACCGAAGGGTAACCGAGGGGCCCCGCCGCAAGGGCATAACCTCTGGGGGCACAGGCCCAAGACTTTGCCGATTGCGAATGCCGCCATGCCCGACACCCATGCCTCCACCCCCGACTGGCCCTTGCCGTTCTGGATTGCGCATCGCGGCGCGGGTCGGCTGGCGCCGGAGAACACGCTCTGCGCCTTTCGCCAGGGGGCCGAACTGGGCTGGCGCGGGTTCGAATGCGACGTGCAGCTGTCCAGCGATGGCGTGCCCTTCCTGCTCCACGACGCGCGTTTGGAGCGCACCACCAACGGCCGCGGCGTGGGCTCCGCCACGCCGTGGTCAACTCTGACCACCCTGGACGCGGGGGCCTGGCACGGCCCGGCAACTTTGGGCGAACCGGTTTGCAGCTTGGCCGCGCTGGCGGCGGCCGCCGCCGAGGGCGAATGGGCGTTGAACCTGGAACTCAAGCCCAGCCCAGGGCAAGCCCAAAGGTTGGGGCACGGTGTGGCGCTGTGGCTGCGCCAGCATTGGCGTGGTGCTCGACCGCCGGTGTTGAGCAGCTTCGAGCCCGAGTCCTTGCGAGCGGTACGCCAAGCCGATGAGCCCCGCCCGACCGGATCTCCATGGCCCCTGGCGCTGCTGCTGGAACGGTGGCGACCCGACGCGCCGCAACTCGCGCTCGGCCTGAGCGCCCAGGCGGTGGTGTGCCATCACCGCTCGCTCGATGCGCAGGCGATCCGCAACTTGCACGCCGCTGGTTTGCGGGCGCTGGCCTACACCGTCAACACCCACGAGGAGGCTGCTCGTCTTCGAGCCGCTGGCGTGGATGGCCTGATCACCGATGCCGTGACGGCGTTCCGGCCCGACGTCGCCCCCGCGCAACGGCGTGGTCACGGCGTCTGATCCAGGTCAAGCGCCGCCCAGTCGCCGGCCGCCCTGCCGCAGAGCGATTGACACTACGCAATGGGCTCGTCCGAGCCCGAGCTTGCAATGCGGCCATCCGATTCACCCTCACTTGGAGTTTTCGATGAGCCGCAAGCAATTGGCCGCCTTTGCCTACAGCACCCTGGCCGCTACCACCCTGGTGTTGGTGGCGTCGGTCGCACACGCCCAAGACAACGGCGACTGGATCGTTCGGGGTCGCGCCCTGCATCTGAATTCGGTCAACAAAGACAGCACCGGCTTGGGTCTGTCGGTGAACGACAAGACCTTCCCCGAAGTCGACATCACGTACTTTTTCGACCCGAACTGGGCCGCCGAGTTGGTGTTGACTTACCCCCAGAAACACGACATCCGTTCGAACGGCGTCACCATCGGGTCGCTCAAGCACCTGCCCCCCACCTTGAGTTTGCAGTACCACTTGGATGCGGGCGGCTGGCGGCCCTACGCTGGCTTGGGCATCAATGCCACGCTGTTTTCATCCAACACCTTCGTGCCCGCAGTTCAGTCGACCCTGAACCCCTCCATCGGAGGCAGCAGTTTCGGCGTCGCCTACGGCTTGGGGTTCGACGTACCGCTGGGCGGCGGCTGGCTGTTCAACGCGGACGTGAAAAAGGTCCAAATCGGCACGGACATCAAGAGCAACGGCACCAAGGTGGGCAAGTTCAAAGTCGACCCCACCTTGTTCAGCATCGGCATCGGCAAGCGCTTCTGACAACGCGCTGAGTGCGAGAACGACAAGGCCGCCGTAAGGCGGCCTTGTTCGTCGCAGCGCTGACGGGGCGGGGAACGACCCTCAGAACAACTCGACGTCGCTCTCCTTGTCGCCCTCTTCTTGCAGGTGGCCATCGGTGACCAACTGCTCGAAACCATGCACTTGGTTCCGCCCGTTGTGCTTGGCGTGGTAAACGGCTTTGTCGGCCCGGTCGAACGCACCAGCAGGTGTGTCGCCCGGACGGATGGCGGTGAACCCGATGGACAGGGTCACTTGCCCCACCTGCGGGAAGGCGTACTGTTGGCACTGCTGCCGCAGCCGCTCGAACGCGGCAGCAGCATGGGTCACACCATCGGCCCGCAGCAAGACGACAAACTCCTCGCCCCCGAAACGGTACAAGCGGTCGTGGTAGCGGAAGCTGGCCCGCATCAGGCGCGACAGCAGCAGCAACACCTCGTCACCGATCAGGTGACCGAAGTTGTCGTTCACCCGCTTGAAATGGTCGATGTCGATCACGCCCAACCAGTGTGCCGGGGCCGTTTCGTGTCGACGATCGCCCTCGATGGCCGTGCTCGCCAGTGCTCCTTCCCCCGCCAGCAACTTCAAGAAGCTGCCGTCAAAGGTCTTGCGGTTGAGCAAGCCCGTGAGCGTGTCGCGCTCCGAGTAGTCCAGCAAGCCCTGGAAGTTGTGATAGACCTTGACGATGGCGCTGACCGTGCGTTGCTCAGCCTGGCTCAGCCGGGTTTGAGAAATGATCTCCAGCACCCCATCGCCGTCGTGCTCGCTGAGCAAGGGGAAGTAGCAGGTGGAGTCGCCTTCATCGGATCCGGATTCCCGCACTTCATGCTTTTGCAAGCAAGCCAAGCGCGCTGGGAATTCGTCGAGGGCAGGCAACTCATTCAGGGGGGTGGACAGCGAGTCGGCGGAGGCCACCGCGTCGTCGCCTTTCAAGCGGGCACGCGTCATCCAACGACGGTCCTCGGGACTGCCTACCGCACGGTAAATGCTGACGGACAAGGGCGCCAGCATGTCGCGCATGGCCACGACCATGGTGACATCCATGACGTCACGGTCCTTGTAGCCAGTCAGTTCGGCGAGTTGTTCTGCGACGTTGCCCATGCAGGTGCGATGCCTGGTTGATCAGACCGCCACGGTCCGGCGGGTGTGTTGACGGATGAGTCCCAGCAACTGCTCCTCGTCATATGGCTTGCCCAAATAGCCCTGGACGCCCAGCGCCTCCGCGTAGTCTCGGTGCTTCTCGGCAATCCGAGATGTGATCATGACCACAGGCAAATCTTTCAGGCGTTGATCAGCGCGGATATTACGCACCAAATCGAAACCGTCCATACGCGGCATCTCGATATCGGACAACACCATATCCGGAAGCTCTTCGCGCGCCAACTGCTCCATCGCATCCAAGCCGTCCTTGGCCAGCAAGACGCGGTAGCCCTCCCGCTCGAGGAAACGCTGCGACACCCGTCGCACGGTGAGCGAATCGTCCACCACCATGACGAGCGGTGCCAAAACCTCGATCGGCGCGGCTTCTGCGGCGACGGGCTTGCCGACGGCGTGCGTGCGCTCCAAGGCCAGGTGACCAAATCGTTCGGCCAGCGCCACCGGGTTGTAGATCAGGGCCACCGAGCCGCTGGCCAACAAGCTGATGCCAGCCAGTCCCGGCACGTGCATCAGTTGCGGGCCGAGGTTCTTGACCACGACTTCCTGGTTGCCGACGACCTCGTCCACGTGGAGGGCGATGCGATCCGGCCCCGAGTGCACCAGAACCACGGCCGCGTGCTTGCCATGCAGTTGCGGCGCATCGTCGTGCGCCAGCAGGCCGCCCAGCCAGTACATCGGCACGCTCCAAGGCCCTGTCTTGAGGGTGCCGGTGGCGTAGGCCTCGTTGAGTTGGGCGTTGGGCAGGCGCAGCACGGTGTCGATCAAGCTGGCCGGCACGGCCACCTTCAAGTCGCCGCAGCGCAGCACCACCACCTGGGTCAACGCGGTGGTCAGCGGCACCCGCAAGTCGAACTCAGTACCCCGACCCGCTTGAGTGCGGGTTAACACGTAGCCCCCCAGCGTATTCACCTCGGAACGCACCACGTCCATGCCCACGCCCCGGCCCGCCAGTTCGCTGACGTTGGATGCCGTAGAGAAGCCCGGCGCGTAGATCATCTGCACCAACTCGGCTTCGGTCGGCTCTCGTCCCTCAGGCAGCAGCCCTAAGTGCGCCGCCTTCGCGCGAATGCCCTGCAGGCTCAAGCCCGCGCCGTCGTCGCTGAACGCGATGAGCACTTGGTTGCCCTCTTGGGCCAGGCGGATGCGCAGGACACCCATGTCCGACTTGCCCGCTTGCGCGCGCACCTCGGCGGGCTCGATGCCGTGGACCACGCTGTTGCGCAACAGGTGCTCGAAGGCCCCAATCAGGCGCTCCAACACGCCTCGATCGAGTTCGATGCCGCCACCACTGATTTCCAGTTGCGCCTGCTTGCCGCTTTCCCGAGCGGCTTGCCGCACCACGCGATGCAAACGTTCCGCCAGAGAGTCGAACTCCACCATGCGCGAGCGCAGCAAGTCGTCCTGCAACTCGCGGGTGAGTCGGCTTTGCGCGGCCAGTTCGTCTTCGCCTTGAGCCAAGTTGCGCTGCAAGCTGCGCTGCACCGTGGCCACGTCGTTCACCGACTCGGCCAGCATGCGCGTGACTTCCTGGAAGCGGGTGTAGCGGTCGAACTCCAAGGGGTCGAAATCGCTGCCAGCCGCCTTGGCCTGCTCCTGACGGGAACTGATCTGCGCCTCGGCCTGCACCTCCAGCTCGCGCAACTGCAAGCGCAAACGCTCCAGGTTGTCGTCGAGTTCGAGCAAGGCCGTCTTCATTTGCGAGAGCTCGCTCTCCATCCGCGCACGACGGATGGAGACTTCGCCCGCCTGTGCGGCCAAGCGGTCCAACAAACTGGCACGAACGCGAACCATGGCTTGCGCCCCGACCAAGGGGGCGGCATCGGCGGCGGCGATCTCGCGGGCATCGTGCCCCAGGAAGCGCGACCAGTCGACCGCCTCTGGCAACAGGGCCGGCTCTTGCACTGGCGGGACCAGCGGCTCGACGACCAAGGGCGAGATCGGCACCATCGGGGTCGGTTCGGGTTGAACGTCGACCTCCGGGGCCGCGACCGGCGCCGCCCCCGGTTTGATGCCCTCGCGCAGCTGCTGGCGCAAACGCTCGAACTCAGCATCGATGTCGTCCCCGCGGTGCTGCAATGGCACTAGGTCGCCGGCGCTGCGATGGTCGGCCGCCATCAAGGCCGCGACATCGGTTTCCAGGCGGTGCGCCAAATCGCCCAGCCGCATGGCGCCTGCCAAGCGGGCCCCGCCCTTGAAGGTGTGGAGCGTGCGCATGCAAGCATCGCCGCGGGCCACGTCCTGCGGGTGCGCGGTCCAGTCCCGCAAACGCCCTTGCAGTTGGTGCAAGAGGTCGCTGGCTTCCTCCTCGAAAATCTCCCACAACTCGTCGTCGATCTGGTCGGGTTCACCCGGCACGAAATCGTCATCGTCCAAGAGCGACACGGCAGGCGCCGGGGACGTGTCAGGCGGCGATTCCACCGGCAGCCGATCGGCATCGATCCCCTCGGGCAGGACTTCAGGCTGGTAGGCCTGCAAGGCGGGCACCAAGCCGGGGTCCGGGGTCTCCAAGAAGCCCGCCGCAAACTGGTGCAGCAGTTGCGCGATGGCATCGGCACTGCGGGTGAACAGCGCCGCGGATTCGGCGCTCCAAGCCTGGGCCTGTTGCGCCCGCCCCAGAGCGTGTTCCAAAGCCCGCGCCAGCACGGACAGGACCTCGAAGCCCACCGTGGCCGAGTTGCCAGCCAAAGCATGCGCCTGCACCTCGGCGCTCGTGGGCGGCGCTTCGTCGTGGACCTGAGCCCAGTCGTGCAGGCCCACCGTCAGCCGACGAGCGAGTTCGTCGGCCTCCCCGATGAAGATGCCGTACAGCGTTTCGCTCAGCCGGAGGTCGCCGATGCGGCGGAGCCGCTCTTCCCCGTCGGTGCTGTCCAAGGCGGGAGCAGCCTCCGACCCCACCTCCAGGCCGTCAGTCACGGGCGCGACATGGGCGGCTTCGACGGCCTCCACCAGCGCTTCCAGTGGCACCACCGGCTCGGGCTCGGGCGGCGAGGTGATCGCCAAGACGTCGTCACTCGGGATGATGCTGTCGCCAAAGGTCAGGACGAAGTCACCCTCACTTTCCAGAGGCGACGGCAAGGTGTCGGGCAGCGGCTCGACGGCCGGCTCGGGAGCGGCTTCGGACGCTGGCTCAGCCAAGATCTCCGGCGCCACGTCGAGCACCATTTCGGGGTCTTGCCCCGGATGGACTTCCGCCTCGGGCTCCTGCGCTGCGATCGGCTCCCCTTCGGCAGCCGCCTCGAGGGGCTCGGCAGCGGGAGGCGCCTCCAAGGGCAGCACCCATTCTTCGTCGGGCTGCGCCTCGGCGACGTCACTGGAGGGCGTCGCATCGGCCGGTGCAGCAAGCGCCACGGCCAAGTCCAAATCGGGCAAGGTTTCTGGTGCTGCGAGCGGCGCCGGCTCGGTCGGCTCGCCCAAGTCGATCGTGACCTCGCCCACGGCGAGGCTCTCGGCGGTCTCGAGGCCATCCAGCGCGACCTCCAACACCACCGGCTCGTCCAGGGGGACAGGCTCCGTGTCGGCCATGGCGACGGGTGAATCTGGCTCGAACGCCAAGCGAACGGACTCGTCCGACAGGTCGCCTCCCGGCAAGGTGTCGACTTCCAGACCGTCCAACGCAGCCGGCTGGGTGAGTGGGACGTCGACACCCAGGGGCTCGAGCGAGGGCGACGTCTCGACGTCCGCCTCTCCGGCCAGCAGGTCGCCGCTGTCCCCCACGAGGAGGCCTTCCTCGGGCGTCAAGCTCGTGGCGGCACCCTGCTCCAACAAGGCGGCCTCGTCGGCCTCGGCGGCAGCAGCCTCTTGCTCCAGGACCTCCATCGCCAACTCGACGTTGAGCTCCGTTTCCATCGAGGGCGCCACTTCGGGCAGCGGCTCCTCCAAGTCGGGCAGCGGCGCCTCGGATTCGGACACCGCTTCGGCGACGGGTTCGACCACAGGCTGGGGCCATGGTTGCCCGAGGCGCAGGGCGTCTGCACGTTGGCGCAAGCCCTCTGGGGTTCGTTGACCCGCGGCGCCTGCGGCGATGTCGCTGCGCCAATCGGACAGCTCGTCGAGGGCATCGGACGTGAACTGTCGAACCTCGACGGACAACGCGGCGTCGTCGCTCAACAGCTTGTTGAACAACTGTTCCACCGACCAAGCGGCCTCTCCAAACACGTTGAGGCCCACCATCCGTGAGCTGCCCTTGAGCGTGTGGAACGAGCGCCGCACGTTGGTGATCTGCGCGCGATCGGCTGGATCTTGTTGGAGCAGCGCCAAAGCGTCGCGGGCTTGACCGACGACCTCACCGGCCTCCTCCAAGAAGATCTCGAGCATCTCCTCGTCAATCTCTTCGTCGGTGCTCGGCAGGGGAGCCGACGCCGGCGCCGGCGTAGGCTCGGGCAGCGTGGCTGGCTGCGAATCCAGGTAGGCCGTCAGCGCTTCGGTGCCGCTCAGGGCCTGGGCACCAGCGGGCTCGTTCGGGGGTGTGACAACCGGAAGCTCGGGCAACTCGAGGTCTGGGAGCTCCAGGGCGGACAAGTCGCGCCCTTGGGGCTCCAGTTCGAGCGCTGCCCCGTGCGTCACGAGCGCCAGTGCCGGCTGGTCGTCAGCGGCCGCCTGCAGCGCCAATCGCTCCAGATCTCGAGCAGCCTGAGCGGGGTCGGCCGGCGCGGCTTGCACGGCAGCACGCACCTGCTCCACCAAAGGCGCCTCGGTCGCAGGCGCCTTGCGGCGACTGGGCGCCACCTCGGCCACCAACTCGCCGCGCTCCTCGTCGAAGCGGAACATCGACTTCACCAAGTGCGGCTGCACGTTGAGCATGTCGATCAGGAAGCCCAGCTGACCCAAGTTGCTGGCCAAGCGGTCGAAGATGATCTGCGGGCCTGGCAGGGTGGGATCCACCTCGGTTTCGGCCAAGCGGTCGACGTCGTCGCGCATGCGCACGCAAGCGATAGCCGCTTGCGGTAGTCCCAACACGCTCAGCACCCCGCGCATGGCCGTCAACGGGCCCGGCACTTGGACCAGTTGGGCCCGCCGGGCGGCCGGGTCGCGGAAGTACTCGTCGACCAGACGCTCGACCTCCTGCATGCTGTGGCGCAGCTCCTGCACCACCCCGCTCATGGTCTGGCGGTCGCTCACGCGGCGGAAGACGTCCTCCATCCAGGGCTCAAGCGCCTCACTGGGCTGGCCGGTGGCCGCTTGTTGCACGCGCTCGGCGAGTCGCGCCACGCGGGGGCCCTGCTCGGGCTGGTCGAAAACAGCGTCTTCCAAGGCGGCTTCGAGGTACAGCATCGCCGAGGCCATTTCCATGGCCAAGGCCGCGGGCGGCCGGTGGCCTGCCCGTGCCGTCACCAAGGCAGCGCGCTGCAAAGTTTGCCCCAGGAATTCGCCATTGGGGAACAACTGCGTCAGGGATTCACCCAGCGCAGCGAAAGCTTCTTCCATGCCCGCAGCCCGCGGAACATCGCCCTCGGAGCTGGCGCTCCACGCTTCCTTGGCGGTGTGCAAGCGGCGCAAGGCCTGGGCCACCCAACTGGGGTCGACGCGTCCGAGGCTTTCGTCGCGGTAGTCGCCTGCGCTGATGTCCGACAGACCATAAATGCGGCGCACGGCCTCCAAGCAGGGGGCCGTGCCTGGCTCCGGTTCACGGCTTTGCGCACAGAAGAACAACAGGTCCTGGATCAGGCGCTCCGACACCTCTCGGTGGCCCTGAGCATGGCTGCGCAATTGCGCGACCAAGCGGGAACCCAAGCGCTTGACGAAGGCGTCGCCTTCGATGAGTTGGCACGCCAAAGCTTCGTACTGGGCCGAGGCCAACTGCCAAAAACTCGTCAATGGCTCGTCGGGCAGGTCGTTGCTCAGCGCTTTGCACAAGTCGGCCAGCTGCAATGCATGCGGCGGCGTGGGCTGCCGCAAGTACCGCAGCAGCGCCGTGTCGAACGCGGTTCGGAGCGCGTCCACCGGCGGCACGGCCTGATCGAGCACCAGGGGCGGCAAGGGATGCCACTGGAACTGCGCGGGCCAGAAGTCGGCCGGGTGGATGCGGCCGGCCTTGTTCAACTCCTGCACGGCGCGGTACACCGGGAACAGGGTCAAAGGAGAGGGGCGTGCAGCCGCCAGCATGCGGGTGATGTAGGTCAACACCGCGAAGTCGGCCCGCTCCAGCGCTTCCACTTGCGCTTGGTTGATGGCCGCTTCGTCCATCATGCGGCGGAGCAAGGCTTCGTTGGCCTGCAGCACCAACGCGCCTTCGCGCATGCCCACCATCTGCAACGCACCCGAGCCTTGGTGCATGGCCGCGGCCTGCTGCCCCAGAACCGTTCGGGTTTGCGTTTCGTCCAGCTGGTTGCTGGCTAGACGCAGGTCGTACTCGCGCAAGGTGCGGCGCAAGCCCTTGTGCACGCCTTCCAGCGTGCGGCGCAGCTCCTCGTGGACCCACGCCAAGGGCGTCAGGTCGTCGCTGGCCGTGGGGAGGACAGAGTCGGTCATGGAACGCGGACGGGTTGTGGTCGCCGCTTAGGCGTTGACCTTGAATCGGGCCACCGAGGTCTTCAAAGCGTCGGCCGAGCGGGACAACTCGTGCACCATCTTGGCCGTCGAGCGCGTCCCCTCGGAGGTTTGCTCGGTCACGGCGAAGATGTGCTGGATGTTGGCCGCCACGTCGTTGGCGGAGGTGGCCTCCTCCTTCGCGCGGTTCGTGATGTTGGCCACCATCTCGTCCAACTGGCGCGCCACGGTGTCGATCTCTTCCAAGGCCTGACCCGCGGCATCGGACAGCTTGGTCCCCTCCACCACCCCAGAGGTCGAACGCTCCATGGCGGCCACGGCGTCTTGGGTGTCGGTCTGAATGGCTTTCACCAGCGCTGCGATTCGGCGCGTGGCGTCGGCCGAGCGCTCGGCCAGTCGCTGCACTTCCTCCGCCACCACCGAGAAACCGCGACCGGCATCTCCGGCGGAGGCCGCTTGGATGGCGGCGTTCAAGGCCAGCACGTTGGTTTGCTCGGTAATGTCAGAAATCAGCTCCGTGATCTCGCCGATCTCCTGGGACGACTCGCCCAGCCGCTTGATGCGCTTGGAGGTCTCCTGGATCTGATCGCGAATGGCGTTCATACCCTGGCGGTTGTTCTGCATCGCGCTCTTGCCTTGCTCCGCCGCTTCACGCGACTTGCGGGCCACATCGGCCACGTCTTCGGCCTGCGTCGACACTTCGTTGATTCGGGTGGCCATCTGCAACACCGCGTCGCCCGTGGCTCGGATCTCCCGCAGCTGTTCGGTCGAGGCGGCCAACAGCTCGGTGGAGGTCTGGTCAACCTGACCGGTGGTTTCCGTCACCCGTGCCGCAGTGGCCTGCACCTGACCGACCAGGGTTCGCAGCTCTTCAACGGTGTAGTTCACCGAGTCGGCAATCGCGCCGGTGATGTCTTCCGTCACCGTAGCCTGTTGGGTCAAGTCGCCCTCGGCCACCGCCTGCAGTTCGTTCATCAGCCGAAGAATGGCAGCCTGGTTGGCGTCGTTGACGCGCTTGGCCTCCAGCTCTTGCGCCTGGGCTTGGCGCCGTTGCTCTTCGGCCAACTGTGCACGACGCTGCTGACCGGATACGTACAGCTGGAACAGCCCGTAGGAACCGTAGCCCAAGGCTGCCACGAAGATCACCAGAAGGAAGACCTGCCAACCCGACAAGCCGCTCTCTTTGTCCATCCGCTCACCGACGGTTTCCAAGCCCTTGCGCAGGTCTTCCGAGCTCTTCAGGATTTCGTTGGCGGCTTCGCGCGCGGAGGTCAGGCCGCTCAAGTTGTTCAACACCGCGTCGGCCTGACTGCGCGTGCTGTCGAACCTTGCGAGCAGCTTTTTGAGGTTTTCCCGCGCCGTCGCGTCACGCGCCGGCGGCAGGTTCAGTTCGCGGCTGCCGTTGAGCAGCCCGTCGGCGATGGACTTGAATGCGTTCAAGTCGTTGCCGAGCAAGAACACCGCCTCGGCCGAGACGCCCTCCTGGGTCAGGAACTCAGAGGCGCTCTTGCCGATGCGCTGCGTCAGCATCACCAACTGGCCGGTGGCCGCGATTTCGATGGTCGAGCCTCCCGTCTGCAAGCTGTGCGACGCCACGCCTTCGGCGGCCTCCAGCAAGTCGGACGACTCGCGATTGATGGCGCGCAGCGACTGCCCCACCTGGGTCAGAACCTTTTCCTGCTCTTCGATGACCTTCACTTGCTTTTCAGCGCTGTCCACCAGGGGCGCCACCGGCTCCAACGCCTTGCGCACCGTGCCGGGCGCACGAGCCAAGGGGCCCTCGCCGCCGGCCAAGTTGCGGGTCACGCCGGTCAACACGTCCAAGCTTTCCCGCAGTTCAGAGAAGGCCACGGGGTTGCCCACCATCGCGGTTGAGGTGGCCTTGGCCAGACGCTGCGACTGCGTCAGCGCTTGACCGGCGGCGCGCACCTGCTCAGCGCTGCGGCTGGCCAGCCACGTGTTGAGCACCACCATCACCAGCGTGCCCACCAGGCCCGCCACCGCCAACCCGGCGTACAGCTTTTGCCAGCTCAGCGTCCGGTCGCCGATCTTGACCTGGAGCGGCTCCATGGTTGAGTACACCGTGCTGGCCAAGGTGCTGTCGCCACCGGGCGACAACTGGCTGTCTGGCAACGCGCTAGGGATGATGGTGGTGTCAGCGCCTGGCGCGTCCAGATGCACCGCCTCGTACACGCTGTCGCGCGCTTCTTGGCGGTTGGAATCGGCACCGTTGCCCGTGTTCTTCATTTTGTCCAGTAGGCTCATGGGGACCCTCTTCGAGGTTGGATTCTTGAGGCGGTCGTTGCGTTGGCGCGCCGATGGATGCAGGGTTCGCAGACGGCAGTCAGGCCGCCGCCACGATGTTCAAAAAAGGCTCAAACCGAGCCAACAGTTCCAGATCCAGCACCTGCCAACGTCGGCCTTGTTCGTCTTCGCGCTGCTCGCTGGCGAAATGGGGGCGGGGTGCATCGCTGGGCTCGGTCACCCGGCGCAATTGGTCGTCGCTGCGAAGGCCTAGCAGGCGATCCACGAGCAAAGCGCAATTGATGTGGAGGTCACCGCTCATCGAAACCAGCCGCCCGCCTCCATCGGAGCGCGGCCGCTGCCGCAGCCCCAAGAAGACCGACAAGTCCACGACGGCGTGCAACCCGCCCCGCAGATTGGCCACCCCCAACATCCAGGGCTGGGTGTAGGGCACCGTGGTCATGGGCATGGGCGCGAAGATTTCGCCCGCCTGCTGCAGGGGCAACAAGAGACCCAGGCCACCACAGTCCACCGCCAACCAGCGGGAGGCCTGGGACTGCACCTTGGCCGCAGCCAAGCGCTCAGCGAGTCGCTGCTGGAACTCGCGAAGGGCGACCTTGTTGCCCATGTCAGTCCAACGCCTGGATCTTGGCGAGCAGCTCTTCGGCTTGCACGGGCTTCACCACGTAGTCCTTCGCGCCTTGGCGCAGGCCCCAGACCCGGTCGGTTTCCTGATTCTTGCTGGTGCACATGATGACCGGCACCTGGGCATAGCGCTCGTCCCGGGTGATGGCGCGCGTGAGTTGGAATCCGTTTTGCCCCGGCATCACCACGTCCATCAAGATCAAGTCGGGCGTGCCCTCTGCCAGACGCTTCCAGGCTTCTTCGCCGTTTTCGGCGGTTCGCACCGAAAAACCGCGCTTGGTCAGGATTTCGCTGAGGTGGTGCAGCTCGGTCTTGGAGTCGTCGACCAGGAGGATGTTCTTGATAGGCATGGGGCTTCCTCAGGAGAGGTGCTGTCGTACGGCTTGCAGCAGTTGGTCTTTGGTGAAGGGCTTGGTGAGGTAGTCCTGCGAACCCACCATCCGACCGCGGGCCTTGTCGAAGAGGCCGTCTTTGGAAGACAGCATGATGACAGGCACGTTGGCGAACTCCGGGTTGCGCTTGATGATCGCGCAGGCTTGGTAGCCATCGAGCCGCGGCATCAGGATGTCGCAAAACACGAGGTCAGGCTTGAAGTCGCCAAGCTTGGCCAGGGCATCGAAACCATCCTCGGCCAGCAGTACCGTGAACCCGCCCTGCTTCAGAAAGATCTCTGCGCTGCGACGGATGGTGTTGCTGTCGTCAATCACCAGCACCTTGGCACCGGGGCTGGGGGCTTGGGCGTCACTCACGGTGTTCACTCCCTGGCAGATGGTCGATCAGATGCGCACCATTTCGAAGTCGTCTTTGCGGGCGCCGCATTCCGGGCAGGTCCAGTTCATGTCGACCTCGGCCCAGCGCGTGCCAGCCGGAATGCCGTGCTCCGGATCCCCCGTGGCTTCGTCGTAAATCCAACCGCAGATCAGGCACATCCAAGTGCTGAATTCGTTGCTCAAGTTCGTCCTTTTCCACGACCGCACCGGCTTAGACGGCGCTCACTACAATCGTTTCATTCTATGCACGGCCCCCCCCTCTTCCTGGGGGAACACCCATGGGAAATCCCGGGGGCAAACCGCTCCAAACAGGTGTTTTTGCACGGCCGCGCCCCACTCGACATGAGCCCTGCCGAACTCCCCGACGCCGAATCGCCCCCCGCTGAGGAGGCCGCCCCGCCCAGCGTCATGAGCTTCAACGCCAGCGAGCCCACCGGCGCGGCCGGACTGGGGGCCGACCAAGCGGCCATCGTGGCGATGGGGGGGCACCCGTTGCCCGTGGTGACGAGCATCCTAGTGCGCGACACGGCGGAGGTCTTCGAGCACCACGCACTGGACGACGAACTGGTGTCGGAGCAGGCTCGATCGGTGTTGGAAGACATGCCGCTCAGCGCCTGGAAAGTGGGTTTCTTGGGCAACGCCGAAACCGTGGCCGCCGTGGCGGAGATCTTGAGCGACTACCCCGACCTGCCGCTGGTGACTTACCTGCCAGCCACGCCCTGGCTCGACGACGAGCAGCAGCAGAGCTACCAGGATGCGCTGCGCGAACTCGTGTTGCCGCAAACCACCGTGCTGGTGGGCAATCACGCCGTATTGACCGAGTTCCTGCTGCCCGACTGGGAAGCCGACCGCCCGGCCTCGCCGCGCGAGCTGGCCGTGGCGGCGCACAAACTGGGAGCTGCCCACACCTTGGTGACGGGCATCACCCTGCCCAACCAGCACGTGGACAACGTGTTGGCCGGGCCGCAGGGCCCGATCACCGGCGAAAAATTCGAGCGCTTTGAAGCCGGTTTCATCGGCGCGGGCGACACCTTGTCTGGCGCCTTGGCCGCCCTGCTGGCGGCGGGCGTGGATTTGCACGAGGCCGTGGGCGAGGCGCTGACCTTTCTCGACCAAGCCCTGGACGCCGGCTTCCAGGCCGGCATGGGCCACGTCATTCCCGATCGCTTCTTCTGGGCCCTGCCGCCCGAAGAGGGCAGCGAGCTGGACGGCGAGCCGCCCAACCCGCCAACCGACGACACCCCGCCGCCCCCGCGCCGGATGCATTGAGGCCCGACCGATGGACCGCAACCAAGAGCTCTTCGAGCGGGCGCAAGCCTGCATTCCCGGCGGGGTCAACTCGCCCGTGCGTGCCTTTCGCGCCGTGGGCGGCACGCCGCGCTTCGTCCAACGCGCGCAGGGCGCGCACTTCTGGGACGCCAACGGCACGCGTTACATCGACTACATCGGGTCTTGGGGGCCGATGATCCTGGGCCACGGCCACCCCGTGGTGGTGGAGGCCGTGCAACGGGCGCTGCGGGACGGCTTCTCGTTTGGCGCCCCCACCGAGCGCGAAGTGGAGCTGGCCGAAGCGGTGATGGCCCACTTGCCCTCGGTCGAGCAAATCCGCCTCGTCAGCTCAGGCACCGAAGCGGGCATGAGCTGCATCCGCTTGGCGCGCGGCTACACGGACCGCAGCCTGTTCATCAAGTTCGAGGGTCACTACCACGGTCACGCGGATGCGCTGCTGGTCAAGGCGGGTTCGGGATTGGCCACCTTCGGACACCCCACCAGCGCAGGCGTTCCGGCCGAGGTGGCCCAGCACACCCTGGTGCTGCCGTTCAACGACATGGAGGCACTCGAGCTGGCCTTCCAAAAGCATGGCGCCGAGCTGGCGGCTGTGATGATCGAGCCCATCGCAGGCAACATGAACTTTGTGCGCACGCAAGTGCCTTTCATGAAGCGCCTGCGTGAGTTGTGCACGCAGCATGGCGCGCTGCTCATCCTGGATGAAGTGATGACGGGCTTCCGCGTCGCCTTGGGTGGGGCGCAGTCGTTGTACGCGCAAGCCATTCCCGGCTTTGCACCCGACCTCACGGTGCTGGGCAAGGTCATCGGCGGCGGCATGCCGCTGGCGGCTTTTGGTGGCCGGCGCGACATCATGGCCAAGCTAGCGCCGCTGGGCGGCGTGTACCAAGCAGGCACCCTGAGCGGCAACCCCGTGGCGACGGCCTGCGGCTTGGCCACGTTGCGCGAGATCGAAAAGCCTGGGTTCTTCGGCGCTTTGGCGGCCCGCACGCGCAACCTCGTCGAAGGCCTGCAAGCGGTGGCCATGCACAAGGGGATCCCGTTCTGTGGCGACAGCGAAGGCGGCATGTTTGGCTTCTTCTTGCTGCCCACGCTGCCGCAGAACTACAGCACCGTGATGACCACCGACGGCCCGGCCTTCAATCGCTTCTTCCACGGCATGCTGGACCGCGGGGTGTACTTCGCGCCCGCACTCTACGAAGCCGGCTTTGTGAGCGCCGCGCACACGCAGGCCGACATCGACGCCACGCTGGCAGCGGCGCGCGAGGCCCTTTGAAACCCCAACCTCCTTTTTGAGCGGCCCGCT
>NZ_JAPZSY010000129.1 GCF_027532025.1 Inhella sp. | reverse complement strand
CGCCGGCAAGAACCTGCTGATCGTCGGCGGCGGTGACTCGGCGCTGGACTGGGCGCTGAACTTCTGCGCCGGCAACGCCGACGGCAACCCGCACAAGGCCGAGTCGGTCATCTTGGTGCACCGCCGCGACGGCTTCCGTGCCGCCCCCGCCAACGTGGCCAAGATGAAAGAGCTGTGCGACGCCTACGAGATGCAGTTCATCGTCGGTCAGGTCACCGACCTGGACGAGACCGAGGACGGCAACCTCAAGGGCGTGAAGGTCACCGGCGGCGACGGCGTCACCCGCGTGGTGCCTTGCGACGAGGTGCTGGTGTTCTTCGGCCTGAGCCCCAAGCTCGGCCCCATCGCCGAGTGGGGCCTGGCCCTGGAGCGCAAGCAGATCTTGGTGGACACCGAGAAGTTCAGCACCAGCGTGCCGGGCATCTTCGCGGTGGGCGACATCAACACCTACCCCGGCAAGAAGAAGCTCATCCTGAGCGGCTTCCACGAAGCCGCCTTGGCCGCCTTCGGCGCGATGCCCATCATCAACCCCGAGAAGCGCGTGCACCTGCAGTACACGACCACCAGCCCCAAGCTGCACAAGGTGCTGGGCGTTGAATCGCCGGTGTTCGACTGAAGCGTCGATGGCCTCAAACAAAAACGCCACCCTCGGGTGGCGTTCTTGTTGGGCGCTGGGCTTCAGTCTTTGAACGTCAGCGCGCCGCCCTTCTTGCCGCGCATCATCACCGCCATCAGGTCTTCAGACAGCAGCATGGCCGCGTTCCAGGTGGCGATCTGCTCCAGGCCCTCGGCCACCGAGTGGTCGCGCGCGTAGTTCAGCGCCTGCTTGGTGCCCCGGATCGCCAGCGGCGACTTGGTGGCGATGTCCTGCGCCAAGGCCAGCACGCCCTCGTCCAGGGCCGCGCGGTCGGCGAACACCCGGCTCAGCAAGCCGCGCTGCAGGGCCTCGTCGGCGCCGACGCTGCGGCCGGTGTAGGCCAACTCGCGCACCCAGCTCTGGCTGCCCACCAGCTTGGGCAGGCGCTGCAAGGTGCCCACGTCGGCCACCATGCCGATGTCGATCTCCTTGATGGCGAAGCTGGCGTCGGCGCTGGCCAAGCGCAGGTCGGCGCAGCAGATGAGGTCGATGCCCCCGCCCAGGCACAGGCCGTGAACGGCGGCCAGCACCGGCTTGCGGCAGCGCTCCAGGCTGGTGAGCGTGTCCTGCAGCTCCAAGATCAGCCCGCGCAGCTTCTCGCGCATGCGGGCTTCGCAGTCGTCGGCGATCTGGCCTTGCAGGCCGGCCATCATGGCCAGATCGATGCCGGCGGTGAAATGCGCCCCCTCGCCGCGCAGCACCACGGCACGGACTTCCGGCGTGCGGTCGGCCCACTGCATGGCCGCGCGCAGCGACTGCCACATCGGCCAGTGCATGGCGTTGAGCTTGTCCGGCCGGTTCAGGCTGACAACGGCCACCGCGCCGTCCAGGCGCAGGTGCAGGGCTTCGAGGTCGGGAGGCGTGGCGCTCATGGGGTCAAAACGGGCAAACCAAAAGCCGCAGTCTGGCACGCTGCCTAGAATGCCGACCTGCCGCCCCGGAACCTTTGGGGAGGCATCCACGCTAGGGGTGCTGGCGCGTTCATGGACGCGACCGGCTGAGAAACACCCTTGGAACCTGACTGAGGTAATCCTCGCGCAGGGAAGCGTGGTCACCCCGGCCGCCACGGCCGGGGTGCCCGCCGACCTGCCATCCACCGCCGATGGCAATGCAAACGAATCGACTCTTCCCCCTGTCTCTCTTGGCCCTGGCCGCGCTCGTGCACGCCCAGGAGGCCGTGCAAACCCAACTCCCCGCCGTCACCATCACCGGACGCAACTTGAATGCGCCCGTGAACGTGGGCGGCTTTGGCGACACCCCCAACGCCCGGCTGCCCCTGCAGGCCCTGCGCGTCGACGCCGAGCGCCTGAGCGAGCTCGGTGCCACCGGCTTGAGCGCGCTGCCGCGCCTGGACGCCTCGGTGAGCGACGGCTACAACAGCCTGGGCTACATCCCGCAGCTGAGCGTGCGCGGCTTCGAGCTGGACACCCGCTTCAACCTGCGCCGCGATGGCCTGCCCCTGAACGGCCAAACCGCCTTCGACTTGAGCAACAAGGCCGCGGCGGAACTGCTGAAAGGGGCCAGCGGCCTGCAAGCCGGCACCAGCGCGCCCAGCGGCCTGCTGAACCTGGTGGTGAAGCGCCCCGAAACCGCCCCGCGCTTGGACCTGAGCCTGGGTTGGGAATCGGCCAATACCTGGACCGCCAGCGTCGACGCCGGCACCCGCACGGCTGCCGGGCTGGGCCTGCGCGTGAACGCCAGCGCCACGCGCCTGTCGCCCTGGCTGCGCAACACGGAGGGCGAGCGGCAGGCCGCCGCCTTCGCCACCGACTGGCGCATGAGTCCGCAGGACTTGTTGGAGCTCGAAGGCGAGTGGAGCCGTCAGTCCCAGCCCAGCCAACCGGGCTTCAGCCTGCTGGGCAACCGCCTGCCCAGCGCCGGCGAGATCGACCGCCGCCGCAACCTGGGCGACACGCCTTGGCAGTTGCCGGTGGACTTCGACAACCGCATCGCCAGCCTGCGCTGGACGCACACGCTGGGCCCCGACTGGCGTTTGGTGGTGCACGGTGGCCAGCAACGCGCGGTCAACGACGACCGCGTGCCCTTCCCCTTTGGCTGCTACGACGCCGCCGCCGACGTCTATTACGCCGACCGCTACTGCCCCAACGGCAGCTTCGACCTGTACGACTTCCGCAGCGAGGATGAGCGCCGCACCAGCACCGCGCTGCGGGCCACCCTGGAGGGCAAGCTGCAGTGGGGCGGTCTGGCGCACCAGCTGCGCGTGGACGCGCTGGACCACCGCCTGCGCGCTGACTTCCAGCGCCAGGCCTACAACGTCGCCGGCACCGGGTCGGTGTTCGGCCCCAGCGTCAGCACGCCCGACCCGGCCTTGACCGACGAGAACACCAACCGCCGCGAACACAGCCGCGAGATCGGCATCAGCGACCAAGTGCAGTGGGGCGACTGGGAGTTGTTCGCCGGCCTGCGCCACACGCGCCTGCAACGCGCCGCCGTGCGCACCGACGGCTCGCGTCCCACCGACTACCCGCAATCCTTCACCACACCCTGGCTGGGCCTGACCTGGGCGCTGGCCCAGGACCTGCGGGTCTACCTGAGCACCGGCGAGGGCGTGGAAAGCGAAGTCACGCCGAACCGCAGCCGCTACGTCAACGCCGGTCAAGCCTTCACGCTCAAGAGCCGCCAAACAGAAGTCGGACTGAAGAGCGGCAGTCAAACCGTGGACTGGAGCCTCGCGGCCTTCGACATCCGCCGCCCGGCGTGGCGCGACATCGGCGCCTGCGGTGCGGCCGGCACCTGCGTGCGCCGCATCGACGGCGAGGCCCAGCACCGTGGCCTCGAAGCGCAGGCCGACCTGAAATGGCGCGGCGGCGGGCTGCTGGCCTCGGCCCAGTGGCTGAACGCCCGCCGCCAAGGCAGCAGCGACCCCGCAGCCAATGGTCTGCGCCCTGTCAACGTGCCCCAGGACAGTCAACGACTGACCCTGCGCCAGCAGATCACCGCCAAGCTCCAGGCCCAGGCCAGCGTGGTCCGCGAGGGTCGCCGCGCGGCGCTGCCCGACAACAGCCTGTGGCTGCCCGCCTGGACGCGGCTGGACTTGAGCGCCCGCATCGTCACCCAATGGCAGGGCCAAAGCTGGACGGCCGCGCTGGGCATCGACAACCTCACCGATGCCAAAGCCTGGAAAGAATCCCCCAACAGCTTTGGCCACGTCTACCTGTTCCCCCTCGCGCCGCGCAGCTTCAGCGCGAAGATTTCAGTCGCCCTCTAGACAGGCAGAGAAAATCCTGTCTATACTCTCAGGCTCTGTTCCCCGATAGCTCAGTCGGTAGAGCGCCGGACTGTTAATCCGTAGGTCCCTGGTTCGAGCCCAGGTCGGGGAGCCAAAAAATCGCTAGTCGTGACAAGGCCTTAGCTGCGAAAGTGGCTGGGGCCTTCGTTTTTGCCGGGGTCGCTTTTTCGCTCATGTAGCCACCATTTAGCGGCCGGTACGGTCAATCCAGATCCCGGAAGCGACAAGCCCGGCGCATTGGCCGGGCTCGGTTCGTTGCTCCCCTGCTGCTTTAGCCATGGATGACTGGTCTGGCTGGACTCGGCAGACCATCATGCGCTGGCCCGATACACCCCCGCATCCCGCTCCGGATAGCTCTCGTACACATGCTCGAAAAGCGCCGAACACTTCTGCGCGAACAGCGGGCGGTCGTAGGCGGCGGGCAGTGTGTCCAGCGTGTCTTCAATGGCCAGCTTCAAGGTCGACCGTGCGGCTGACTTCTGCCGCCAGTTGAGCACCAGCAATTGGTTCAAGCGGGCCAG
This sequence comes from Inhella sp., assembly GCF_027532025.1. GTDB lineage: Bacteria > Pseudomonadota > Gammaproteobacteria > Burkholderiales > Burkholderiaceae_C > Inhella. The sequence goes on along the minus strand of NZ_JAPZSY010000129.1, from coordinate 29,239 downwards.
CAGCGCCTTGGCCACCTTCTTGACCTCGTCCCGCTCCGCAGGGCTCAGCTCCGGCGCCGGCCGCGTGAGGATGTCGAAGATGACCAGCTCTTCCTCAGTGAGGTGCTCGCGGACGTGGCGCTCCTCCTCCTCGTCCAGGCTGTTCGAGATCTTCAGCAGCTCCTCGAAGAGCTGCTCGATGTTGCGGCTGCCGTTGTTGTAGCTCTCGATCAACGCTTCGAACTTGTCGGCAAAGTCGGTGCGCGTCTTGTTCAGGCGAACGAGCTTCTCCAGCTTGGAGGCGATGGCCGCCTTCAGGGCTTCAAGGTCGGTGTTCTTGTGCTTCGATTCCTTGAACCGCTGCGCCAGCGCCTCGAAGTTGATCTTCGAGAGGTCGATGGCCGGTGGCCCACCTTCGCGGATCGTCAGGCCGGTGATGGACTCATCCAGCAGCTCGCCAATCTGCCGCAAGATGGTGACGATGTCTGGCGGGTTGGGATTCAACTTGGCGCGGATCGCCGCCGCCAACATTGCAATGCCCGAGATGCGCAGGGAGAACTCGATCGCCGCGGGGTCGGGCTTCACCGCCTGGTACAGCGTGCCCACCAACTTCTCGTGGGCGAAGAACTCGCGGCGCAAGGGGTCAGGGCCGATCAACGCATTGATGGCGTTTTCAACCGCGGCCAGACGCTGCATGCCCCCTTGTGGCAGCGCCTCCATGGCGGCCAGGTCCACCCCGTGCGTCAGGCAAAAGGCGGTGGCCACTGTCACCGCGTCACGCAACGCCTCGACGAGCTTCGCTTTTTCCTTGACCGGGTTCTGGCCGTCCTTGCCCGCCCCGTAGATCGCAAGCGCCTTCTCCAGCGAGGCGAACACATTGGCGTAGTCCACGATCACGCCGCTGTGCTTGCCGGGGTACACCCGGTTGGCCCGGGCGATGGTCTGCATCAGCGTGTGGTTGCGCATTGGTTTGTCGAGGTACACCGTCGAGCAACTCGGCGCATCGAAGCCGGTCAGCCACATGGCGCAGACGAACACCAGCCGTAGCGGGTCCTTGGTGTCCTTGAACTTTTCGTCCAGGCCCGGTTGGCTCTCGTTCATGCGCTTGCGGTGCGGCTCGATGTCGAGGCCGAGCTGCTTCATTTGCTCGATCTCGTTCTGCCCCGGCGAAACGATCACCGCCATGTCGGTAGTCGTCAGCACCTCCAACCGCGCCTTCAACTCCGCCTTGCGCGCATCGCGCCGCGCTTGTTCCACTGACATGCCGGCAGGCGGCAGGTAGGCCAGCTCGCCCAACTCCTTCTGCACCTGCGCCGTCTCGGCCACCCAGTGCTGGCGCACCTTGTCGTGCATCTTCAGCGCGGTGGCTTTGTCGATGGAGACCACCATCGCCTTGCCCAGGAAGCCGCGCCCCAGGAAGTGCCGCACGATGTCCTGCGCCACCGTCTCCAGCCGGTCGTCGCGGGTGATCAGGTGGTACTGCCGCCCCAGCACCTTGTCCAGCTTGGCTTCCTGCTCGGCGTCCAGCCCTGCGCCCTCGATCAGGTCGTAGATGTCGTCGTTCAGGTCCGGGTTGACCAGTTGCAGCTCGGGCGTGCGGTTCTCGTAGAACAACGGCACCGTGGCGCCGTCCTCGATCGACTGCTGGAAGTCGTAGATCGACACATAGTCGCCGAACACTTCCTTGGTGCGCTCCTCGCCAGCAATCAGCGGCGTGCCGGTGAAGGCCAGGAACATCGCCTTGGGCAGCGCCGCCCGCATGTTCAGCGCCAGCGTGTCGTACTGGCTGCGGTGGGCCTCGTCGGTCAGCACGATCACATCCGAGCGGTCGGTCAGCAGCTCCGGCGTTTGGAACTTGTGCACCAGCGTGAACACATAGCGGTGGTTGCCGCGCAGCAGTTCGCGCAAGTGCGCGCCGCTGGCGGCATGGCATTGGTCGCCCTCGGCCTCGCTCACTGCGCCCACGGTCTTGAAAGTCTTGGCGATTTGCTCGTCCAGTTCCACCCGGTCGGTGACCACCACGAAGGTCCAGTTGCCGGCCAGCTTGCGGAGCACCTTCTGCGCAAAGAACACCATCGAGAAGCTCTTGCCGCTGCCCTGCGTCTGCCAGAACACGCCGCCGCGCCCGTGGCCCAGCTTGCGCGCCTCCAGCATGGAGACGATGGCGTTGTTCACGCCCAGGAACTGGTGGTTCTGGCCCAGCACCTTCACCAACCCCGCCTTGTGCTCCGAGAACAGCGTGAAGTTCTCCACCAGGTCGAGCAGGCGACCAGGGTCGCAGGTGCCGCGCAGCATCACCTCCAGCGACACGCGACGCGGCTCGTCCTCGCGCTCGATGCGCTTCCACTCGAAGAACCGCTCCCAGTCGGCGGTGAGCGAGCCCACGCGGCTATCGGTCCCATTGCTGCCCATCAGCAGCGCGTTGAACCAGAAGAGCTGCGGGATCTCCTTCTTGTAGTGCGTCAGGTTCTCGTCAAAGGCCGCACGCGCCGGCACGCCGGGCTTCTTGAGCTCGATCACCACCCAGGGCAGGCCGTTCACGAAACCCACCAAGTCGGGGCGGCAGGTGTAGAGGCTGCCCACCACGCTGAACTGGCTCACCAGCAGGAAGTCGTTGCGCTCCGGCTGCGCCCAGTCCACCACGCGCAGGCGCTCCAGCTTCTGCCCGCCGTGCTCGCGGTCGGGGATGGACACCGGGATGCCGTCCTTCAGCAGCCGGTACACCTCGCGGTTGGCCGCCTCCAGGCTCATGGCCGACCGGTCGCGGGCCAGTTCGTCGATGGCGGTCTGAATCGCCTCGGCCGGCAGGCCGGGGTTGAGCAAGGCCAGCGCAGCGCGCAGGCGCTCCACCAGCACCACCTCGCCCTTGGTCTCGCGGCCCAGCGTGCTGCCGGGGCCGAAGGTCTCTTCCATCGCCGACACCGTCTGCCAGCCCAAAGCACCAAACAGCCCGATGGCGGGCTGTTCAACCAACTGGTCTTCGGTGTAGGCGTGAAGACTCAAGAAGCGGCTCCACCAGACGAAGTGGCTTCTGCCGGCGCGATGTAACGCTGATCCGGGTGGTTCTCCATGGCCGAGATGGTGTAAGCCAACAGGCCCTCCGCCACCATTGGAGTCAGGTAGTCCCTGACGAGGGGTTTGTGTTCCCGCCCGCCCAGGATGCCGGCCAGTTCCCGGGCGCTCAGAGACCGCCAGCGGCAGAGATCGACAATCAAAGCGCGCATGATGTCCCTCCGGGGCTTACTGCCAGCAGGCGGAATTCGCCCGACCAACTGCGGCGGAATAGTCGCCAGGAGCTGGTGCCTATCACCACCTGACTCGTGACTATGTCGAGCACCCTGGTGACTATTCGAACCGCCAGAGGCGACTTCCGGCGCCGGTGCGCCATGGGAAGTGACGAATTGCGGGCCCGGAACATAGTAGGTCCGGCTGCCGGCACCCTTCATCTCCAGCAAGTCCAGATCGCGCAAACGTCGCAAGTGGGAAGACGCATTCAACGTGTCCGTGCGGTTGATCGCTCGGTAAGTTGCGTTGTCAATGGCCCCCAGTTCCCGGACGAACACCAGTGCACGGGATTCCTCGTCGCTGATCGGCTCCCGCGTCAGGTGCCGCAGCCAATCCACATCCTCCGGCCCCAGAAAATGATGGAACAAGAAGGTGGCGACAAACTGATCGGGCCTGCGTGACGACTCGAAAGTAGGCGGCAGCAGATCCTGCGCCAGCATCAACTCACGCATGGCACGGATGCCGCTGCCCTTGGTCTCGGCGATGTTCACCTCATGAAGGACGGCGGCAATGCGCGGATTGCGCGCTTCCGAACCGGGCTCACCCAGCTGTTCCTCTGCCTTGATCGAATGCCCCGGGTTTCGGATTTCCAGGCGGTTGGCATAGCGGATGATCTGGATCGCGCCGTGGATGCGGTAACTGCGGTGCATCACGGCGTTGACGATGGCCTCGCGGATCACACGCAGGGGCAACGTGGGTTCGTCCTCGCGGGCCAAAGCACCTTCGGGCAGCGAGAAAGATTGAATCAACTCATCGCGCACCGTGTTGGTGGCGCGGCGAATGGCAGCAAACAGCGGAGCGCGGATTTCCAGCGTGTCGAAGCGATGGTCCGGGTTCTCCACCCACTTGCGGCCCGGCACGCGGATGTAGTCGATGCGCATCATGGGAAAGCAGCGCCGCAGAGCCATGGTGGAGCCAAACAAGACGATACCCGCCACCGTTGGCCGAAGTTGACCGCTGTCGCGTCTGACACAACCCAAGGCAAGCAGCAGATCGTCATTCGACCACGTCAGTTCTTCCGCGTCCGGATTGATCGCCCGGCGTTGTTGCCGGTAATCGTCAATGGCCACAGGGTCGATGTCGGCCATGGCGGCATCGGGCAGCAGCGCCCCGTCAAACGTCTCGAGCTGGTGCCCGGCGTAAAGCGCCACCAGATCATCTTCCGTGCCTTCCTGGTCGGTCGGCCCCACGCGCCGGAAAGCGCCTCGTGGCAGCCCGAGGTTCTGCAGGTAGATTGGCTTCTCCGTCGGCGCCGCCTCCGGCACATACACGACCACAACCGCCTTGCCGTTCAGCTCCTCGACGGAAACGCGCGGCCGCAGTGGTCGATTGAATACGCCGGCGCATTGGCTGGCCAGATCGGACTGGAGCTTGTCGGGGTTGTCGATCCCGTCAACCTGGTAAGCGTTGCTGAACAGGTCCTGCGCGTCGCGGCTGACCCCCAGTAGGAGATAACCACCGCCCAAGCCGGGCTCGTTGGCAAAGGCGCAGATCGTTTCCATCACCGAACGGTCAATCTGCCGAGCCTTCTTGGCCTCAATGCGATGCGATTCGTCCAGCGCGACGAGTTCTTGCATCAGGTCTTCGGCGGTGCGCATCATGGTGCGATGGCCTCCACGTCGATCTGGCCGGAGAGCATGCGCGGCAGCAGCAGGTCGCGGGTGCGGCGGAGGGTTTGGACTTCGTTGGTCAGCGCAATTAGCTGCTCGTGTATCGGCTCAACGAAACCTTCGAATCGCTTCCGCAACGCAGCTGGTGGCACGACCGTTGCGACTTGGTCGAGCGCAGAGCGTTTGATGTGATGCATCGTTGCGCCGAGGCTTAGGGCGCGAAAACGTGGCATCGCTTCTTTGAGACTATGGAAGCAATAGGCACGACTGACGCCGTCGAAGGGCAAAACGTTGAAAAGATGCTGGTTGAGCAGGCCTTCGCCTCCCATCCAGAGGTAAGCATCAAGGTCAGCAGACCATGAGAACAGCACGTCGCCATCGCGGATGTTGTATTTGTCCGGAATGCCATCGCCTGAATTTCGCGGCGTGTCCGCTGTAACCCCAGCTTTAAGCTCCTTGATCTTGATAATCGGCTTGCCTTCGTCGCCCCAGTCGTCGGGTTTGAAGGCATAGCCGTTGACGTAGCTGGCCAATCCAGAGAACGGCCTCACCTCCCAGCCCTCCGGAATCTCCCCCAGCGGCGAAGGGACGAGGGGGACGGACTGGTGGCCGGGGAAGCGGAATTGGACGAACCACTCGCGGTAGAGAGCGCGGGCCATCGACTCCAGAATCTTGATGCGCCGCTGGCTGTTCTCGATCAGCTCGTCGTAGGCCGACAGGATGCTCGCGATGCGGCGTTGGATCGGGAGGGGCGGAAGCGGAACCGGCATTGCCGCCACAGAACCAGTGTTGATCACACCTTGAGCAGCTCCCACGGATGCAGAAAGTAAAAAACTACGACCTAATGCGCTCTGAAAAAAATAGGCGTGAAAGCCTGTCGGCTCCTTTGGTCTGGCAAAGACGATGTTGGCGCAATTCAGCTCGCCTACTCCTTCTGGCACCACGCAACAATCACCGCGATTTGCACCGACGCGAACAAACAGGATGTCACCTGGCCGAAGCTGTGATTTCTTGAGCGACCTGTGAAACGTTGGAGTTATCGAGAGCGCAGTTTCGAGCTCAAGCTTGCCGGGCCGCACGTTCTGGGAGCGCAAGAAAAGAATGCCGTCCGGCGCATCTGAGAAGTGTTCAGTCGTAGGGCCAACATGGCCTACAGACACTCGATCGCAGGTGTCTGCAAATTGAACCCATCGCCAATCTGCTGGCAACGAGGGCAAATCTGGGCGATGCAGAGACGTTGCCGTTGGGGAGTTGACGTCCACAATCACCCCTCCAGAATCCCAGCCACATTCGCGGCGATGGCCTGCTCCAGGGTCCGCGCCTTGGCGTTGAGGGTCTCCAGTTCTTCGTTCAGCGCCTGCAACTGTTCCTTGAAGTCCTCGTCGCTCACCTCCTCGCCCGGGGCCACGCCCACGTAGCGGCCGGGGTTGAGCGACCAGCCCTGCGCCTCGATCTCCGCGATCGTTGCGGCCTTGCACAGACCGGGTATGTCGGCATAAGCGGGCTGCTGGCCGAAGACCTCCTTCAGCTTGGCCGCCGTTTCCTCGCCGCCTACGGTCAGATCGGGCGCTTCGCCGCGATAGAGCCGCGCCAGGTTGGCGATGAAACCGATCTGCGCGGGCGTCCAGTCGCGGTGGGCGCGGTCCACCTGCCGATAGATGTGGCGGGCGTCGATGAACAGCACCGTGTCGGCGCGCGGCGTCTTGGCCTTGCCCCGGTCCAGGAACCACAGCGTGCAGGGCAGCGTGACGGTGTAGAACATGTTGGGGCCAACGGCCACCATCACGTCCACGGCCCGCGCTTCGATCAGTTTCTGCCGCAGCTCCTGCTCGGAGGAGCGAGCATCCGACGCTGAGTTGGCCATGACAAAACCGGCGCGACCCTTGGCGTTGAGCGCCGAGTAGAAGAGCTGGATCCAGAGGTAGTTGGCGTTGTCGGTGCGCGGCAGGCCGAAGGGAAAGCGGCGGCCGGCGCCCACCATGTCCTTGAGCCGCTCCTTGTCCACCGCGTTCACGTTGAAGGGCGGATTGGCGAGCACGAAGTCGAACTGGCCGGTGGCGGCGTGCGGGTCGTCGTAGTAGCTGTTGACGTTGCCGCCGTGGCGGATATCGCCCTCCAGCCCGTGCACGGCCAGGTTCAGGCGCGCCAGGCGCCCGGTCTCGTCGGTCTTCTCGACGCCGCAGATGGAGAGCTCTGCCGCGGGGTTCTTGTGGTGCTCGGCCACGAAGCGGGCCGACTGCACGAACATGCCGCCCGATCCGCAGGCCGGGTCAAAGATGCGGCCGTGGAAGGGCTCGATCACCTGGGCGAGCAATTGCACGATGCTGGCCGGGGTGTAGAACTCGCCGCCACCCTGACCCTCGCTCATGGCGAACTCGCCGAGGAAGTACTCGTAGATGCGGCCGAAGGCGTCGAAATCGAGCGTGGCCGGAATCTCGGAGATCTTCTTCAGCAGCTCCTTGAGCAGGGTGCCGGTGAAGAGGTTGAAGGTCTTGGGCAGCACGCCGGCGAGCTGCGGGTTGTGCCGCTCCACCTCGCGCATGGCGGCGTTGACTTTGCCGCCAACGTCGGCCGCCTCGGGCAAGGTCAGCAGGTGGTCGAAGCGTGCCTCGGGGGCGAGGTAGAGCACGTTGTCGGCGTGGTACGCGGCGGGTTCATCCACGCGGCTGCCGCGGCGGGACGTGGCCCCGGCAGCTTCAAGCTTGGCGCGCTGGGCGGCAAAGCGCGCCTCGGCAAAGCGCAGAAAGATCAGGCCGAGGATGGGGCCGGAGTACTCCTGGGCCTTCAGGCCGGAGTTGGCGCGGAACTGGTCGGCCGCGTCCCACAGGCGCTTTTCCAGCGTGGCGGCGGCGGTGTTCTTCTCGGTCGGGGCGATCCAGTGCAAAAGGCACTCCCTGTTGTTGTTTGAGTGACAGCGATGCCCAGTTCATCTCTTTGGAAGGATATTGGGCACGTCAAGAGAATGTTACGCAGGCGAAGGGAGGGAGCAGCGCCGGGGCGCGATGGATCTCGCGAAAGCCGTGTGAGTGCAGATCAACCCAACGTTGGTGGATGCGGGAGGAATCGATACAGCTTTGCCGGTCGATGCGCCGCACCGACTCTCATTTCGCCATCCAGCGCCTCGATTTGCCCCATCGCCTCCATGCGCCGCCGGAAGGTCACCTTGTCCAGCTTCTTGCCCAAGACCGCCTCTGAGAAGGCCTGAAGTTCGGGCAAGGTAAAGGGCTCTGGAACCCACCCGGACGGGTATTCAAGCGCAGACACTTGATCTCGCGTTTGCGCCATGGCCTGCTGGATCAACGCAGCATGGTCGAAAGCCAGGTCATTGGCAGATAGCGCCTCGTCCACCGGCACCCACTCCAACGCCATCACGCGCTTGCCAGGTGTGACCGCCAACTCGGGCTGCACCAAGCTTCGGTAGACGACGCTCAAGGCCCAGGCGGCTCGGGGATCTCGATCTGCCCCCCCAACCGAACAAACCTGCGACAGGTTGGGCAATTCGCGCCCGAGGCGCTCCATGGCCACGCGCTGCGCCGCCGCCTCGAGCGAGGCATCTAAGTCGATTCTCAACACGCCACCTGGCAAACCCAGAAGTCCCGCATGGGGCTGCTCCTTTCGCCGACTCAGCAGGACCTGAAGCTGCCCATCGGCCACGCACAGCACCACCAGCTCGGTGCGCACAAAGGGCATGGGATGGCGCTTCGTCGGCGTGACCCGGGCGTTAGTTGCGGTCTGCATTTATGTATGGCACACTTAGTTTTGTTGAGCAACTAAGTGTATGGGAGATCGAAATGAGCCACAACCACGGAACGTCACCCGGGAGCTTGGAGCGAGCCATCGCGATTGCTGCCGCTGTTCATGCCGGACAGACCGACAAGGGCGGTGCGCCGTACATCCTCCACCCGCTGCGGGTGATGCAGCGACTCAGCCACCCGGTGGCACAGATCGCCGCCGTGTTGCACGACGTGGTGGAGGACGGAGAAGGATGGAGCTTTGATCGTCTCGCTGAAGAAGGCTTCAGCCCAGAGGTGATCGATGCGGTTCGAGCCGTCACCAAGCAGGCCGACGAAGAGGCCCCGCAAGGCGACAGCACCGATGAAAAGGCGCGGCTCTACCTTCAGTTCGTGCAGCGCGCGGCCCGTCACCCCATCGGCCGCCTCGTGAAGGCCGCCGACCTGGAAGACAACCTGGACGCATCGCGCCTGCCGCAGCCTCTGAGCGCCAAAGACGAAGCGCGTCTCGCGCGCTACCGCCAAGCACTCGACCTGCTTCGCGGCTTGGCCTGAGCTCGAGACACAACCAAGAAAAGGGAATGCAATGAACTACGACGTGATCGGCGACATCCACGGCAACGCCACGGCGCTGTATCGGCCGCTCGACGCCATGGGCTATTCGCGCCAAGGCGAAGTCTGGCGTGCGCCGGAGGGGCGCCAGGCCGTGTTCGTCGGCGACTTGATCGACCGCGGACCGCAGCAGCTAGAGGTCTTGCGTACGGTGCGCGACATGGTGGAGTCGGATCAGGCGCTGCTGGCCCCGACGAAACGCTGGTCGATGTGGTCGCAATGCTGAGGGCGTTTCTCCTGCCGGCCCTGCAAGCGACCAACCACGACCACTGGGCATGCACCAGTTGGAGTCCCATTGAGGGTGGATGGAGCAAAGGCGCATCGAACGCCCTTGTCGTCTGAAAGATGGTCACTCCCCGGCATAAAGCGACATCTTGGTCGCAACCATCCCTCGCAGAGCGCCTGACCAGCCTCCCCCAGAGCCGAGGCAAACCCGGCCAATCGACGAACTCCCGGCGTCCCGTCCACTTTCCCACGGCCCGTGGGCATGTACGGGTCCCTGCTAGGGGACGGGGGGCTTCGGGGCGGCACAATCGGCGGCACTTTCGCTGGCACCCTGCATCCAACATGAGCAACGAACTGGTCGTGTCTTCGCCATCGGCGGGTTTGAGTCAGAGCGGCACCGGATCGAGCAAACAGTTCCTGACCTTCCGCATCGGCGGGGAGGAATACGGCATCGACATCCTGAAGGTGCAAGAAATCCGCTCCTACGAGGCCCCCACCCGCATCGCTCACGCCCCCCATTTCGTCAAGGGGGTGGTCAACTTGCGAGGTGTGATCGTGCCCATCATGGACATGCGCCTCAAATTGGGCACCGACGCCCAGTACAACGACTTCACCGTCACCATCGTGCTGAACGTGGGCAACCGGGTCCTGGGCATGGTGGTCGATTCGGTGTCCGATGTGCTGGAACTCCATGACGAGCAGATCAAACCAGCGCCCGACATGGGTGCCGCCATCGACTCCCGCCACGTCACCGGGCTGGGAAAGGTGGGCGATCGCATCCTGATCCTGCTGGACATCCAAGGCATGGTGGCCAACCCCGACTTCGGCCTGATCGACTGAGTCGCGCACCGCGTCAAGCCCCATTAGCACTCGAGGTCAACGAGTGCTAATATGATTTCGTTCGGGGATGAACCTCCCGAAGAAAGGGCTTCAACGATGTCTGCTGCCAACTCGACTGCCTCCCCTGCCACCGCCCTGGCGGTTCGCGACCCGTGGTCGCTGATCCCGTCGTTGGGTCACTTGGACGCTTACATCAGCGCGGTCAACCGCCTGCCCATGTTGAGCGCCGACGAGGAAGCGCGTTACGCCCGGGCCCTGAAAGACCACGGGGATGTCGAGGCCGCCGGGCGATTGGTGATGTCGCACTTGCGCTTGGTGGTGTCCATCTCTCGCCAGTACCTGGGCTACGGCCTGCCGCAAGGAGACCTGATCCAGGAGGGGAACGTGGGCCTGATGAAGGCGGTTCGCCGCTTCGACCCAGACCAAGGCGTTCGCTTGGTGTCTTACGCCATGCACTGGATCAAAGCCGAGATCCACGAGTACATCGTCAAGAACTGGCGCATGGTGAAGGTGGCCACGACCAAGGCGCAGCGCAAGCTGTTCTTCAACCTGCGCAGCCTCAAGCACAGCCTCAAGCAGGAGGCAGACGACCCGCACCGTCACGCGCTGAGCGAAGCCGAGATCGCCCATGTCGCCCGCACCTTGGACGTCAAACCCGAGGAAGTGGTGGAGATGGAAATGCGCATGGCGGGTGGCGATGTGGCGCTTGAAGCCCCCGACCACGACGAAGACGACGCCCCGGTCGCGCCGATCGCCTACTTGGCCGATGATGGCCGTGAGCCCTCACAAGTGTTGGCAGCCCGAGCGCGTGACACCCTGGCCAGCGATGGCCTGCAAAGGGCGCTGGAAGCGCTGGACGAGCGGAGCCGACGCATCGTGCAGGCCCGCTGGCTGGAGGTGAACGACGACGCCAGTGGCGGCAAAACGTTGCACGAGTTGGCGGCCGAGTTCGGCGTGAGCGCAGAACGCATCCGCCAGATCGAAGCCGCCGCCATGAAGAAGATGCGCCAGGCCCTGGCGGCCTGACCGGAGTCAGCCGGTCAACTTGCTCCCGACGCAGCGCGCTCAGGCGCCGCGGAGCAACTGTCGGATGTCGGCAAGCAGGGGCTGCGGCCCCTGCCCGTAGCGCGCATACAGCCGCAAGCGGCCCTTCGGGTCAAAGACGAACGACGCCGCGGTGTGATCCAGGGTGTAGCCCTCGCCGCTGCGGTTGGGCACTTTGTTGTAGACCACCCGGAACGCCTTGGCGGTGGCCTGCAGTTGGTCGGCGTTGCCGCGCAGGGCGACGGCATCGGGCGAGAAGTTGCTGACGTAGGCCTTCAACAACGCGGGGGTGTCGCGATCCGGATCCACGGTGATGAACACCGGGACCACCCGAGCCCCATCGGGGCCAAGTTCCTGCTTGATCAAGGCCAACTCTTGCAGCGTGGTCGGGCAAACATCGGGGCACTGCGTGAACCCAAAGAACACAACCACCACCTTGCCGCGGAAATCGGCCAGGGTTCGCACGCGACCGTCTGCGTCAGGCAGCGCAAAGTCCTGCGCATAGCTCGCACCGGTGATGTCCAGGCTGGCGAACGATGGGGCCTGCGAAGGCTGGCAAGCACTCAGGGCACACAGAGCCCCCAAGGCCAACACGCTGCGGCGGCGGTCAATCGAAGCCCAATTGAACATAGTGATCCAAGAGAAGTGCGGCAAACAACAAGGCGAGGTACCAGATGGAAAACCAAAACGTGCGGCGCGCTAGCGCTTCGTCGTAGGCCCGCCAGAGCTTCCAACCCAACCAGCAAAACCGCAAGCCCAAGGCCAAGGCGGCCAGCAGGTACAGCAGCCCGCTCATGCCCACCAGGTAGGGGAGCAACGTGGCCGCCAACAAGATCCAGGTGTAGAGGAAGACCTGCAAGCGCGTGAATGCGTTGCCGTGGGTCACCGGCAGCATGGGCAAACCCGCCTTGGCGTAATCGTCGGCTCGGTACAAAGCCAAGGCCCAGAAGTGGGGCGGCGTCCACAAAAAGATGATCAGGCACAGCAGCCAAGGTTCCGGCCCCAAACTGCCTTGCACCGCCGCCCAGCCCAACACCGGGGGCATGGCGCCCGAAGCACCTCCGATGACGATGTTCTGCGGCGTGGTGGGCTTGAGCCACACGGTGTAGACGATGGCGTAGCCCACGAAGGTGGCCAAGGTGAGCCACAGCGTGAGCGCATTGACCCACACGAGGAGCACGAGGGCGCCGAGGCCGCACAACACCACCGAGAACACGAGCGCCTGCCGGCCGCTCAGTTCGCCCCGCGCCGTCGGCCGCCAACTGGTGCGCTTCATGCGGGCGTCGATCTGCCGCTCCACCAAGCAATTGAAGGCCGCCGCCGCAGCCGCAATCAGCCAAATGCCGACCGTGGCTGCCGCCATGGCGCCCCACTGAGCCGGGCTGGGCCAACCGGGCACCGCCAAGGCCATGCCGATCACGGCGCAGAAGACGATGAGTTGCACCACGCGCGGCTTGGTCAACGCGTAGAACTGGCGCCACCGGCTGGGCATTGAGGCGGTGGGCGGGTTGGTGACGGCCTCGCTCATGCTCGCGCCTCCTGGACCGCCCCTGCCGGTGCCGAAGACACCGCGCGCAGGCGGCAACCCAAAGTCGCCATCAGCACCACCCAGCCAGCGGCGCCGGCGCTGTGGGCCAAGGCAGCGGCCAAAGGCCAGCCCAACACCACGTTCGACACCCCCGAGACCACCTGCCATCCCAGCAGAGCCAACAGGCCCCCAGCCCACCGGCGAGCCCCCGCGGAGGCCAAGTGGGCAGCAAAGCCCAGCACGGCCAGCGTGAGCACCACCGCCCCGATGCGGTGCGCGACATGGATAGCCGTCAACGCCGGGAAGCTCAACAGGCCTCCGTCGCCATCGGTCCCCAAGGCCCGCCACAGCTCAAAGCCCTGGTTGAAGTCCATGCGGGGCCACCATTGACCCTGGCAAGTCGGGATGTCGCGGCACACGAGCACGGCGTAGTTGGTGCTGACCCAACCGCCAAGGGCCAACTGAAGCCACAGCAGCACCGCCACCAGCAGCCACCACCGACGCGCTGCCCCAGGCAATGGCAAGGGCCGAGGCCTGAGCACCTCCGCCTGGCGCACCAACAACACCAACAAGCCAAGACCCAACAGCAAGTGGGCCGTGACCACGGCCGGAAACAGCTTCATGGTCACGGTCCAGGCCCCAAATGCACCCTGAACCACCACCCAAGCCAAAGTGAGCCAAGCCCAGCCCGGATGCGGCAATTCAGGCGATCGCCAGCGCCAAGCCAACACCGCCAGCACCAAAATCAAGAAGCCCACCGCGCTGGCCCAATACCGATGCACCATTTCCACCCAGGCCTTGCCGTGGGTCACCGGCCCGGTCGGTCGCACCGCGACCTCTGCAGCGATTTCTTCACGGGCCCCGATGGGACTGGCGGAGCCGTAGCAGCCCGGCCAATCGGGACACCCCAAGCCAGAGTCGGACAGCCGAGTGAAGGCCCCGAACACCACCAAATCGAAGGTCAGAAACAAGGTGATCAAGGTCAGCGTTCTGAGACGCTGCCCACGGTCCAGGCGGGCGCTTCGCACCGCCCACCAACCGAGGGGCAAGACGCCCAGGCCCAGCCCGAGCAGCAGCAACTGCACCAGCGGCGACCAATCGACGTAGCCTGGCGTCATTGCGGACGCCCCGGCTGGTCCCAAGACACGCTGGCCTTGAGCAGTCGATCGAGATCCTTCTTGACTTTCATGGGGTCGGGTCGCGCGGGCGAGCGCCACATCCAACGCCCCATGGGGTCCACCAAGTACAGATGACCCGACAGCGGTTGACCCGTGTCGGCACGCAACCACCGGCCCAGCGCCTCCGAGGGGACTCGCAACACGGTGGTCGCCGGGCGGGCCGCCAGGGCCTCGCGCAGTGCCGGCTGCAGGGGCACGTCATCGGTCACGAGCCAGACCTTGTCGAGGCGGTCCCGCTCGCGCCCCAGCATCTCGCGCAACTGGCGTTGCATGTACAGATGGCTTTCGCACTCGGCCACGCACGAGCCCCCGTCAACGACGACGAGCAGCCACTGCTGACGCAGGCTGTCCACCGCAACCGGCTCGCCGGCGAGGTTGCGCAGCGGCAAGTCGGGCGGCATGGGGATCGAAGGCGAGATCAAGCTGCCGTAGGCCTGGCCCTTGGGCTTGATGACATAGAACGTGAAGTACGAGGCCAAAACCGGCAAGGCGCACAGCAGCACCACCACGACCATCATGAAGCGGCCGCGCCGCGTGCGCTCGGCGTCGCGCAAAGCGACCAAGGCGTCGTCGGTCGGCGAGGCATGCACCGTCAGGTCAAGCCCGTGCGCGCTGACGTCGTCGGGGGAGGATGAGTTGGAACCAGACATACAAACCCAGGGTCAAAGCCGACAGCGCAAACCATTGCGCCGCATAGCCGTGGTGTTTGGCCACCCCATCGTCGGGCGCCGGCCAATCGCAAGCCAGGGGCGCGCAATCCTCGGTCTGCCAAAGCACCCATGGCAGGGGCGGCTGACCCAGGACGGCAGCCGAGGCCGCGATGTCGAGATTTTGCTTGAGGGGCCCTGACGCTGCCGGACCCAGGTCATAGGCCCGAGAGGCCTGTTGCGCCAGGCGTCCGGTCACCCGGACCTGGCTGGCCACGGTGGGTGGCCAAGGGGGTGCCTCGTGCCGTCCCGCACCCTTGGCTTGCCAGCCACGCTGCACCCAAACCAGGGTGCCGTCAGGCAGTCGCAGCGGCGTCAACAGCACGAAACCACTGCGCTGGTGCATCGGTCGGTTGTCCAACCAGACCGATTGCTCGGGCAGCCAGTGGCCCGTCCATTGGGCGCGCCTTTGCTGCCAGTCGGCCTGCGGCGCTTTGCGCACGTCGTCCCAAGAAACCGGCGGCAAGGCAGCGGCGCGGACGCGTTCGGCCTGCAAGGCTTGTTTCTGCAGCGCGCGGTCCCATTGCCACCATCCCAGCCGAGCCGTCAGCACCGCCAAGGCCACCGCGGCCAGGGTCACCAGCCAGAAGCGCTTGGCCGTCGTTCGGGGGGATTCAGTTGGCGCGTGCTGCATACTCGGCCACCATGAATGGGTTGTTTCTTGTCGCCTTCATCGGCATCCTGGTCGCGCTGGCAGGCGCGGGTTACTTCATGCTCCAGCGACGCAAATCGCAACCCAATGCCATGGCACGCGCATTGGCCGTCCGGGTTGGGCTGTCGATCGCGCTGTTTCTTTTCATCTTGTTGGCCTGGAGTCAAGGCTGGATCGAGCCCCGCGGCGTGCCCGTGGGACGCTGAACACCGGTCGCCACCCAAACACAAGCGCCGCCCGTGGGCGGCGCTTGGCGTTTCAGGGACGAAGACCCGTCACATCCAGTAGACGACGACGTACAGGCCCAGCCACACCACGTCGACGAAGTGCCAGTACCAAGCCGCACCCTCGAATCCGAAATGGCGGTCCTTGGTGAAGTGGCCCTTGTGCAGCCGCAGCGTGATGAACAGCAGCATCAGCATGCCCACGAACACGTGGAATCCGTGGAAACCCGTCAGCATGAAAAAGGTGCTGCCGAAGATGCCACTGGACAGTTTGAGGTTCAGATCTCGGTAGGCGTGGGCGTACTCGTAGCCCTGCACCACGAGGAAGATGACGCCCAACAGCACCGTCATCCACATGAACTGGATCGTCTTGCTGCGGTTGCCTGCGATGAGCGCGTGGTGGGCAATGGTCAGCGTGACACCCGATGTGAGCAGCAAAGCGGTGTTAATCGTGGGCAGAGGCCAAGGACCGATGGTCTGAAACGCCTCGATGGTGCCTGCCGGAGACGCCGTCATGCCCGGATTGGTGCTGGGCCACAGGGCCTTGAAATCGGGCCACAAGATCGACGTGTGCTCCAGGTTGCCCAGCATGGGCACCGAGTGAACGCGGGCCCAATACAGCGCTCCGAAAAAGGCGGCGAAGAACATCACCTCCGAAAAGATGAACCAGCCCATGCTCCAGCGGAAGCTGATGTCGATGCGGTCGCTGTAAAGGCCGCCTTCGCTTTCACGGATGGCGTCGCCAAACCACTGCTTCAGCACGAACAACCAAAACACCAAGCCAAAGGCCAAGGAATACGCCCCCCAGCCGTGACCATTCACCCACTGGCCAGCGCCCAAAATCACGAAGAACAGGCCGAGTGCGGCCATCGCCGGGTGCCGCGAGGGCCCAGGGACGAAGTAGTACGGCGCTTGGCCGTTGGTGGGGGTCGCTCCTGCCATGAGGCTTCTCCTTGTTCTGAATTCCAGTCTCGGCTGCTCAGCGGGCCACGCCGCTGGCAATCACCCAATTCACCAGGACCACCAACGCCAGCACGAAAAGCACGGCGCCGATGATTCCAGCCAAGATCACATGCAAAGGGTTGAGCCGGGCCATGTCCCGCTCATGCTCCGCCCCCTTGCGCACACCAAAAAACGACCACGCCACCGCGCGCACGGTCTGACCGAACGAAAGCGGGCGGGCCACGGCCTCGCGCAAATCACGTGCAGGGTCGTGGCTCAAGCGCCCCCCTTGGCCGACACCGCAGGAGACGGGCCCCTAGCCAGCTTCTTGCCCGGCACCTCAAAAAAGGTGTACGAGAGCGTGATGGTCTTCACATCCTTGGGCAACTTGGGGTCCACCACGAAGACCACAGGCCACTCTTTCTCTTCCCCAGGCGCCAGGGTGTACTCGTTGAAGCAGAAGCACTCGAACTTGTGGAAGTGCGCCATGCTCTGCTTGGGGGCGTAGCTGGGGATGGCCTGAGCAGCCATCGTGCGGTCTTGGCGGTTGCGGAAGGTGTAGTTGACCGTCACCAACTCACCCGGGTGCACCTGCACGTAGTTCTTGGCGGGCTTGAAGTCCCACGGACCGCGAGCGTTGGCATCGAACTCCACGGTGATGAGGCGTGTGGTGTCGACCTGCGTGTTTTTCACCTGGTCGCGGCGCTCGGTTTCGCTGAGCACGTTGATCCCCAGCGCCTCGCAAATGGCGCGATACAGAGGCACGAGTGCGTACCCGAAACCAAACATCATGGCGCACACCAAGACCAACTTGCCCACCAAGTGCAGGTTGTCTCGGTGCAGCGCTCGGCGCCATTGGCTCACGCTCTCACCCGCCCAGAAATGCCATCTTCACCATGAAGCCCACCGCAAAGGCCAAAGCCACACTGGCCAAGATGAGACCCAACCGACGGTTGGCCTTGCGTTGGGATTCGTCCATGATCAAGCGACGATCTTGGTCGCCGTCGCATCCAGCTTCGGCGGGTTTTCAAAGGTATGGAACGGCGCCGGCGAAGGCACTTCCCACTCCAGACCCTCTGCCGCCTCCCAGGGGCGCTGCGGCGCCTTTTCACCCTTGCCGCGCATCATGGGCAGCACGATGAACAGGAAGAAGTACACCTGCATGAAGCCGAAACCAAATGCACCAATCGAGGCGATCAAATTGAAATCGGCAAACTGCAACGGGTAGTCGGCATAACGACGCGGCATGCCGGCCAACCCCAGGAAGTGCATCGGGAAGAAGGTGATGTTGAAGAACAGCAAAGACAGCCAGAAGTGGACCTTGCCACGGAACTCGCTGTACATCACCCCGCTCCACTTCGGGCCCCAGTAGTACACGCCGGCGAACAGCGCGAACAACGAGCCCGCCACGAGCACGTAGTGGAAGTGGGCCACCACGTAGTAGGTGTCCTGGATCTGGATGTCCACGGGCGCCACAGAGAGGATCAAGCCGGTGAAGCCGCCCATGGTGAACACGAAGATGAACCCGACGGCCCACAGCATGGGCACCTCGAAGGTCATCGAGCCGCGCCACATGGTGGCGATCCAATTGAAGATCTTCACGCCCGTGGGCACGGCGATCAACATGGTGGCATACATGAAGAACAGCTGTCCGGTCACCGGCATGCCCGTCGTGAACATGTGGTGGGCCCACACGATGAACGACAGGATGGCGATCGAGGCGGTGGCGTACACCATCGAGGCGTAACCGAACAGCTTCTTGCGGGCGAAAGCCGGGACGATCTGACTCACGATGCCGAAGGCCGGCAAGATCATGATGTAGACCTCGGGGTGACCGAAGAACCAGAAAATGTGCTGGTACATGACAGGGTCACCGCCACCTGCCGGGTTGAAGAAGGTCGTGCCGAAGTGACGGTCGGTCAGGGTCATCGTGATGGCACCCGCCAGCACAGGCATCACGGCGATCAGCAGATAGGCGGTGATCAACCAGGTCCAGCAGAACATGGGCATCTTCATCAAGGTCATGCCCGGAGCGCGCATGTTCAAGATGGTGACAATGATGTTGATCGAGCCCATGATGGACGAGGCACCCAGGATGTGCATGGCAAAAATGCCTGCGTCCATCGAAGGACCCATTTGCAGGGTCAGCGGCGCATAAAGCGTCCAGCCGGCGGCCGGGGCGCCCCCTGGCATGAAGAACGAGCCCGCAAGCATGATGGCCGCGGGGATCATCAGCCAGAAGCTGAAGTTGTTCATCCGCGCGAAGGCCATGTCACTGGCACCGATCTGCAGCGGGATCATCCAGTTCGCAAAACCCACGAAGGCCGGCATGATGGCGCCGAACACCATGATGAGGCCGTGCATGGTGGTGAACTGGTTGAACAGTTCAGGGTTCACGAACTGCAAGCCGGGCTTGGCCAGCTCGAGGCGGATGCCCAAGGCCAGCAAGCCGCCGATCATCAGCATGGCAAACGAGAACAACAAGTACATCGTGCCGATGTCCTTGTGGTTCGTGGCGAACACCCAGCGACGCCAGCCAGTCGGAGCATGGTGATCGTGATGGTGGTCGTGGCCGGCCGCGTGGCCGTGGGGGTCGAGTACAGCGCTCATCTTGTCGTCCTCGGCTGATTACTTGGCGCGAGCGGCCGCGAACTCGGCAGGCTGAATCACCTTGCCGGTCTGGTTGCTCCAGGAATTCTTGGTGTAGGTCATGACGGCCGCGAGTTCGGTGTCATTCAGCTGACGCCACGCAGGCATGGCACCGTTGCCGGCACCTTTGAGCAAGATCTCAATCTGCTTTTGAGGGTCGTTCAACACCAGGGCACTGCCATCAAGCGCCTTGATCGGACCGGCACCTTTACCGTCAGCCCGATGGCAGGCCGCGCAGTTGGCGTTGTAGACCTTCTCGCCGCGGGCCATCAGACCGGCCAAGTCCCAAACCTTGTTCGGATCGTCGGCCTTGGCGGCCATTTCCTTCTTCTTGGTGTCGACCCAAGCGGCATAGTCAGCGTGGCTCAAGACCTTTACGTGGATGGGCATGTAGGCGTGCTCTTTGCCGCACAACTCGGCGCATTGCCCGTAGTAATCGCCCTCCTTCTCGGCGCGGAACCAGGTGTCGCGCACGAAACCCGGAATGGCGTCTTGCTTCACCCCGAAGGCTGGCACCATCCAAGCGTGGATCACGTCGTTGGCGGTGGTGATGATCCGTACCTTCTTGCCCACCGGTACCACGAGGGGGTTGTCCACTTTGAGCAAGTAATTGTCGACCTGCTCCGGCTTACCGCTGTCGCTCATGGCGCGCTGCGCCGGATCCAACGTGGACAAGAAGGCGATGCCCTCGCCTTCGCCCTTCAGGTAGTCGTAGCCCCACTTCCACTGGTAACCCGTTGCCTTGATGGTCAGGTCGGCGTTGGTGGTGTCCTTCATGGCCACCACGACCTTGGTCGCCGGCAAGGCCATGGCGATGACGATCAGGAAGGGCACAACGGTCCAGGCGATCTCCACCGAAACCGACTCGTGGAAGTTCGCCGACTTGGCGCCGCGCGATTTGCGATGCTTGAAGATGGAATAGAACATCACGCCAAACACTGCCACGAAGATGGCCGTGCACAGCCACAACATCATGTTGTGCAAGCCCATCTGCCACTCGGCAATCTGGGTGACCGGCGGGTGCAGGTTCACCTGATTGACGGCCGGGCCACCCGGCAAATCGTTGACGGCCCAACTGGCTTGGGCTGCCATCAAAGCGCTGGCGGCCAAGCCGTGCCGGGCCCAAACGCCAAGGCGGTGCAGGGGGGATTGCGTGTGGTTCATGTCTGCGCGTGGTGTCCGTGAGCAGGGGGTCACTTGGGTGGTGCCCAACGTGAAACCGGCAGCCTGAGCTGGCGCCCACTCTGCCGGTTGATTTGATCGAGCGCGATTCTAGCCCCATGCCCCAGACCAACCGGGGCCTCGCCCCCTGGCATTTCCCAGTGAATCGGACGGTTTCATCGTCCAAAAAGCTGGCTGGACAAACCCGCCCTACTTCTGGTTTGAGCCACCCCACCAAGCCCGAAGATACCGCCCATGACCACGCGCAGCCTGCATCGCGGCTCGCGACCCGAGGCCATGGCGCTCGGGTTGCGTGCGGCTGCGCGCGCCGTCTGGCAAGCCGCGACAACGCCTTCTTGCCGGCACCCGCTCGGGTGGCGCCCCACGCATCAGCGTCCGGCCCGCACCCGATGGAGTTGCCGTCCCGAGGCTCCGGGGGGAATGTCTTCCCGGAGCGCCTCAGGACAACAGAAGCTGCTCCAGGGCCTGCTCCCGAATGCCCCAAAACGATTTGAGGGCCTGCGCTTGAGTCAGCGCGAGCTGCTGCCGTGCCGGCTGCGGCTGGCGCCGTCGGGTGGCCAGGATCATCTTGTTCTTTTGGGTGTGCTCGAGGCTGACAAACTCGAACACCTGAGTCTCGAAGCCCTGGGCCTCCATCAGCAGGGCGCGCAGACCGTCGGTGAGCATTTCGGCCTCCTGGCCCAGGTGCACACCGTGCTTGAACAAGGGCTGCAGCACGCCCGGTGGCTGCATTTGCCCTCGCAATTGCTTGTGGCAGCACGGGGCCGTGAGCACGATGGACGCACCGGCCCGCAACCCGTGGTGCAGCGCATGGTCGGTCGCCGTGTCGCAGGCGTGCAGCGCAATCATGACGTCCAGCGGCTGGACCGTTTGATGCCCCACATCGCCCTGGGCAAAGTCCAAACCGACGAGGCCCAAACGGCGCGCCAGCGCTTGGCACTCTGCCACCAAAGGCTGGCGCAACTCGACCCCCAAGACCTGCGGCTCGCGGCCCAGGGCGCGAAGGTGGGCATGGACGGCGAAGGTCAGGTAGCCCTTGCCGCAGCCAAAGTCGGCGACCCGAACCGGGTGGTCGAGGGGCACGTTGGCCTGCCGCAATGCGGCGTCGAAGATCTCCACGAAATGGTTGATTTGGCGCCACTTTCGCGCCATGGCAGGCACCGGCACCGCGCGTCCCTGAGGACCGTCGTGCATCAGGCCGAGCGCACGCCAAACGGGGTCCTCGGCATCCAACCACCGGACCTTGTCGCGGTTGTGGGCCCCGGGATCCGCCGCCGGCGCTTGGGCTCCGCCTGGGGTCACGTCGTGCCGCGTCAGACGCGCACCTTTCTTGCGGATGTCCAGTTGCCAGTGCACGGTGTCGGTCCAAAGCGCCGCGGCCCGGAACGCCGACCCCAAATGGCTCCGCACCATCTCACAGGCCTCGTCCGCACCCAGGTTTTGGGTGAGGTCGCGCGTCGCATGGCGCCAAACGCATTGCACCCGCGGCTGACCTTTGAGGATCACGGGCCTGAGCAACACACGCTGCAGGTCAGCGCCATCGCCGCCCCCAGGCGCGGTCATTTGTGCGCGCGACCAAGCCTGACGCCCGTGCAAGGCCTCGCGCAGATGAGCCTCAAACTGGATCAGGGCATCGGGTTCGCAGTGGGTCATGCGCGGGATTGTCGACCTACCATGTGCGCGCCATGTCCATGAGTCCCCTTTCGCCTCGAGACATCCAAGACGCCGTGGTGGCGTGGCACAACCGCCACCCGATCGCTCGACACATAGATGTCGACCGGGTGCACAGCATCGGCTGGGTCGCACTGCCCTTCCTTCGTCCTCCCCAGGGGGTCGAACCCAGCATGGATGCGCCCACAAGCGCCTCGGCCTCGGTCGGCACAGCGAGCCCGTCTGCATCGGCAGGCTGGCGGCGCTGGTGGCCATGGCCGCGCCGGGCTCCCAAGTTGGGCAGCCGCGCCGTGTTCAGCGAGACCTTCATCGATGGCGTGTCCGCGCGCAGTGCCGCGGCATTCGCGCTGCGGCACGGCGTCAGCCAGCCGCCCATGGACCACGACAACTGGCCGCAAAGGCGCATCGACGTGGACGCGACGCTGGCCGAGCACTCGGTCGGGGGATGGCCCTCGGAGTTCTGGTTGCTGAGCGCCGCCATCGACATCGGCGAGGCTCGATCTCGGGTGCTGGTCGCCCCAGACGGCGGCGCGGTGCTCGGCCCGCGGCAATGGCACCGCGGCCGGCTGGCGGCGGCGCTGGCCTGCGGCATGGCCCTGCTGGTGGCTGGGGCGGTGCTCGCCTGGCCCGACCACCCCGCCCCTTCGACCCGTCCATCGCCGCCCCCCCCATTGGCGGCGAGTGTCCCCATGGAGGCGAGTGGCCCCGCCTCAGCACCCGCCTCAGCACCCTCAACACCTTCGGCAGCCTCGGCGGCTGCCGACGCCAGCTCAACACCCGCCAGCGAACCAGCCGCTGCCGCCTCGGCCGAAGCGGACGACCGGCCGGCGTCGGCTCCGGACATCCGCCCCCAACTCGTCAAGCCCCTGCCTAACCGACGAGGCCCTCCACCGCGCCCCATGCTGGCCGACCGACCCGACGCCTCGGCGAGTGCGACCGACGGGGCGGGGCGTCGGGTCGCCCCGGATGTCACCGCCGAACCCGGAGCCGCTCAGGGGGCCGCTCAGGGGGCCGCTCAAGGGGCCGCAACGCCCGATCAAATCCGCCCAGGCGCCGCCTCCAGCGGGCCCTTGATCGCGCTGGTCAGCCCCAGCTTCCAAAGCCAGGCCGAGGCCGAGGCGATGCTGGTGCGGATGACCGAACACCTCAAGGTCACGATGGCATCACAAACGGGCCTGAAGGCCGAGGTGATGCAAACCCCCGAGGGCTGGCGGGCCGCGGTTTACCCCTTCGCCACGCGGGAGGAAGCCGCCATCTTGAACGCCACGATGGTGGCACGGGGCTGGCGCACGCGCTCCGTGACGTTCTGAGCCCCGTGGGCCGGCCATGGCGGCCGCGCGCTCAGGACCGGTAATCGGCATTGATGCGCACGTAGGCTTCGCTGAAATCGCAGGTCCAAACGGTCTCACTGACCGAACCGCGGTTCAGGTTCACTCGCACGAGCACATCGCTGCCCGCCATGACGCGGGCCGCGTCCGCCTCCACGTAGCTGGGCAGACGACCGCCCTGGCGCACGACGGGCACATCGCCCAAATCGAGATCGATCAAGGTCGGGTCGAGATCGGTCACGCCGGCATAGCCCACTGCCGCCAGGATGCGCCCCAGGTTGGGATCGCTGGCGAAGAAGGCCGTCTTGACCAAGGGCGAGTGCGCGATGGCGTAGGCCACCAAACGCGCCTCGCCAGCGTCGCGACCGCCGTCCACCTGCACGCTGATGAACTTGGTGGCGCCCTCGCCGTCTCGCACGATGGCCTGAGCCAATTCGACGGCCAAGCTGTCGAGCGCAGCGCGCAAAGCCACGGTGTCGGGGTCGTCCCAATCGTTGAGGGGCGCATGCCCGGCCTGTTGCGTGGCCACGAGCAAGAAGCTGTCGTTGGTGCTGGTGTCACCGTCGACCGTGATTCGATTGAACGAGGCATCCGCTGCCGCCTTCACGAGTCGCGCCATCAAACCAGCGCTCAGGCAGGCGTCGGTGGCCACGAAACCCAGCATGGTGGCCATGTTGGGCCGAATCATGCCGGCTCCTTTGGCGATGCCGGTGAGGGTCACGGTTCGACCTTGGACTTGCACCTGCCGCGAGGCGGCCTTGGGCAAGGTGTCCGTGGTCATGATGGCCTCAGCGGCCTCGGCCCAGGCATCGGCGCGGGCGGTGGACACGGCAGCCTCCAGCCCCGCTTCGATGCGTTCGACGGGCAAGGTTTCCATGATCACGCCCGTGGAAAAGGGCAAGACCTGGTGGGGCGACAGCGACAAACGCGCCGCCAGGCTTTGACAGCTGCGACGCGCGCGGTCCAAGCCATCGTGCCCGGTGCCTGCGTTGGCGTTGCCGGTGTTGATGAGCAAGGCCCGGATGTCATCGCCCTGGGCCAAATGCTCGCGACACAGTTGAACCGGCGCGGCGCAGAAACGGTTCAAGGTGAACACGCCGGCCACGCGCGTCCCGGGGTCGAGCAACCACACCGACAAGTCACGGCGGTGGGCCTTGCGGATGCCCGCCATCGTGGTGCCGATGCGCAGGCCGGGCACGGGCAGGAGTGAGGCGGGATCGGGGCGTTGGAGTTGGACAGGCATGGCAAGAATGGAAAAACCGGACGGGCCGACCTAGAAAAAAGCCGGGCAAGGCCCGGCAGATTTTAGGAAGCCTGCGTTGAACAACGCCGAGCGCTGCTCAGCTCAGCTTGCCATGACAGAACTTGAACTTCTTGCCACTTCCGCAAGGGCAGGGGTCGTTGCGGCCCACGCCAGCGTACCGATCGGCCTGACCCGGACCCTCGGCAGGCTCCTGTGACACCGAACCATCCTCGTTGGGGTGGGTGTACGTCACGTTGCGCACCTGCTCGGCCTGAGCGGCCGCAGCCTCCGCGGCGCGTTGGGCTTCGTCTTGCGTCTGGATGCGCACGTTCATCAGCACACGGGTCACTTCGAGCTTCACCGCGTCCAACAGCTGGGAGAACAGCTCAAAGGCCTCGCGCTTGTACTCCTGCTTCGGGTTCTTCTGCGCATAGCCGCGAAGGTGGATGCCCTGACGCAGGTAGTCCAACGCAGCCAAATGCTCGCGCCAGCGCTGGTCGATGCTCTGCAGCAGGACCATGCGCATGAACGGCATGAACTGTGGCTCTCCGATGAGTGCGACTTTGGCATCGAAGGCTCCGTTGGCCGCCTGGAGCACTTGCTGCAGCACGTCCTCGTCGGTGTAGGCCTCGGCCTTCGTGGCGGCGTCGACCACTGGCACATCCAGGGACCACTCTTCCTTGAGCTGGCGCTGCAGCCCCGGGAGGTCCCACTGTTCCTCCACGCTCTCGAAGGGCGCATGGGCACGAACCACGTCGGTCATGGTGCCCTCACGCAGCGCACGGATCTGCGGCAGCAGGTCAGCGGCCTCGAGGATGGCATTGCGCTGCTGGTAGATGACCTTGCGCTGGTCGTTGGCCACGTCGTCGTACTCGAGCAGCTGCTTGCGAATGTCGAAGTTGCGAGCCTCGACCTTGCGCTGAGCCCCTTCGATCGAGCGACTGACGATGCCCGCCTCGATGGCCTCTCCATCGGGCATCTTGAGCCGCTCCATGATGGACTTCACGCGCTCGCCCGCGAAGATGCGCATC
This sequence comes from Inhella sp., assembly GCF_027532025.1. Taxonomy (GTDB): domain Bacteria; phylum Pseudomonadota; class Gammaproteobacteria; order Burkholderiales; family Burkholderiaceae_C; genus Inhella. Next base: position 3,578 of record NZ_JAPZSY010000129.1, on the reverse strand, counting down.
AGCGAGTCGTCCAAGCTCAGGTAGAACCGGCTGGAGCCGGGGTCGCCCTGTCGGCCCGAGCGACCGCGCAGCTGGTTGTCAATGCGGCGGCTCTCATGGCGTTCGGTCGCGATCACACGCAAACCTCCGGCCGCCTTGACCTGCTCGTGCAGGCCTTGCCACTCGTCGTGCAGTTGCCGAATGCGGCGGGCCTTGTCGTCGGCCGGCACGCCCTCGTCGGCCTCCAGCAATTGCACCTGTTTCTCGACGTTGCCGCCCAGCACGATGTCGGTGCCCCGCCCGGCCATGTTGGTGGCGATGGTGATCACCCCTGGACGACCGGCTTGGGCAATGATCTCGGCCTCCTTCGCGTGCTGCTTGGCGTTGAGCACGTTGTGGGGCAACTTGGCCTTCGTGAGCATGGAGGACACCAGCTCGGAGTTCTCGATCGACGTGGTGCCCACCAGCACCGGCTGACCGGCCTCGTGGCAGCGGCGAACGTCCGCCACGAGGGCTTCGTACTTCTCTCGCGCGGTCTTGTAGACGAGGTCGAGTTCGTCCTTGCGGATGGTCGGCCGGTTGGGCGGAATCACCACGGTCTCCAGGCCGTAGATTTCCTGGAACTCGTAAGCCTCCGTATCGGCCGTGCCGGTCATGCCGCCCAGCTTCGCGTACATCCGAAAGTAGTTCTGGAAGGTGATCGAGGCCAGGGTCTGGTTCTCGGCCTGGATCTGCACGCCTTCTTTGGCCTCGACGGCCTGGTGCAAGCCATCGCTCCAGCGGCGGCCGGTCATCAAGCGGCCGGTGAACTCGTCGACGATGACGACTTCGCCGTTTTGCACCACGTAGTGCGTGTCCTTCTGGAACACGTGGTGCGCGCGCAGGGCGGCATACAGATGGTGCACCAGCGAGATGTAGCCTGGGTCGTACAGACTGGCCCCCTCGGGCAACAGCCCCTCCTGGGTCAGCATCTCCTCGGCCTTTTCATGGCCGGCTTCCGTCAAAAAGATTTGGTGCGACTTCTCGTCCACCGTGAAGTCGCCCGGTTCGATGACGCCCTCGCCCGTGCGGGGATCGGCCTCGCCAATCTGCTTCTTGAGTCGGGGGGCCACCGCGTTGATGTGGCGGTACATCTCTGTGTGGTCGTCCGCCTGGCCCGAGATGATGAGCGGCGTGCGGGCTTCGTCGATGAGGATGGAGTCCACCTCGTCAACGATGGCGAAATTCAGCGGTCGCTGCACTCGGTCCTCGAGCGACTGGACCATGTTGTCGCGCAGGTAGTCGAAGCCGTACTCGTTGTTGGTGCCGTACGTGATGTCGGCGTTGTAGGCGGCCTGCTTGTCCTCCCGGGGCACATGCGATTGGTTGATGCCCACCGTCATGCCAAGGAAGCTGTACAGCTTGCCCATCCATTCAGCGTCTCGACGCGCCAGATAGTCGTTCACCGTCACCACATGAACGCCCTTGCCGGACAAGGCATTCAGGTAGACGGGCAGCGTCGCCATCAGCGTCTTGCCTTCGCCGGTGCGCATTTCGGCGATCTTGCCGCTGTGCAGCACCATCCCGCCGATGAGCTGCACGTCAAAGTGCCTCATCTTCAACACCCGCTTGCTCGCCTCTCGCACGACCGCGAATGCATCCACCAAGATGTCATCCAAGGTTTCGCCCTGGGCCAATCGACCTTTGAGCACTTCGGTCTGGCCGCGCAAAGCCGCATCGTCCATGGCTTCGTACTGAGGCTCCAAGGCGTTGATGCGTTGGACCGTCTTGCGCAACTGGCGCACCAAGCGCTCGTTGCGGCTGCCAAAAAGGCGGGTCAGAAGCTGGGGCAACATGGTTTCGAGAAGGGAAAAGTGCGTCAACCGACCTGCCCGTGCAGGCCAAGACGGGTGCATGTGGGGCAAGCCAGCCGACCTTTCAAGGCCGACCGCGATGCAATCGGGCGTGCGCCGCAGAGGGCCTGGGGCAAAGCCGCGGAGTCTATCAGCCGGCCTACACTGCCCCAATGGCCAGCACCCGTTACCTGACCCGTCGCAGCGCTCCGGTCGTGCCACCCGCCATGCCGGTGGCCCAGGCGTTGTCGGCACATCCCGGCTTGGCCCAACTCACCGCGCTGGCGCGCGCTGCCCAAGAGCGGTTGATCGCCGTGAAGCGGCTGACCCCGGCGCACTTGCATGGGGCACTGGTGGCCGGTGCCGTGGACGCGGAAGGATGGACTTTGTTGGTGACGCATGCCGCTGCGGCGGCCAAGTTGCGGCAACTGCACCCGCAACTGCAAGCCATGCTGCAAGCACGGTTCGGCCCTGGGATCCTTCGCCTCAAACGTATGGTTTGACGATGGTGCCGGCTGTCAGAATCGAACTGACGACCTTCCGCTTACAAGGCGAGCCGCATAGCGTTTTCAGCCAGCCCACGAAGCCCCGCAAGCCATTGTTTTGATTGACGTTGTTTCCCGTTTCGTCCTTGACCTTCCGTCCGTATCCGCCTATTCTGGTACACGAAACGGTACACGGCGTGGTACACGGACTGGAGCGACAAGATGGCACGGGCAGTAACTTGGACAGACCCCAAGCTGAAGGCACTCAAGCTGCCCGAAGACAAGGCCGAACTTCGGGTCATGGTGGACGCGGGCCTGTACCTGCATCTGCGCGCCAAAGCGAACGGCGAGACTGCCAAGCATTGGCTCTACCGGGCCCAAGTTGCCGGGTCTAGGCGCTGGCTGTCGCTTGGGTCTCTGGACGCCATCGGTTTGGCCCAGGCCAAGGCTGAAGTTTTGCGCCACAAGGAAACGCACGAAGCCGCCAAGAAGGGCGAGGCGGATCACCCCGTGCTGGAGGCACGCTTCAGCCGCAAGGCCAAGCGAGAGCAAGCCACCGTAGACCAAGTGTTCGCCGAGTGGATCGCCGACAAGCGACTCGGAAGCAAGCGCAAGGGCGGCGCCCCCGTTCGTGAGCGAACCATTGCCCTACTCCAAGAGAACTACACAGCCGACATTCAGGCCCGCATCGGCGAGGCCAAGATTGCCAAGCTGACGCCCGAGGCCCTTCAAGCTTGTATCGACGCCCCGCGCAAGCGGGGAGCCCCAGGCGCCGCCGCCCATGTGTACCGCACCTTGCGCGGCTTGGTCACATTCGCGATTAACCGCCGCCATATTGATGGCGCCGACCCGATGCGCGGCATAGAGAACCCGCGCCCCTACCGCCCTGCCCCGGTGAATGCCGCCAACGACTCCGAGTTAGTTGCCCTGCTGACTGAGCTTGAGCGCTCGAAGCTGTGGCCTGCAACGCGACTGGCGATTGAGTTTCAACTCTTGACCGGCGCCCGCCCGGGCGAGGTTCGCGAAGCCAAGTGGGGCGAGTTCAATCTGAACCGCAGTGTTTGGACGCTCCCCGCCACGGATGGCCGCAAGTCGGCGCGTGAGTTCCGGGTTCACCTGTCCCCCCAGGCCCTCAAAGTGCTGGAGCACGCACAGCAACTTGAAAGCCCGAACGGGTATGTAGTCGGACCTGAAGAACCTCCGCCAAGCCCTCTTTTTCATAGGAGGGGGATCGCCCTGACAGGGGCAATTCCGATGGCCTGAACTCCCGGATTGCCTTCCA
>NZ_JAPZSY010000093.1 GCF_027532025.1 Inhella sp. | reverse complement strand
GCGCACGCTGGGCGCGTTCGCCGCCAACCCGCGCTGGATGGGCGTCGCTGGCGGGCAAGGGGCCTTCAGCTTGGTGCTGCACACCTGGGGCCAGGACTTGCGCCAGCACCTGCACCTGCACGCCGTCATGGCCTGCGGGGTCTTGAGCCCCGATGGGCGCTGGGCCTTGCCCAGTCGCAAGCCCGACTTCTTGTTCCCGGTGCATGCGCTCTCCAGTGTCTTCAGGGCGCACTTCATGGCGGCGCTCAGGGGCTTGGCCGGTGCCCGCGCAGAACTCGATGAGGCCAAGCCCGATCCCAGGCGCGATCCCAAGCCCGATCCCAAGCGCGATCCCAACCTCACGGCCGAGGGCCGCCGTGCGCTCTACCGCCACGCCTGGGTGGTTTATGCCAAGACGCCGCTGGGTGGTCCGGCGCAGGTGCTGAATTACTTGAGCCGCTACACCCACCGCACGGCCATTGGCAACGAGCGCATCCAGGCCATCAACCACCAAGGCGAGGTGGTGTTCAGCGTGCGCGCCAACGCCCACGGGGCTAAGCGTCGGGTCACGCTGGCCGGCGACGAGTTCATCCGCCGCTTCATGCTGCACATCCTGCCCACGGGCATCCAGCGCATCCGCCACTACGGCGTGCTGGCCAACGGCTGCAAGAAGACGCAGCTGGCGCGGGCGCGGCAAGCACTGAGCCAGCCCGCGCCGAATCCGCCCGCTCATGAGGCTGCGCAGGCCTTCATGGCCCGGGTGGCGCGCATCGATGTGCTGCGCTGCCCGCAGTGCCAGCACGGGCCGCTGCGGGTGGTGGAGCGCTTGGGGGGTGCCCAGCGTTTGCCGCTGCCGGGTGCGCCGGTGCCCACGTTCGCGGCAGCAGGACAAACGCGACAAGCGCGACAAGCGCGGGGGCCGCCGTGAGCTCACGCAGTCCATGGAGTCGCCGGCCAGCGTGGCGGCGGCCAGCGCTGTGCACCATGCCGTGTGAGCCGTGGGGGCTGCCGCTGCGCCAGCCACGCCCAGACTCAGCGCGCGCCCCAGGTGTGAGGGCGCGTGCAAGCCCGCCAGTGACGGGTCACAGCGCTGTACCGGGCTTGCGTGCATCCCGGCACTGCAGCGCTGCAGCAGAATCGCGCGCATGCGCCGCCTGCCTGCGATCCAATCCCCAATACCCACCGCCAAACACCCGCTGAACCGCGACTGGAGCGGCGGTTTTGTTCAACACGGTTTACCTGCCGCCGGTGGCGCTCAGCTGCGTGGCAAATGCCGTG
>NZ_JAPZSY010000103.1 GCF_027532025.1 Inhella sp. | reverse complement strand
CGCCATGCTGGACCTCGCCCTGCGCGAGCACAACGGCCCCGTGGCCCTGGCGGCCATCAGCCAGCGCCAGCAAATTTCGTTGAGCTACCTCGAACAGCTGTTCGGCAAGCTGCGCCGGGCTGAATTGGTCGAGAGCACCCGCGGCCCTGGCGGCGGTTACAGCCTGGGACGGCGTGCGGAAGACATCACGGTGGCTGACGTCATCTTGGCCGTGGACGAGGCGCTGGACGCCACCGGCTGTGGGGGCAAAGAGCACTGCATGGGCGACGACAGCGGCCGGTGCCTGACGCACGAGCTGTGGACGCGCCTGAACGACCACATGCTGGTGTTCTTGAACAGCGTGAGCCTGCGTCACCTCGTGGACGAGCAGCGGGCCAAAGGGTTCACCCCCGAGGAAGGCACGCCGCTCAAGCGCGCGATTTCACCCAACCCGGTGGTGCGTCCGATCCGCGTCACGGGCCCCAACTCTGTGTTCGCGCTGGGCAACGCCCTGAGCAAGTGAACTGTTTGAACCTGTTGACTCCATGACCCCGCATCTCCCCATTTACATGGACTACGGCGCCACCACGCCGGTGGACCCCCGCGTGGTTGACGCCATGATGCCTTGGTTGCGTGAGCACTTCGGCAACCCGGCGTCGCGCAGCCATGCCTACGGTTGGGAGGCCGAAGCGGCCGTTGAGCAAGCGCGCGTTCACGTGGCGGCCCTCGTCAATGCGGACCCCCGCGAAATCGTCTGGACCAGCGGGGCGACCGAGAGCATCAACCTGGCGATCAAGGGCGCGGCCGAGTTCTACAAGAGCCGGGGCAACCACCTGATCACGGTCAAGACCGAGCACAAGGCCGTGCTCGACACCTGCCGGGAACTGGAGCGTCGCGGGTTCGAGGTGACCTATCTTGACGTGCTGCCCAACGGTTTGGTCGATTTCGAAGCCCTGAAGGCGGCACTGCGCCCCACCACCTTGCTGGTGTCGGTGATGGCGGTCAACAACGAAATCGGTGTCATCCAAGACGTGGCCGCCATCGGTGCGCTGTGCCGCGAACACGGGGTGCTGTTCCATGTGGACGCTGCGCAAGCGACGGGCAAGATCGGCATCGACTTGGCCGTCCTGCCTGTCGACCTCATGAGCTTGGCTTCCCACAAGACGTATGGCCCCAAGGGCATTGGCGCCCTATACGTGCGGCGCAAACCTCGCGTCCGACTGGAAGCGCAGATGCATGGCGGAGGCCACGAGCGCGGCATGCGATCGGGCACCTTGGCCACCCACCAAATCGTGGGCATGGGCGAGGCCTACCGCATTGCCAAGGCCGAGATGGCCGGGGAATTGGCACGCATCCGCACCCTGCAGCAGCGCCTGCTCAATGGCATTCAGGCCATCGACGAGGTCTATATCAATGGCGACCTGGATCAGCGGGTGCCCCACAACGTCAACGCCTCGTTCAATTTCGTCGAGGGTGAGTCGCTGATCATGGGTATCAAGGGCATCGCGGTTTCCTCGGGCTCGGCCTGCACCTCGGCCAGTTTGGAGCCCAGCTACGTCTTGCGGGCGCTGGGTCGCTCTGACGAACTCGCCCACAGCAGCTTGCGCATGACCATCGGTCGCTTCACCACTGAAGCCGAAATCGACGAAGTCATCGCCACCTTGAAAGACCGCGTGGCCAAGCTGCGTGAACTGTCCCCCCTTTGGGAGATGCACCAAGACGGCATCGATCTGTCCACCATCCAGTGGACCGCACACTGAGGCAAGCACCATGGCATACAGCGACAAGGTCGTCGACCACTACGAAAACCCCCGCAACGTCGGTTCGTTCGACAAGGGCGACGCGGCCGTTGGCACCGGCATGGTCGGTGCACCCGCCTGCGGCGACGTGATGAAGTTGCAAATCAAGGTCAATCCCGAAACCGGGCTGATCGAAGACGCCCGCTTCAAGACCTACGGCTGCGGCTCAGCCATCGCGTCGAGCTCGTTGGTGACCGAGTGGGTCAAGGGCAAGAGCCTGGACGAGGCGATGGCGATCAAGAACAGCCAAATCGCCGAGGAGTTGGCACTGCCCCCGGTCAAGATCCACTGCTCGATCTTGGCCGAAGACGCCATCAAGGCAGCCGTGGCCGACTACCGGCAAAAGTCAAGCGCCGAGGCGACCGCTCAGGCGGGTGCGACGGCCTGAGGACACTGCCATGGCCATCACCCTGACCGCTGCCGCCGCCAAGCACGTCAACCGCAACCTCGTTCGCCGGGGCAAGGGCTTGGGGGTGCGGCTGGGCGTCAAGACCACGGGCTGCTCCGGTTTGGCCTACCAACTGGAATACGCCGACGAGGTGGCACCGGAGGATGTCGTCTTCGAAGACCAGGGCGTGAAGGTGCTGATCGACCCCAAGAGCCTGCCTTACTTGGACGGCACGCAACTCGACTTCGTGCGCGAAGGGCTGAACGAAGGGTTCAAGTTCATCAACCCGAAAGAGAAAGACCGCTGCGGCTGCGGCGAGTCGTTCCGCATTTGATGCCCAGTCTTGAAGGGCAAGCGCGGCCCCTTGGCCGCGTTTGTTTTTGAACGCCATGAACCTCGCCAGCGACGACTTCAGCCTGTTTGGTCTGCCCGAGCGCTACCGATTGGACCGTGCCGACTTGGACGCACGCTGGAAGCGTTTGGCTGCTCAAGTGCACCCAGACCGCCATGTGGGGCAGGGCGCTGCGGCCCAGGCCCAGGCCATGCAATGGGCGCTGCGGGTCAACGAGGCCTATCGCCGCCTTCGCGACCCGCTGCGCCGCGCGGCTTACCTGTGCGAACGCCGCGGCACACCGATCGAAGCCGAGAGCAACACCCACATGTGCACGGCCTTCCTGATGGAGCAGATGCTCTGGCGCGAGGCCTTGGACGAGGCTGCCGACGACGCCGCCATCGATGGGCTGCATGCTCAGGTGATGGCGCGTCAAAAGGGCTTGTTCGACACCTTGGATCGCACTTTGGACGACCAGCCCGACAGCCCACGTGCCGCGGAAGCCGTTCGCTCGCTGATGTTCGTTGAACGCTTCTTGCACGACATCGAGCGTCGCCGCGACGCGCTCCATCCGCTTTGACCCCACGCTGACCAGCCTTCCGCATCCCTCGCATGGCGCTTCTGCAAATCTCTGAACCCGGTCAATCGCCCGACCCCCACCAGCGGCGCATTGCCGTGGGCATCGATCTCGGGACGACGCACTCGCTGGTGGCGGCCGTGCGCCACGGCGTGCCCGAGTGCCTGCCCGATGCCAATGGCCGCGTGATCCTTCCGTCGGTCGTCCGGGTGCTGGGCAATGGGCGCCGCCAGATTGGTGCCGAGGCCCTGGCCGCCGCGCCTGAAGACCCCGACAACACCATCGCCAGCGTCAAGCGCCTGATGGGGCGCCGGCTGTCCGACCTGCCCAACGCCAACCAACTCCCTTATGCCTTGATTGACGGCCCCGGCATGGTGGCGGTCCAAACGCGCGAAGGGGCCAAGAGCCCGGTGGAGATCTCGGCCGAGATTCTGGCCAGCTTGCGCCAGCGCGCCGAAGACACCTTCGACGACCTGCTGTACGGGGCCGTGATCACCGTGCCCGCCTATTTCGACGACGCACAGCGGCAAGCCACGAAGGATGCGGCCGAACTCGCCGGGCTGAAGGTGCTGCGCTTGATCAACGAGCCCACGTCAGCGGCCATTGCCTATGGACTCGATCATGGCAGCGAGGGCCTCTACGCCGTCTACGACTTGGGCGGCGGCACCTTCGACGTGTCGCTGCTTCGCTTGAGCAAAGGGGTCTTCGAGGTGGTGGCCACGGGCGGTGATGCGGCCCTGGGTGGCGATGACTTTGACCGCCTGCTGGCCGACTGGGCGAGGGCGCAAACGGCACGTCAAACGCGCAGCGCCGCGGACCGGCAACGCTTGCACGCTGCGGCTCGCCGCGCCAAGGAGCGCCTGAGCGACCTGACGCAAACCGAGTTGCGATGCGAGTTGGACGACGGACCGCTGGTCGTCACCGTCACCCGAGAGACCTTCGAGCTCCAGACCAAACCCCTGGTGGACCGAACTCTTTCGGTCGTTCGCCGGGTGCTCAGGGACGCCCAACTGCAGCCCGGCGAGGTGCAAGGCGTCGTGATGGTGGGCGGTGCCACGCGCATGCCAACGATCCGCCAGCAGGTTGGTCAGTTGTTCGGCCAGCCCGTGCTGACCAACCTGAACCCCGATGAGGTCGTGGCCTTGGGGGCGGCCGTGCAGGCCAACGCGCTGGCTGGCAACGCGCGGGACGGCGAGCTGCTGTTGCTGGACGTCATCCCCTTGAGTCTTGGACTGGAAACCATGGGGGGCTTGGTCGAGCGCATCATCGAGCGCAACGCCACCTTGCCCGTGGCCAAGGCGCAGGACTTCACCACGTTCAAGGACGGTCAAACGGCATTGGCTTTGCATGTCGTGCAAGGCGAGCGCGAGCTGGTCAGCGAGTGCCGCTCGCTGGCGCGTTTCGAACTGCGCGGCATTCCGCCCATGGCGGCGGGTGCGGCCCGCATTCGCGTGACGTTCCAGGTGGACGCGGATGGCTTGCTCAGTGTCTCGGCGCGCGAACAAAGCAGCGGCGTTGAGGCGGCAGTGACCGTCAAGCCCAGCTACGGTTTGAGCGACGAGCACATCGCCGCCATGTTGCGCGACGGCTTTGCCAGTGCGCAGAGCGACATGGAGGCGCGCAAGCTGCGCGAGGCCCGTGTGGAGGGTGACCGCATGTTGGCGGCCACCGCGACGGCGCTTCAGGCCGATGCCGACTTGCTGCCGGAAGAGGAGCGCCGTGAGATCGACGTGCTGCTTCGAGACCTGCACGCGGCCGTTTCGGGCAACGATGCGGATGCCATCGACGAAGCCGTGCGGGCTCTGGCCAAGGGAACCGAAAGCTTCGCGGCCGCTCGGATGAACCGTTCGATTCAACAGGCCTTGACCGGCCGCTCGGTGGAGCAATTCTGATGCCCGCGATTACCGTCTTGCCCCATCCCGAGTACTGCCCCGAAGGCCGCACTTTGCAAGCCCCTGCGGGCACCACGCTGTGCGAGGCCCTGCTGGACAACGGTGTTGAAATCGAACACGCCTGCGACCAGGTGTGCGCCTGCACCACCTGCCATGTCATCGTGCGCAAAGGGTTCGCGTCGCTCTCGGAAATGGAAGAAAACGAGGAAGACATGCTGGACCGTGCCTGGGGCTTGGAGGCCGATTCCCGCCTGTCCTGCCAAGCCATCCTGGGCCAAGCCGACGTGACCGTGGAGATCCCCAAGTACTCCATCAACCACGCCAAGGAACACAAGGCGTGAAGGCCCCGCCCTGGCGGGTGCTGGGCTTCGAGTCGTCGTGTGACGAAACTGGCGTGGCGATCGTCGAGTTGGACGATGGGCATCCGCGTTTGTTGGCCCAAGGCCTGCACAGCCAGATCGCCATGCACCAAGCCTACGGTGGCGTGGTGCCCGAACTGGCCTCGCGCGACCACATCCGACGCGTCGTGCCCCTGACGCGGCAAGTGATGGCCGACGCCGGTCTGGCTTGGAGCGATCTCGATGCCATTGCCTACACCAAAGGGCCGGGTCTTGCTGGCGCTTTGCTGGTGGGGGCGGGTGTCGCAGTGGCCTTGGCGGCGGCGATCGGCAAACCCACGCTCGCGGTTCACCACCTGGAGGGGCATTTGTTGTCGCCCTTTTTGTCGGCCGATCCGCCCGCCTTCCCCTTCGTGTGCCTTTTGGTGTCCGGCGGTCACACACAACTGATGGCGGTCACGGGCGTCGGGCGCTACGAACTGCTGGGGGAAACCATCGACGACGCCGCGGGCGAAGCTTTTGACAAGTCGGCCAAGTTACTCGGCTTGCCCTACCCCGGTGGGCCGCACTTGGCGAGCTTGGCCGAAGCCGGCGACCCTGGCGCTTTTGCGCTTCCTCGGCCTTTGCTGCACAGTGGCACGCTGGACTTTTCCTTTGCGGGCCTGAAGACGGCCGTGCTCACCCAAGCTCGAAAGCTCGGTGCGGAACTGCCCGTGCGGGCGGCTGACTTGGCCGCGAGCACGCAGGCGGCCATCGTCGACGTGTTGGTCAAGAAGAGCCTGATGGCGCTTCGCGACAGTGGTTTGAAGCGATTGGTCGTCGCTGGTGGTGTTGGTGCGAACCAAAGCTTGCGCGCGGCCTTGAACGAAGCCAGTCGACGCCGGGGCGTTCGGGTCCATTACCCCGAACTCAGCCTGTGCACCGACAACGGCGCCATGATCGCTTTGGCCGCTGCCATGCGCCACGCGGCGGGGGCTTCGCATGCGCAGGCGCCTCAAGCCTTTGGCGTGAAGCCGCGCTGGGATCTCGCCGAAATCTGACCTTGCACAGACCCGCTATACTTCGCCGGTTTTGCTGAGCGTTCCAGTTCGGTAAAGCATTCAGCACGGCGCGGGGCGGTTTCCCTCGCGTTCGCAAGTCCAACCCCGGAAACCGCATGGCCTTCAGCACAGCCTGGGCAGCGGCGTTCCACTTTTCGAAGGAAACACCATGTCCATCAACAAGGCCGAGATCGTCCAGGCCCACGCTCGCGGCGCCAACGACACCGGCAGCCCGGAAGTTCAGGTGGCCCTGTTGACCGCCCGCATCAACCACCTGACGCCGCACTTCAAGGCCAACGCCAAAGACCACCACGGCCGCCGCGGCCTGTTGAAGATGGTCAACACCCGCAAGAGCCTGCTGGCCTATCTGAAGCGCATCGACAGCAGCCGCTACGTCGCGCTGATCCAAAAGCTCGGCCTGCGCAAGTAAGCACGCCGAACGAAGAGCCCGCTGCCCGTGCACCGGGCTCTTCTTCCATCGTTCCCTGCCGGAGACCTCGCAACCCGTGACCGCATGCCATCCCCAAGGCGTCTTTCGACCTCTTGGGCATGTCATGGCGAACGGCCTGCAGAGCCCGGCTCCTCAATCCCAAGGAGTACACCCATGAGCCTGTTCAACAAAGTCACCAAGACCTTCACCTGGGGTCAGCACACCGTCACCATGGAGACGGGCGAGATCGCCCGTCAATCCACCGGTGCCGTGCTGGTCAACATCGACGACACCGTGGTGCTGGCCACCGTCGTGGCCCGCAAGGAAGCCAAGCCTGGCCAAGATTTCTTCCCGTTGACCGTCGACTACATCGAGAAGACCTACGCCGCCGGCAAGATCCCCGGCAGCTTTTTCAAGCGTGAGGGCCGCCCCAGCGAATTGGAGACCCTCACCAGCCGCCTGATCGACCGCCCGATCCGTCCGTTGTTCCCCGAGGGTTTCTTCAACGAAGTGCAGGTGGTCATCCACACGCTGTCGCTGAACCCTGAGGTGTCGGCCGACATCGCCGCCATGATCGCCACCAGCGCCGCGCTGTCGGTGTCCGGCATCCCGTTCAATGGCCCCATCGGTGCCGCACGGGTGGGCTACATCAACGGCGAGTACGTGCTGAACCCGGGCAAGACCGAGCTGACGAACAGCAAGCTGGACTTGGTGGTGGCCGGCACCGAAGCCGCCGTGCTGATGGTGGAGTCGGAAGCCGACCAACTGAGCGAAGACGTCATGTTGGGTGCCGTGGTGTTTGGTCATGAGGCGGGCAAAGTGGCCATCAATGCCATCCACGACCTCGTGCGCGATGCCGGCAAGCCGGTGTGGGAGTGGACCCCGCCCGCCAAGGACGAGCCCTTCATCGCCAAGGTGACGGCCCAGGCCGAACCCGCGCTGCGTGCCGCCTACCAGATTCGCAGCAAGCAGGCCCGCACCGAAGCTTGCCGAGCGGCTTACGCCAGCGTCAAGGACGCGCTGAAGGCCGAGGGCGCCGAGTTCGACGGCGTGGAGGTTGACAACCTGCTGTTCGAGATCGAAGCCCGCATCGTGCGCAGCCAGATCCTGGCCGGCGAGCCCCGCATCGACGGTCGTGACACCCGCACCGTGCGCCCGATCGAGATCCGCAACAGCGTGTTGCCGCGCACCCACGGTTCGGCGCTCTTCACCCGGGGTGAAACACAGGCACTGGTGGCCACCACGCTGGGCACCGATCGCGACGCGCAACTGATCGACGCCTTGGCCGGCGAATTCAGCGACCGCTTCATGTTTCACTACAACATGCCTCCGTTTGCCACCGGCGAAACCGGTCGCGTCGGCAGCCCCAAGCGCCGGGAAATCGGCCACGGTCGTCTGGCCAAGCGCGCACTGATCGCCGTGCTGCCGAGCAAGGAAGAGTTCCCCTACACCCTGCGTGTGGTGTCGGAGATCACCGAGTCCAACGGCTCGTCGTCCATGGCTTCGGTGTGCGGCGGCTGCTTGTCGATGATGGACGCCGGGGTGCCGCTGAAGGCGCACGTGGCCGGCATCGCCATGGGCTTGATCAAGGACGGCAGCCGATTTGCCGTTCTGACCGACATCCTGGGCGATGAAGATCACCTCGGCGACATGGACTTCAAGGTGGCAGGTACGACGAATGGCGTGACCGCCCTGCAAATGGACATCAAGATCCAAGGCATCACCAAGGAAATCATGCAAGTGGCTCTGGCGCAAGCCAAAGAAGCCCGCCTGCACATCCTGGGCAAGATGATGGACGCCATGGGCGAGGCCCGCACCGAAGTCTCGAACTTCGCGCCTCGCCTCTACACCATGAAGATCAACCCCGAGAAGATCCGTGACGTGATCGGCAAGGGCGGCGCCACCATCCGGGCGCTGACGGAAGAGACCGGCACCACGATCGACATCGGCGACGATGGCACCATCACCATCGCCTCGACCGATGCCGAGAAGGCCGCCCTGGCCAAGAAGCGCATCGAAGACATCACCGCCGAAGCCGTCGTGGGTCAGACCTACGAGGGTCCGGTTGTGAAGATCCTCGACTTCGGCGCCTTGGTGCAAATCCTGCCGAACAAGGACGGCTTGGTGCATATCAGCGAGATCGCTCATCGCCGCATCGACAAGGTGACCGACGAACTGAAGGAAGGCCAGATCGTCAAGGTCAAGGTCTTGGACACCGATGAAAAGGGTCGCGTCAAGCTGTCGATGAAGGCGCTGATCGCCCGCGAGCCCGCGCCCGCTCCGGCCCAGGAGTAACGCCCTCGTGCGGGCCATCGCTTGTCGCCAGCCCGGCGGACCGGAGGTGCTCACCGTGGTGGAGCACCCCGAGCCGCGGCATGGCGAGGGCGAGTGCCTGATCCGTGTGCACGCCAGTGGGGTCAACCGCCCCGACGTGCTGCAACGCAAGGGCCTGTATCCACCGCCACCGGGTGTCTCGGAGATTCCGGGGCTGGAGGTGTCTGGCGTGATCGAGTCGGGGGACGAACGGGCCCTGGATGCCGCGGGTCTGCGCGTGGGTGATGCCGTTTGCGCCCTGGTGTCGGGCGGTGGCTACGCGGAGCGATGCGTGGCCCCGGTGGCGCAGTGCTTGCCCGTGCCCGCGACCTGGACGCTGACGGAAGCCGCCGCGGCGCCGGAGACCTTCTTCACCGTGTGGTCGAACTTGTTCGACAGTGGCGATCTGCAGGCCGGCGACACCGTATTGGTGCACGGTGGTGCGAGCGGCATCGGCACCACAGCCATCCAGCTGGCCGCTTGGGCTGGTGCGCGGGTTTGGGTCACGGTGGGAAGCGCCGAGCGCGCCGCAGCCTGCTTGGCCCTCGGAGCCGACGGGGCCACCAACTACCGCGACCAGGACTTTGTCGAGCAGGGTCTGGCGTTCACGGGAGGGCGCGGTTTTGATCTCATCCTCGACATGGTGGCCGGCGACTACATCGCCCGCAATCAACAAGTGCTGGCGGAGGACGGGCGGCTGTTGGTGATCGCCACGCAAGGGGGGCGCGACGCGCGCTTGGACGCCGGGCTGTTGCTGCGCAAGCGGCAGCGCATCAGCGGCAACACCCTGCGGCCGCGGTCGTTGGCGTTCAAGGCCGCGATTGCGCGCCAATTGCGTGATCGCTTGTGGCCCGCCATCGAGCAAGGGCAGGGCGGGGTGGGAATCAAACCCCAGGTGCAGGCCGTTTTGCCCGCAGACCAAGCCGCGCTGGCTCACACCCAACTCGAGGCCGGCGAGGTGATCGGCAAGATCGTTCTGCAATGGCGAGGAACATGACATGAGAAAGACCCTGGTCGTTGGCAATTGGAAGATGAACGGCAGCAAGGCCCAAACCGAGGCCTTGCTGTCGGAGCTGTTGGCCTTGGGGCCGTGGTCCAGCGATGTGGCCGTGTGCCCGCCCTTGCCATACCTGGCTCAGGTGCAAGCCCTGCTGCAGGGCAGCGGCGTGATGTGGGGTGGGCAAGACGTGTCTGCCCACAACGGGCAGGGGGCTTACACCGGTGAGGTGTCAGCCACCATGTTGAAGGATTTCGGCGCGACCTACGCGATCGTCGGCCACAGCGAGCGGCGGACCTACCACGCGGAAAACGACCAGCTCGTTGCGGCCAAGGCGAAGGCAGCGCTGGCGCAGGGCATCGTGCCCATCGTGTGCGTGGGTGAAACCCGAGCCGAACGAGAGGCGGGGCACACCGACGCCGTGGTGCAGCGCCAACTGGGTGCTGCCATCCGCTCGCTGGGCGCCCGCATCGGCGAGGTTGTGGTGGCTTACGAGCCCGTTTGGGCCATCGGTACCGGCCTGACCGCCACCCCAGAGCAAGCTCAGGCCGTGCACGCACGACTTCGACAGCAGTTGTTGGCGGCCACGCCGGCGGCCGCCCAAATGCGCATCCTTTACGGCGGCAGTGTCAAGCCCGACAACGCCGCACAACTCTTCGCCCAGCCCGATATCGACGGCGGGCTCATCGGTGGGGCGGCCTTGAAAGCATCGGACTTCGATGCGATTTGCCGTGCCTGACCTTCCTTTTTGAGTTTGATTTCCCTGAGAGAACTGACATGCAATTCGTGATGAACCTGGTGCTGGTGGTGCAACTGGTGAGTGCCTTGGCCATGATCGGCCTGGTGTTGGTGCAGCACGGCAAGGGCGCTGACATGGGAGCCTCGTTCGGCGCCGGTGCGTCGGGAACGCTGTTTGGTGCGACGGGCAGCGCCAACGTCTTGTCCCGCGCCACGGCTGTGTGCGCCACCTTGTTTTTCGTTTGCACGCTGGCCATGGCGTACTTCAGCGGGCATCGTCAGGCGGCCCCGGTGACCCCGGGCTTGTTGGACGCTGCACCCGCTGCCAGCGCTCCAGCCAGCGCGCCCGTGGCAGGTGCCGCCGCCGTGCCCGGCGCCGCTGCGCCTGCTGCGTCGAAGCCGTGAGCCCCGGGGAATTTCAGGCTAGAATTTGAGGCTGTTCACGGCGCAATCCTCAGGCCACGTGAACAGTGAAAGTTCCCAAGCGCTCGTGGTGAAATTGGTAGACACGCTATCTTGAGGGGGTAGTGGCGAAAGCTGTGCGAGTTCGAGTCTCGCCGAGCGCACCAAACCTTGTCGAACCCTGTGGGTTTCGATCCGCCAAACGGGCGCAGTGACAGCGAATCG
>NZ_JAPZSY010000080.1 GCF_027532025.1 Inhella sp. | reverse complement strand
CTTGAGCTGTCTCCCAATATCCGCGGCTTCGGCCGGGGCGGCTTTCCCGCCCTGAATATCGGCGGCACGCCCCAGACGGTAGAGGTCTATGCCTTTGCCCCCGGGGTTGACCCCAAGACGCTGGAAGTCGACTTGGAGCGCGGCATGCTCACCATCGCCGGCGAGCGCAAGTCCACCTTGCCCGAGCCTGGCCAGCAGTCGACCCTGCACATCAACGAGCGCTTTGCCGGCTCGTTCCGCCGGGTGATCAGCCTGCCCGAAGACGCCGACCCCGATGCCGTGAACGCCAGCGTCAAGGACGGCCTGGTGCACATCACCATCCAGCGCCGCGCGGCCGCCCAGCCACGCCGCATCACTGTTCACTGACTGACCCCAGAGACAAGGAGACCCATCATGAACACCCAGACCCAGACCAACCCCGCAAGCACCCGCAACGCCGGCTACGGCTACGGCGGCAGCCAGCCCGTGCAAAACAATGGCCCGGCCACTGAGAGGCCGTCTTCCGCAGCGTCTTCGACCGAGGTCACCCGGCAGCCGCAGCAACGCCAGCAGCCCGCGCGCTATGCCAATGCCGCGCTGACACCGCCCGTGGACGTGGTGGAAGACAGCACCGGCATCACGCTGTATGCCGACCTGCCCGGCGTGCCCAAGGAGAACCTCAAGCTCCAGGTCGAAGCCGACACCCTGACGATTGAGGCCGAGGCCGCCATGGCCGTGCCCGACGGCCTGCAGTCCAGCCACACCGAAGTCGGGCTGGCGCGCTTTCACCGCGTCTTCAGCCTGAGCAAGGAGCTGGACACCGAGAACGTGACCGCCGAGTTGGCGCAAGGCGTGCTGACGCTGCGCATCCCCAAAGCCGCGCACGCGCAGCCGCGCCGCATCGCGATCAACGCCGGCTGATCGCGCTGGCACCCGCCCCCGATTCAACTCCCTCCTCCGCTGGGGGAGGGCGGGGGTGAGGGCCGGCGGCAGTCGCAAACCCATTTGCTATTAATTAGATAGCAATCACCCATTGCAGGGATTGGGCTACGGCCACTTTCCGCTTGAATTTTCCGGCCTTGGACGTCAGGGAAGGGCTTCTTCCTACACCCCTGCGGATTTCCATCCGATAGGTGGCGGCGCAAACCCTGGCCAAGATGGCGGGGCTTGCAATAAAACC
>NZ_JAPZSY010000091.1 GCF_027532025.1 Inhella sp. | reverse complement strand
AAGTCGTCGGTGGCCATCGGATGCTGTCCTCGATCTCCCAGGAAATGCCGCCCATTGAATTGAATTCCGGGAGTTTCGACCATCCGAAATCACCCGAAAGTCATTCAAAAACAACGGGTTGGGTAATTTGCAGGGCCGACTTTGTACCTTGCGCGCTCCACCACAAGCCCGCATGAACAACCCTGCCGCCGCCCAGCGCCTGAGTTGCCCCCGCTGCCGCGTCCCGATGAGTGCCCTGCTGCTGCCCTCGCACCGGGGCGGGCACGTCGAGGTCCAACAACATCGACCGTGGCGCCCTGATTCACGGCGTCTCCACCGTTCAACCACGCCAAGCTGAGGCCCTGGCCGCGCTCAACATCAAGAAACCCACCGTCGACACCCAGTTACCCCGGCTGTAGTGGCAATTCCCACGGCCTGGTCTATATGGATCAAGCACTTGCGACGGTTGGTGTCGAACTTGGGATGACCCGTCTGGGTGGGCGCGGTGAGGGCCGAGGTGCGTCCGCGGAGCCCGGAAATCGGGTTTTGCAGGGCGCCAAGCGCCATGAAGGGCCGCGCAGACGCGGGTGGCGCGGTTCCAAACGACCGATCTGGCGGTGATGCGCGGAATCAGCCACAGTCGGTTCGCGGAAACCGGGTCACGAGAAGTGCCCATTGGGGCTGGTGATGACCTTCGGGTTCCGCGTGTTCCGCGGCCTGACCACCTGAGCCGAGGGGCAACTCCGGACGAACCCGCTCGGGACTTGCCGAGACGAGCTGCGTCACTTGTAGGTCGCTGAAACCGCCCCACCGCCAATGGCCCGGAAGGCATAAACCAGAATGTAGAACTTGCCGGCGGCCGGGTTTTGAATGGAGATTGTTTCGCTGGTCCCGGTTTTCGTCGATTTGAAATCAGAGCCGCCAAATGCTCGCGTCGGAACGGCGCCGCGCTTGACGTACAAGTCGGGATCTCCCGTGGCGGCAGATACATTGATGGTGAGCTGGGTTTGACCCGCTGGAACATCAATGTTGAAAACCATTTCAGCCTTTTCAGCAAGGCTGAACGGTTTGCTCACGCCGCTTTGCAGGCGCCCCGGATCCGAAGCTTGCATCGTCACTTGCTTGCTGCTCACAGCCGTTGAGCCTCGGTCATCGGTGACCTTCAGCGTGACGGTGTACGTGCCCGCGGACGGGTACGTGCGTGCGGCATTGGGTGAGGACGCGGTGCTGCCGTCACCGAATTGGTATTGGTAGGCCACGATCGTGCCGTCCGGGTCACTGCTGGTGCTGGTCACATTGAGGGTCAGGTCCGACTGGCTGGTGGTGAACGAGGCCAAGGGCGGAAGATTGACCGAAGCAGCCTCGACATTGACCGTGACGGAGGCTTGCGTTGTGCACAGCTCGTTTTTCAGCAGCAAGGTCAAGTTGTGCACCCCGAGCGTGAGCGTCACGCTGGCCGTGGATGACGTGGCAAGCAAGCCATCGCGGTCACTTCGCCATTCGTAGCTTGCTTCACCAAAGACCGAACTGCCAACAGCCGACAGAAGAATCGTCTGCCCTGCAGAAAACCGCGCCTGGTTTGCCGGCGACGAGACCACTGCTGCCAACTTGCGGGCAGGGTTGGCCAGTAGCACCAGATCTCTGCTGACATGACCGACGCCATCTACCTTGATGGGCGCCACACCTTGCGAATAGCCGCAGGCGTCGGCCGTCAAGGTGTAGTCGCCCGCAGCGACATCTTCAAACAGGAAATCGCCTGCCGAAGTGGCTGAGTAAGCCTTGTTCAGGCGACCCTTTGTGGCGTTGAACGAGGTGTTTGCAGGCCTCGCGCTTTGAGAAGGCGTGATGTCAAGGCGCAGGCTGGCGCCCATTGAATCCGCTTGCGAGGGGCCGGCCTTGCGGCCTGATGCTGTCGCTTCGCGCGTTGATTGAACCCCAGGTTTGGGTGCGCTTGCGGCCGTCTGGGAAACGTTTGATTGCGCAGAGACTCCGTTGCCCACACGCAATGAAATCGAACCGTCGGGATGTTCTTGAATCAACCGGACATCCAACTCATTTTCAGTGTAGGTGGATACCTCTCCCACATTGAAGGCCGCGTCATCCGCCGCCGCGCGACAACTGTAGTGCGCGTAAGAGGGCACCGTGCCGGGGTGACTGTCGCGAACCCGCGAGGGCCCCTTCAGAGCCATGCGCCCCGCCAGGGCGGCGTCGTTGAAATCGATCACGATGCCTTTCTGGCCGGCCGTATTCGCAAAGACAAGACCACGATCCGTTCCGATCGGTTGACGGTTGGTGATCGTCCACCACTGGGAACTGTTGGAGGCACGCGGCACGATGATGGCCTGCGCACCATTTCCGCTGGTGGAATAGGGGTAGAGGCGGATCGTTTGGGCCTTTCCGTTCCCGACGGTGATGCGTTGGATCACACCATCGTCCCAAAACTTTTTGTGATACCACTTCGAGAGGGTCCAGGTGCCTGGCAAAGCAGGTTGGCCGCCAAATTTCGCGGCGAGGCAATTGCCGCTTTGCCCCGCGCACGGATCCTTGTAGCCTGCCGTGCAGCTGCTGCCCCTTGGGTCGGTGAAACCTTCACGCAGCAGGTTGTACATCCCGATGTCCATGGCCTCCCATTTTCCAAGGGTGGTCAAGTCGGTTGCCAATTCATTGGTGCTGTCACAGCTACCGCCAATGTAGAGGTCCTGCACCGCGGTTTCGCCCATGGAATGAAACATTTCATGCACGATGTTTCCCAGTGGCGAATACTCGGCCAACAACGCTTGGACGGGTGACTTGATCGTGGATGTGACATATTCGGTGTTGATCATCGACACGGGATTCATGTCGCAACTGCTCCCGGTGATCGACTTGGGCATGCCGGCCGTCAACACGACCAAGTGATCGATCTTGCCGTCGGCCCCGGGGGCATGATCCCAACTGGCGCTGCGATCCAGTTTGGGGTCTGCGTAGTTGACCAAGCCTTTTGAGGCGCGGATAACGTAATCGACGATGTCATCGCGCTTCGAATCGTCGTGGGGGTACTGCAAGGCAGGGTCGGTCACCTGCACCAATACATTGGCGCCCTTTCGCAGGTCAAGTCGCCCATGCGACAGCTGGTAGTAAAAATTTCGCACCGAGGCCCGGCCGGGCGTATCGTCGAAAAACAGCTGATCCGCCCAGGCGGCCGTGTGATCCGGGTGGAACTTCATGTTCTGGAATTCGGCTCTGAGCAGCACCACGTGGTCCTCGCTGACGGTCACGGCCCGGGAACTCAGGTCCTGCTGCGTCAGGGCACCGGCGTACACGCTCACATTCATTTGATACTGCGTTTCATAGCCGCGCTTCCACATGCCCAAGGTAACGGTTCCAGCCGGCACGTCACTCAATTGGTACTGCCCATTGCCATCTGTTACAGAGATGTGTGGGGACTGACCTGAAACCTCTGGCATCACATCGACAAATACCTGGGCGCCCACAATGGGGTTTTTGTTGGCATCCACGACCCGCCCGTAGAGTTGCCCTGTCGCAGCGCTGGCCTTCAAACCGACTTTCGCATTTGCGATCGGGTTGGACTGGGCATCAAGGACCCTGCCGGAAACGCTGGAAGCGTGCGCGTGTGTCACCACGGCCAAGAGCAAAAACACGCTCTGCAAGGCGCCTTTGAGCAGACGGGAAAGCCTCGGTTTCATTGGGTCTCTTTCGTTATTCAAGGGCGCCAACTGGGTTTGGCTCGTGGCCCCCAGAGGGAGTGCCCCCGGACAGCCACTCTTGGTACCTGCAAAGAATCTCGTCGCGGCCAGATGGGGCTGGAAGCCTCGGCGGGGCTCCAAAACGCAGCGCGATGTTGTGCACCCAATCCCGTCGGCCATGGCATTGAGCGGCGGAGCCAAACCCTGCCGGCGCGGAGTGTTGCGGGATCACCCCCCTAAACAAAGGGGGGATTCCCTGAGCAGATGGTCGCGGCAGACGCGATCAAGGAACGCTCCCATGAGCAAATCAAGTGGGTCTGGGCGATGCTGCCATCCGGTTGTCGGCGTCGATCCTGCCCAGGACTGCAGGCACCTCACGGCGCTCGGCGCCGCGGGCCATGTGGCGAACAAGGCCCGGTGCATGCGGGCCACGCTGCTCGGCACGCTGTTGCGACTGGTCGCGGAACTCATCGCCATCGAAAACTGCGCCAGAGCGCATGAGTTGGCTCGTCAACTGATGCCGCACGGCCGTGATCCGGCGTGGCGCCGATTGGATTGTCGACCTGGCTGACACGGCATTCAGCAGCGCTGGGCCCGATGCGCGTTGTCGCCCTCCTGGCGGCCGGCCGTGGTGGCTGCTTCGGGCCCCCGGGGCAACCCGCTCCGGATTTGCCCGAATTTTGTGCAGTGCGATGAGAAAAGCCGCAAGTCGATGTCGCTTGCAGACAAACTGCCCCATGGCTGCGTCATGCCGCCGTCACTACGCTGAAGCGGCCGGCTCTCGCGGTCTTGGTGGTCCGGCGCCCTTCTCCACTCTGGATGCCGAACACCATGCGTTTTCCTTTGCTGGCTCTGACCGCCACCCTGTCCATCGCTTTCCCTGCCCACGCCGGCAAGTTGTTCTTGTCGGGCGGGGGGTACAGCGACACCAACACCGATCTCTTCGTCAACGGCCTGCGCAAGGCGACGGGGATCGATGCCGCCACCACGCCCAACTTGGCCAGCACCACCAACTGCAGCACGGACTGGTCGACCACGCGCTGCCCTCGCATCTTGGTCGTGACGTCGGCCAGCGCCAGCAGCGCCGTGGGCATCGATGCCTTCCAGAACGATTTGCTGAACACCAACGGCTCGGTGCGGAAGCGGGGCTACTACAACCTGTTTCAGACGCACGGCTTTTCGCCCAAGCACTTGAATCTGCACGTCGACAACTTCGTCTCGGCCGCTTACAGCAGCGCCAATGTGGCGCTGGTCAACCAGGCCGATGTGGTGTTTTTCACCGGAGGCGACCAGGCCAAGATCGCCCGCAGCCTGTTCCGGGACGATGGCAGCGACACGCCGGTGGCGTCGGCGCTGCGAAGCCGCTGGGCCAATGGGGCTGGCAGTGTGGTGGTGGCGGGCGATTCGGCCGGCAATCATGTGGTGAACGCCACGATGCACGGCGTGGGCATCAGCTACGGCTACTTGCACTTCAATGCCAACTTGCCCAGCCCCACACCCATCGCCAGCTTTGCCACGTTTGGCGACACGCGCGAAGGCACGAGCGCGCTGCGCTACTTCGACAACGGCGGCACGATGAAGGGCTTGGGCTTCTTGCCCACCACCCTGCTCAGCGACACCCACTTCGACGCCCGCTCAGGGCGACTGGGCCGCTTGGCGGCGGCCATGCAGCACTTGGGCATTCGGCAGGGTCTGGGGGTGGACGAGGACACCGGGGTGCTGGTGGACACCACAGCCAACACGGCGCGGGTGTTCGGCAGTGGTTCGCTGATCGTGGTGGACGCCAACGCGGCCACGCGCGTGACGGCCAGCAGCTACAAGTTGACCAACCTGCGGGTCAGCCTGCTCACCAGCGGCGATCGCTACCACTACGGCACGCGCACGGTCACCAGCAGCAAGGCCGCCATCGGGACGCGCTACTACAGCGGCTTTTACGACAGCAGCGATGTGTTTGGCCCCTTTGAGACCAGCAAGAGCCTGACCCGCGTGGTGGACCAGAGCGGCAGCTTCAACGTGGGGAGCGCGCCGCGCCCGCGCTACAGCAGCGGGCCGCAGTACCCCAGCAGCGCGCCAACGCTGAAGGTGCGTTTCACCCGCGACGCCAGCACGCGGGGCTACTTTGGCGGCGGGAAGTACACGGTCGACAAAGTGAAGGTCGATTTCGAGTGACGCTGGGCCCGTCAGAGCCGGGGCGGCAGGACGACCCGGCCCCGCTTCAGTTGCGCTGAGGGCGTTGCTGCTCGCGCAGTTCCTGGATGCGCAGGCAGGCTGGGTGGGCGGCGAAGTTGGGGCGTTCACAACGGCGGGCCACACAAAACTCCTTCGCCAGGAAGTTGGGGCGATCGGCGCAGGCGGCGTTCGGGTCTTCGGGCGATGGCTCCGCGCGCGGGGCGGCCGAAGCCGTTGGCGTGGGCACAGACGCTGCGGGAGCAGGCGACGTTGCCACGACGGGGGCCGTCGACCCGGTGGCAAGTGGGGCGGGCGCTGGCTTCGGCAGCGCTTCGCGCCGCGGCGTTGGCTTCGGGCTGGCGGTCGTCGGCGCCGAGCGGTCTGGGCTGGGCGTCACCCCCGCAGGCGAGCTGGTGGCGCGGGCTGCTTCGGGGAGGGGCGCCACCGCTGGTGCTTCGCTCGCCGCCCCAGACAGGGGCGCCGCTGAGGCCGGCAAGGGCTCAGCGACGGTGGTGGACGCTGGCGCCGCCTCGGTGGCTGGGGCCAGCACGCGGGTCAAGGCATAGAGCAACGCCAGCGCCAACCCCACCGCAATGGTGGCCCCGCCCCACCCTCCCCACCGCAGGCTGGACTGGCCCCCGTTCTTGCCGCCGCCCTGCAGGGCTTGTGTGTCGGCCAGAGCCACGGTGACCGCCAGCTTTTCCCGCGATCGTTTGGAGGCCGAAGGTGCCGCCGAAGCCCTCTGGCTGCGCGGCTCTGTCGGGCTTGAGGCTGGCGCTGACGACGTCACTGGTGCCGGTTCGGCCTGCGCCGTGGCATCGTCGCGCGCCTCGCGCACGGTGGTGGCCATCGGGTCGCTTTGGGGCGGCAGGTTCAGCAGCGGGTGCTGCAGGTCGGGCGCGGGCGGCTCCCAGGGCGTGCGTGGCGGCGCCGACCGCTCGCCCAGCAACACGGCGCGGAAGTCGGCCACGCTGGCGGGGCGGTCTTTGGGGCGAATGCTCATGGCCCAGTCGATGGCCTGCAGCAGGCCGGCGCTGTAGCCCTGGAAAGCCGGCGTGTTGCGTTGGGACAGCGGCTGGCACTCGTCGGCCACGATGCGGGCCGTCGCGGGGGGTGGCGCTTTGCCCACCAACAGGTGGTAGAGCACGGCCCCGAGCGCGTAAAGGTCGGTCCACGGGCCTTGGCGCATGGTGCTGCTGTCGGCGTACTGCTCGATGGGCGCGTAGCTGGGCTTGAGGATGGCGGTGAAGCCTTGGGTTTGGTCGCCCATCTCGCGGCGAGCGGCGCCGAAGTCGAGCAGGATGGGCAATTCGTCCGGGGCGCTCAGCCAGATGTTGTCGGGCGCGATGTCCCGGTGGAACACGCCCGAGGCGTGGAGCAAGGCCAAGGCGTCGAGCAGGGGCAGAAAGCGCTGGCGGATCCAAGCTTCGTCGGGGGCGCGGCCCAGGGCTTTGCGCGCTGCGCTGAGGGTTTGGCCTTGCAAGTAGGGCATGGCCATGTAGGCCGTCCCGTGGTCTTCCCAGAAGCGATAGACCTTGAGCAGCGATGGGTGGTCGAAGCGGGCCAACAGCCGGGCCTCGTTCACGAAAGAGCGGCGCCCGGACTCAAAGGTCTTGAGGTGGGCCGACGTTCTCACGCTGACGTGGGTGTCGGTGCTGCGCCACGCCAGGTGCGCCGGCATGAACTCCTTGATGGCCACATCGCGCTCGAGCGCGTGGTCGCGCGCCAGGTAGACGATGCCAAAGCCCCCGATGCCCAAGGTGCGCAGGATCTCCAGCTCGCCGAAGCGGGTGCCGGCTGGCAGGGCCTGGCGCTGGTCTTCGGCCGTCTTGGCGGGGCTTGGGGAGGGGGCGGGCGACACAGGAACGGCGGGAAACACGCTGGGGCCCGACCTTACCCCAGGTGGGGCCCGCTCCTGCCCCTCAGTTGCCCGGGGAGCGGGTCACTCCCGGTGCGCGAAAGCCCCCAGGCTGACGGGCTGGCCTTCGGGCGCCGGTCGCGCCTTCTTTTCGCGGCTCAGGTAGCTGTAGAGCACCGGCACCACGATCAGGGTCAGCAGGGTCGAGGTGATGACCCCGCCGATGATGGCCCGGCCCATCGGCGCCTGGATTTCGCCGCCGTCGTTCAGCGCCAAGGCCAGGGGCAGCATGCCGAAGACCATGGCCGCCGTGGTCATCACGATGGGGCGCATGCGGGTCACGCCGGCCTCGATCAGCGCCTCGGCCACCGCCATGCCGCCCTTGCGCATCTGGTTGGCGCGGTCCACCAGCAAGATGGCGTTCTTGGTCACCAGGCCCATCAGCATCACCAGGCCGATCATGGAGAACACGTTCAGCGTGCTGCCCCAGGCCAGCAGGGCCACCATCACGCCGATCAGCGCCAGCGGCAGGCTGGCCATGATGGCGATGGGCTGCAGGAAGCTGCCGAACTGGCTGGCCAGCACGATGTAGATGAAGATCGCCGCCAGGGCCATGGCGCTCAGCAGGCCGGCGAAGGCCTCGGCTTGCTCCTTGCTCTGGCCGCCCACGTCGAAGCTGATGCCCGGGGGAAGTTGCGTCTCCTGGATGAGCTTGTCCACCTCGGCACTGACCTCGCCCAGCGAACGCCCGTCCACACCGGCGATGACGGCCTCGCGGCGCATCAGGTTCTGGCGGCGGATCACCTCGGGGTTGAACACCGGCTCGATGGTGGCCACCTGGTCCAGCGCGATGGGCGAGCCGTCCTTGGCGTAGGCCACGGGCAGCTTGGCCATTTGGTCGATGCGCTCGCGCTGGTCCTTGGGCAGGCGCAGGCTCACCTCCACCTGGGCGCCATCGGGGGCCGTCCAATACGTGGCGGCGTCGCCGTTCACGAAGGTGCGCAGCGCGGCGGCCAGTTGCGGCGGGTTCAAGCCCAACTCACGGGCGGCCGATTCCTTCACCCGCACAGCAAAAGCCGGCAGACCTGGCTTGCTGGTGGTCTCCACGTCCACGGCGCCCTTGATCTTGCGCAGCTTGGCGGCGAACTCGTCGGCGATCTTGGCCAGCTGCTCGCTGTCGTTGCCCAGCAGGGCCACGTAGATGGGCTTGCCCCAGCCGACCGACAGCTCCACGCCGGCCACCTGCTCGATGGCCTCTCTGGCCTTGGCCTCGAACTCCTTCTGGCTGAGCTTGCGCTCGTTCTTGGGCTTGAGGGCGATGCTCATGCTGGCCGCGGCACGGCTGGTGCTGAAGCCCTCGCCATTGCCGCCCACCGTGGTTTGCACGGTCTTCACCTCCGGCATGGCCAGCAGCAGTTGCTCGACCTGCAGCGCCTTCTCGTTGGTGCGGGCGAGGCTGGAGCCGGCAGGCATGCGCAGGTTCATCTGCGTGAAGCCTTGGTCGGTTTCGGGCACGAACTCGCTGCCCACCAGCGGACTCAAACCGATGGCGACGACGAAGCTCAGGCCCCCCGCCGCCATCACCAAGCCGCGTGGCGTGAGCGTCATCAGGCGCCAACGGCGCGCCTGGGTCTTGTCACGGCGGTTGTCGGGCCCGAAGGGGTGGGCGTAGATGGGCAGGGGCAAAGCCAGCACGCGGTAACGGCGCGGGCTGAAGGCCCATCGGATGGTGCGCTCGTAGCCCCGGGTCAGCGCGGCCATGGCGCGGTCGCTGCCGTCCAAGAGCTTGCCCAGCACGGGGCCAATGACGCGCCAGCGGCGCATGGGGGCGGCGCCCGGGTCCTGCCACACCGCCGACAGCATCGGGTCCAGCGTGAACGACACGAACAGGCTCACCAGAACGGCCACCGCCACGGTGATGCCGAAGGGGTAGAAAAACTTTCCGACCACCCCGCCCATGAAGGCCACGGGCACGAACACGGCGCAGATGGCGAAGGTGGTGGCCAGCACGGCCAGGCCGATCTCTTGCGTGCCGTCAAAGGCGGCTTGCCGGTGGCTCTTGCCCATGGCCACGTGCCGCACGATGTTCTCGCGCACCACGATGGCGTCGTCGATCAGCAGGCCAATGACCAGGCTCAACGCCATCATGGTCATGAAGTTCAGCGTGAAGCCGAAGGCGTACACGGCGATGAAGCTGGCGATCACCGCGATGGGCAGCGTCAGCCCCGTGATGACCGTGCTGCGCCAGCTGTGCAAGAAGAGGAACACGATGGCGATGGTGAGCAGCGCACCCTCGATCAGCGTGTTTCTGAGGCCGTCCAGCGAGCCCTTGACGAAATCGCTGCTGACCCAGATGTCGCGCAGCTCCACGTCGCTGGGCAGCTGCTTGCGCAGCTCGGCCAGGGCCTCCTTGACACCCTCGCCCGTCTTCACCACGTTGGCGTCTTGCTGCTTGAAGACGTTGAAGCCGATGGCCTCTTGGCCGTTGATGCGGCTCAGGGTGTCGGCCTCTCGCTCGCGCTCGGTCAGCGCGCCCACGTCGCTCAGCAGCACCGGCAGGCCGTTGCGGCGGGCCACCACCACGTTGGCAAAGGCGCGCGGGTCTTTGATGCGGCCTTCCACGCGCAGCGTGCTTTCGCTGTGCGCGTCGCTCAGCAGGCCCACGGGCTGGTCGGCGTTGGCCTCGCGCAGGGCGGCGGCCACTTCCGATGGCGTCAGGCCGAAAGCGCGCAGGCGCAGCGGGTCGAGGTCGATGCGCACCTCGCGGCCGGTTTGGCCCCACAGGTTCACCACGGCCACGCCGCCCACGCGTTGCAGGCGCTTGACCAGCACCTGCTCGGCCAGAAGGCTCAGCTCGCGGCTGCTGCGCTGCGGGCTGATGAGGGCGCCCACCAGCACGGGCTGGTTGCCCTCTTGGTAGCGGGCCACGTTGGGCGCTTTCACGTCCTTGGGGAAGCCCGCTTGCACCAGGGTCAGGCGGTCGCGCACGTCTTGCATCGCCCGGTCCATGTTGGTGTCGAGCGAAAACTCCACGTTCAGCTGCATGCGGCCTTCAAAGCTGCGACTGGCGATGCGCTTGACCCCGGCGATGGTGTTGAACACCTCCTCCATGGGCTTGGCGACCTCGCGCTCTACGGCCTCGGGCGAGGCACCGGGGTAGCGGACGTCGATCCAGGCGCCCGGAAGGCTGACCTCGGGCATTTCTTCCACGCCCAGGCGCTGGTAGGCGAACAGGCCCAGCACGCACAGGGCCACCATGACCATGGTGGCGAAGACGGGGTTGTTGATGGAAACGCGGGTCATCCACATGGCTCAGCCCCCCGCCTGGGGCGTGGCGGCGGCCGCTTGGGCCGCGGGCTTGGTGTCCACCGTGGCCTTGGCGCCTTCGCGCAGGTTGTCGTAACGACCGGCCAGCACCTGAGCCTCGGGCGTCAAGCCCTTGAGCACCTCCACACGGCCGCGTTGGGCATCGCGACGGCCGGTGGTGACGAGGCGGCGTTTGAGCTCGCCTTGCTCAATGAGCCACACCTGCTGCTGGCCGTCACTGCCGACCAGGGCGGACACGGGCACCGTCAGGCGAGGTTCGGGGTCGTCCAAGGTGACGGTGGCCAAAGCGTACTGGCCGGCGCGCAGGGCCTCACCGGGGTTGGGCAGGCTGAGCGTGACACCGATGGAGCGCGTGCCCGGCTCAGCCGCCGGGCTGATGCGGGCGATACGCGCCGTCACCGGCTCGGCCACACCTTCGATGCGCACCTGCGCCGCCATGCCGGGCTTCAGGCGCGCCACCTCGTGCGTGCCCACCAAGCCGGCCAACTCCAACTGGCTCAAGTCCACCACCGTGACGACCGGCTGTTCGGCTTGGAGCTTTTCGCCCGGCACCGCATGGCGTTTGGCCACCCAGCCGCTGATGGGCGCGGTCAGGCTGGCTTGTCGCAGGGCCACCTGCATGGTTTGCAGCTGCGCCTGGGCGGCGGCCAGTTGGGCGCGCTGGGTGTCCAGCGCGGCGCGGCTGGAGTCCAGCGCCGTGGGGGCGATGAAGTTCTGGCGCGCCAAGCTCTCGTTGGCCGCGTGCGTGCGCTCCGCCTGCACGGCTTGGGCGCGCACGGCTTCAACGCCGGCTGCGCGTTCGGCCACTCGCTGTCGCAGGTCCTCCAGGTCCAGGCTGCCGATGGCCTGCCCAGCGCGCACGCGGGTGCCCTCCGGGGCATTCAGCGCCAACAAGGTGCCACCGCCCTTGGCGCGCACCGTGGCGGTGTTGGGGGCCACCAGCGGCCCCGAGAACTCAATGCGCGCGGCCAGTTTGGCCAGCTGCGGCTGCACCACCTCGCTGGGGTTGAAGCGCAAGGCCTTGTCGGCCAGTTTTTTCTCGTCCTGGGTCGCGTCGCCTTGCCCTCGGGCCAGCACGGCGGTGGCGACCGCGGCCAGCGCGATGGCGCCTAAGCCCGCGCCCCAGGCCCAACGACGTTGACGAACGGTGGTGGTGTTGAGCAGCCCCATGCCCGGCTCCGGTGATGAAAAACAACCGGCATGGTGGCGAGGGGCGCGACGAAGTGCATGCGGGGCGCGACGAACTGCACCCCGCGCTGGACAGGCTACCGATGCCCGGGGACAGGCGGTGTGTCGATGCGCACATCGCCGCACTGGGCGCGGTGTTGCAAGGCGGCGTCCATCAGCACCAAGGCCAGCATGGCCTCGGCGATGGGTGTGGCCCGGATGCCAACACAGGGGTCGTGCCGGCCGTGGGTCACCACCGTGGTGGGCTGGCCCGCGCGGTCGATGCTGGCCTTTTCCAAACGGATGGAGCTGGTGGGCTTGATGGCGATGTGCACCACCAGGTCCTGCCCGGTGCTCAAACCGCCCAGCACGCCGCCGCCGTGGTTGCTGGCAAACCCTTCGGGGTGCAGCTCGTCGCCGTGCTCGCTGCCAGTTTGCGCCACCACGCCGAAGCCGTCGCCGATCTCCACGCCCTTCACGGCGTTGATGCCCATCATGGCGTAGGCGATCTGGGCGTCCAGCTTGTCGAACAGCGGCGCGCCCCAGCCCGGCGGCAGGCCGCTGGCCTCCACGCGCAACTTGGCGCCCACCGAGTCGCCGCTCTTGCGCAGCGCGTCCATCTGAGCCTCCAGAGCATCGATGCCCTGGGCCGTGGCGGCGAAGAAGGGGTTGTGGTGGACTTGGCTCCAATCGTCGGTGGCGATGGGCGTGGCGCCCAGCGCCGTCATGCAGCCGCGCACCCGAATGCCATGGTGCTCGGCCAGCCACTTCTTGGCCACGGCGCCGGCGGCCACCATGGGGGCGGTGAGGCGCGCGCTGCTGCGCCCACCGCCGCGCGGGTCGCGCAGGCCGTACTTCCGCCAGTAGGGGTAGTCGGCGTGGCCGGGGCGGAAGGTGTCCAGCAGGTTGCCGTAGTCCTTGCTGCGCTGGTCCACGTTGCGAATGAGCAGCGCGATCGGTGTGCCGGTGGTCACGCCTTCGTAGACGCCGGACAAGATCTCGACCGCATCGGGCTCTTGGCGCTGAGTGACGTGACGGCTGGTACCGGGGCGGCGGCGGTCCAGGTCGCCCTGGATGTCGGCCTCGCTCAGGGGCAGGCCCGGGGGGCAGCCGTCGATGACGCAGCCGATGGCCGGGCCGTGGCTCTCGCCGAAATTGGTAACGGCAAACCAGTTGCCAAAGGTGCTGCCCGCCATGAAAATTCCTGAACCCGAATCGGGCCCGCATTCTAGGAATGCCACCCTCGCCGCCCCGAGAATGCCGCCCATCGCCCTCACAGAGGCACCCAGGGAGCCCCAACATGCCTTTTGTCGGAATCGGCCTGCACCTCGCGCTGGCCCTTTGTTGTGCGGTGCACGCCGTGCGCAGCGGCCAGCAGACGTACTGGCTGTTCATCCTCTTCAGCTTCCCGCTCTTGGGCTCGGTCGTTTACCTGCTGACGATCTACCTGCCGCACAGCCGGTTGCACCGCCAGGCCAACCGCACCCTGCGCGCGGTGGGGCGTGTGCTCGACCCTGGCCGAGAGTTGCGTGAAGCCCGTGCCGCGCTGGAAGACACGCCCACAGCGCAAAACCAAATGCGGCTGGCCGCCGCGCTCCTGGGCGCAGACCAACTCGAGGAGGCCGCGGCCACCTACGAGCAGTGCCTGCAAGGGCCCTTCGCCAACGACGCCGACGTGCGCTGGGGTGCTGCCCAGGTGCAGTTGCAGCGCGGCCGTGCCGACCTGTGCCTGACGCACTTGGCGGTGATCGCCGACCGCCAACCCGACTTCCGCGCCGAGGCCGTGGCCCTGCTGCGCGCCCGTGCCCTGGCCCAGCAGGGCCGGCACGACGAGGCCGGCACGCTGTTCAGCGCCACCGTCGCGCGCTTCGGCAGCTTCGAAGCCAAGGCCGAACGCCTGCTTTGGGCCTGGTCCCAGCACCAGCCCCAGGCCGACACCTGGCGCGCCGAGCTGGAGCAACAGCAGCGCAAGTGGAACGCGCACACGCGCGAGCTCAACGCGCCCCTGCTGGCGCGGCTGCGCGAGGCGCAGCCCAAAGCCTGAACGGTCCATCAACAACAAGGCCCCTCGCGAGGGGCCTTGTTGTTGGGACCTCTGGCCGTCAACCCGACTTGGCGTCGCCTTCTTCCTCAACAGGCCAATCGCGGATGTAGGCCTTGAGCATCTTGTTCTCGAAGTCTTGCGCGTCGACCACGGCCTTGGCCACGTCGTAGAACGAGATCACGCCCATCAGGGTCTTGCCGTTCAGCGCTGGCATGTAGCGCGCATGGCGGCCGAGCATCATGCGGCGCACCTCGTCGATCTCGGTGTCGGGCGTGCAGGTCAGCGGGTGGTCGTCCATGACGGAGCGAACCTGTCGATCACCGATCTGACCGCCGTTGGCCACGACGGCGTTGATGACTTCGCGGAAGGTGAGCATGCCCACCACGTCGCCCAGCTCGATGACCACCAGCGAGCCGATGTCCAGCTTCGACATGGAGGCCACGGCTTCAGCCAGCGGGGTTTCCGGGGTCACGGTGAACAGGGTGTTGCCCTTGACCTTGAGGATGTCGGCGACTTTCATCGATGTCTCCCAGGAAAGCGAGGGTCAGAAGAAGGGGGTCCCAAACCGTAGCACAACGGCGGCCTCCCCCTGCCCTGGGACTCACCCGCGATCACGGCTGCCATCGACCACCCAACGCCCGCAACAGCTGCACCCGGTTGAGCTGTGCCAGCTGCTGCAGGCTGACGCGAGCGAGTTGGGCGTTGCTGAGTTGGCGTTGCGCGTCCAAGAGCTCCAACTGGCTGGAAGCACCCAGCCGGTAGCTGACCTCGGCCAGAGCCAAGCTGCGCTCGGCCGCAGCCACCTGGCCCTGAGCGGCGTCCAGGCGTTCGGACAGGCTGTCGCGCACGGCCAAAGCGTCGGCCACCTCGCGGAAGGCCGCCTGCAGTGTGGCGTCGTAAGACGCGATGGCCTGCTGGCGCGTGGCCCTCGCGACCTCGACCTGCGCGGCGCGAGCGCCGGCGTCGAACAGCGGGATGTCGATCTGCGGCGCCACGCTCCAAAAGCCAGTGCCTGACTTGAACAGGTCGTCCAAGGCGGCACTGCGCGTGCCCAAGCTGCCCGTCAGCGACAGGCGCGGGAAGCGCGCGGCTCGGGCCGCGCCCACGTCATAGGCGGTGGCTTGCAGTTGCTGTTCGGCGGCTTTCACGTCGGGGCGCTGAAGCAACACGGTGGCTGGCAGTCCGGCGGGCAGCGCCGGCACGGCGCTGAGGTCGAGCACCAGGGCATCGGCCGACGGCAAGCAGTCGTCCGGCAGAGGCTGCCCGGCCAACAACTCCAGGGCCAGGCGCGCTTGGGTGACCGCCACGCGGCTGCGGGCGGCTTCGCCTCGGGCCGCCTCGAAGGCGGTTTGCGCACGGGCGCGAACCAGGCCCGAGACAGCGCCCAGCGCGTGCTGTTTGTCCACCAAGGCCAACGTTTTCTGTTGGCTGTCGCGCAGCGCATCGGCCAGGCCCTGGCGCTGCTGCTCGGCCGCCAGGGTCAGCCAGGCGTTGCTCACCTCGGCCACCAGGGACAGTTGGGCCGCCCGCTGCGTCCAGCGCTGGGCCTCGAAGCGCGCCCGGGCGGCGCCCTGCAGGCTGCCCAATCGGTCGAACAGGTCGATTTCGTAGCGGGCCAAGCCCAGGGTGCCGCTGGTCGTCGTGCTGGCAATACCGGCGTTGCGCTGGCGGCTGGCGTTCACCGCGCCGTCGACCGTGGGCCACAGCGCGGCGTCGGCTACGCCGGCCTGCGCCCGTGCGCGTTCCACCAGCGCGGCGCTGGCGCGCAAGCTGCGGTTCTGGGCCAGGGCCACGGCCACCGTCTTTTGGAGCCGAGCGTCGGTGAAGAAGCCGTCCCATGCCGTCGCTTGTACCGGGGGGCCAGCGTCCACCTTGGCGGCCGTGTTGTCGACTTGGAATTGATCGCGCAGCACGGCGGTGTCGGCGTCTCGGGCGGGCACCAAACTGCCGCAGGCGCCCAGCAGCGAGGCGGTGGCCAGCAGGGTCAAGTGGGTTTTCATGTCCGGCCCTCCGCGCTGGTTGCCGCGGGCGGCGTCAGTCGGCTGAAGCGACGCTTGACCCACAGGTAGAACAAGGGCACGAAGAAGATGCCCAAGGCGGTCGCACTGGCCATGCCGCCCAGCACCCCAAAACCGATGGCCTTTTGCGAGCCCGAGCCCGCGCCGCTGCTGTAGGCCAGCGGCAGCACCCCCATCATGAAAGCGAGCGAGGTCATCAAGATCGGGCGCAAGCGCTGGCGGCTGGCCTTGAGCGTCGCCTCCAGCAGGCCCAGGCCTTGGGCCATCAGGGTCTCGGCGAATTCGACGATCAGGATGGCGTTCTTGGCCGACAGCCCCACGGTGGTCAGCAGGCCCACCTGGAAGAACACATCGTTGCTCTGACCGCCCAGGTGGCTGGCGGCCAGAGCACCGAAGATGCCCAGTGGCACCACCAGCATGACGCTGAAGGGCACGGACCAGCTCTCGTACAGCGCCGCCAAGCACAGGAAGATGAACAGCACCGAGATGGCGTACAGCAGCGGCGCTTGGTCGCCGCTCAGCCGCTCCTGGTAGCTGCGGCCCGACCATTCGTAGCCGATGCCCGGGGGCATCTCGCGCAGCACCTCTTCCATCGCTTTCATGGCTGCGCCGGAACTCACGCCAGGCGGCACGTCGGACTGGATCTCGAAGGCAGAGCTGCCGTTGTAGCGCACCAGTTGCCGCGGGCCACTCGTCCAGCGGCTGGTGGCGAAGGCCGCGAAAGACACCATCTGCCCGCTGGCGTTGCGCACGTACCAATGGCGGATGGCTTCGGGGTCGGCGCGGTAGGCGGCCTCGCCCTGCACCAGCACGCGCTTGACGCGGCCGCGGTCGATGAAGTCGTTCACGTAGGCACCGCCCAGCGCGATGGACAAGGTGTCGTTGATGACCGCCGGCGACACCCCCAGGACGCCCGCCTGTTGGTCGTCGATCAACACCTGCAGCTGCGGCGTGTCAGCCAGGCTGTTGGTGCGGGTGCGACTCAGCTCGGGGTGCTTGTTGGCCAGCTCGATGAGCCGATCGCGGGCCTGCGCCAGTTGCTCTTGGCCCAGTCCGCCCAGGTCTTGCAGGAACAGCTGGATGCCGGCGCTGCCGCCCAAACTCCTAACGGTGGGCGGCATGACCACGAAGACATTGGCGTCGCGGATGCGTCGGCCCAGGTCACGCGTGAAGCGCTCGGCCAAGGCGGCTGCGGACTGCTCGTGGCGTTGGCGCTCCTTCCAGTCGCGCAGCCGGATGAAGCCCTGCCCCGAGCCTTGGTCGCCACCCGCACCGCGCACCACGTTGTAGAACAGGATGTCGTTCTGCTCGGCGAAGTAGGCCTCCATCTCCTGCATCACGCCTTCCAACCGCTCGTTGGTGGCGCCCGGCGCCATGCGCACTTGGATCTGCAGCCCGCCCTGGTCCTCGTCGGGCAAGAAGGAGGTGGGCAGGCTGGTGTACATCCAGGCCATGCCAGCGATCACTGCCAGGTACACGCCGAAGCTGCGCACCCCCCGGGCCGTCAGCCAACGCACCTGGCCCACGTAGCGCTGCGTGAAGCGCTCGAACCCGCGATTGAAGCCGCCAAAGAACCAGTCCAGTTGCTTGCCGATCGGGCCGCCATGCGCTGCGTGTTGACCCTGGTGGATCGGGCGCAGCAGCGTGGAGCACAGCGCCGGCGACAGGGTCATGGCCACCAGCACCGACAACACCATGGCGCTGACCACGGTGATGCTGAACTGCCGATAAATGATGCCCGTGGAGCCGCCGAAGAAGGCCATGGGAATGAACACCGCCGACAACACCACAGCGATGCCCACCAGCGCGCCGGTGATCTCTTTCATGCTCTGGCGCGTGGCGTCTTTGGGCGACAGGCCTTCCTCGCGCATCAGGCGTTCGACGTTTTCGACCACCACGATGGCGTCGTCCACCAACAAGCCGATGGCGAGCACCAGCCCGAACATGGTGAGCGAGTTGATCGAATACCCCGCCACCGCCAGCACGCCGAAGGTGCCCATCAACACCACGGGCACGGCAATGGCCGGAATCAGGGTGGCCCGCAGGTTTTGCATGAAGAGGTACATGATGGCCACCACCAGCACGATGGCCTCGATCAGCGTTTGCACCACGCCCTGGATGGACACGCGGATGAAGGGCGTGCTGTCGAAGGTGGCCGTGGCCTTGTAGCCGGGTGGGAAGAAAGGCTCCAGCTCTTTCAGCTTGGCCTTCACGGCATCGCCCGTGGCGAGGGCGTTGGCGCCGCTGGCCGGGAAGATGGCCATGCCGGCCGCTGTGCTCCCGCTGGAGCGCACATTGGTTGTGTAACTGTCGCGGCCCAATTCCACCCGCGCCACATCGCCCAGGCGCAGGGACGAACCATCGGGCTGAACGCGCAAGATGACTTGGCGGAATTCCTCGGCCGTGGTGAGTTTGGAGCGCGCCGTCACGATGGCGGTCAGCCGCTGCCCTTCCGGCGCGGGCAGCGCACCGATCTGCCCGGCCGACACCTCGGTGTTCTGTTGCAGCAAGGCGGTGCGGATGTCGGCCGGAACCAAGTTATAGCGCTGCAGCTTCAGGGGGTCGAGCCAGATGCGCATGGCGTAGCCCGAACCGAACACGATCACATCGCCCACCCCTTCCACGCGGCTGACGATGTCCAACAGCGTCGAGTTGAGGTAGTCGCCCAAGTCACCGGACGTCACCTCGGGATCGTCGCTGGTGAGCATGACAACCATCAGGGGTTCGGTGCCCGACTTGGTCACCCGCACACCCTGCGCCTGCACGGCCTGCGGCAGCCGGCTGATGACCGACTGCACCTTGTTTTGCACCTGCACCTGCGCGGTGTCGGGGTTGGTGCCGGCCACGAAGGTCAGCGTGGTGCTGGCGCTGCCGGTGGCGCTGCTGCTGCTTTCGATGGAAAGCAGCCCGTCGATGCCCTTCAGGCTCTGTTCGATGATCTGCGTCACCGAATCCTCGATGGCTTTGGCGGATGCCCCGGGGTAGTTGGTGTTGATCGACACGCGCGTGGGGGCGATGTCGGGGTAGCGCTCCAGCGCCAGCTTGTGCACCGCACCTGCGCCCGCCAGCACGATGACGATGGCGATGACCCAGGCAAAGATGGGTCGGTCGATGAAGAACGACGCCATCTCAGCCGCCCTTGGCGCCTGCGGCCACGGCCGACGCACCCGCCGGACCCGGCGCTTTGGCTCCCCCACCCTTCTCGGTCTTGCCGCCCTGCCCTGGCGCTGGCGGTTTGGAGCCGGCCGGCACCGGGGTCACCGGCTGGTTCGGGCGGGCGCGTTGCAGGCCCTCCACGATGAGTCGGTCGCCCACGGCCAAGCCCTCGGTCACCAGCCATTGGTTGCCCACGGCACGCGCCAGCTTCAAGCGGCGGCGCTCGGCCTTGTTGCCCTCACCCACGACCAAAGCGGTGGCGTCGCCGGTGGCCGATCGGCTCACGCCCTGTTGCGGCACCAAGATCACGTCGGGGTCCACACCCGCCACCACACGGGCGGTCACCACCATGCCGGGCAGCAAATCGCCCTTGGGGTTGGGCACGGTGGCACGCAGGGTCACGGCGCCGGTGCCCCGGTCCACGCCCACGCTGCTGACCTTGAGCGTGCCACGCTGCGGGTAGACGCTGCCGTCTTCCAGCACCAATTCCACCGAGCTGGAGCCGCCCCGACCGGCCAATTGCCGGCGCAAAGCCAACATCTCGGCGCTGCTTTGCACGATGTCGATCTGCATCGGGTCCAGTTGCTGCACGGTTGTCAGCGCTTGGGTTTGGTTGGCCGTCACCAAGGCGCCGGCCGTGACCGAGGAGATGTCCACGCGACCCGCGATGGGGGCCACGATGCGCGAGCGTGCCCATTGCACCTGCGCGGCTTCCAGGGTGGCGCGCGCCACAGCGACCTCTGCTTGCGCCTGCTGAGCCGCTGCGGCGCTGTCATCGGCCTGCTGGTGGCTGAGGGCATCGGCCTTCAGCAACTCGGCGTCGCGCGTGGCCTTGGTTTGGGCCACGGCCCGCTGCGCCTCCGCCCGCTGCAAGGCAGCTGCGGCGCGTGCACGCTCGGCCTCGAAGCTGGCGGCGTCCAGCTGGTAAAGCGGCTGCCCCGCCTTCACCAACGCCCCCTCCTCGAAAAGCCGGCGCTGGATCAGCCCGGTTACCTGGGGACGGATCTCGGCCGTCTGGCTGGCGGTGAGCCGCCCGGGCAAGGCCAGCGTCAGGGGCGCCTCGCCCCGTGTCACCGTCACCACGCCCACCTCGGGTGGGCTGCCGCCCGGCTTGCCTGCGCCATCGGGCGAGGACTTTTGGCAGGCCGCCAGCAGGCAGGTCGACAACAACAACGGGGCCCAGAGCCGGGACGACGGGGAGTGGATGGCGCGCATGCGGCGGCATGGTGCCTCAAGAACGCAGGCACTGACGTTAGTGATGGTCCGCCGGGGTACGCGCCTGGAAGAGGCTCAGCT
Organism: Inhella sp.; assembly: GCF_027532025.1. Taxonomy (GTDB): domain Bacteria; phylum Pseudomonadota; class Gammaproteobacteria; order Burkholderiales; family Burkholderiaceae_C; genus Inhella. The sequence continues at coordinate 23,680 of NZ_JAPZSY010000091.1, read as the reverse complement.
GCCGCCGATGAAAAACTTGATCACGCCCTTGGCCACGAAGCCCAGGAGGCCAAAGCCCAACACCAGCAGCAGCACGAAGGTGCCAAAGCGGCCGGCCTTCGATTCCCGCGCCAGCTGCACGATGATGAACAGCATGTAAAGCATGAAGGCGCCGACCCCAAAGGTGAGGCCGAACTGCGCGATCTGCTCCTCGGTGAATCCGCCCATGCTCAAGTCCGCTGCGGCACAGCGCTGGCGTCGACCAAGTCCTGGTAGGCGTGCCAACTGGCGTGGGCCAGGATGGGCAGCAGCACGGGCAGGCCCAGCAAGGCGGGGGCCATGGCCAAGGCGGTCAAGCCCATCAGGCACGCCGCCCAGAGGGCCATCAGCACGGGCAGGTCCACCACGCACCGCCAACTCACCAACACGGCCGCCCAAAGCCCGATGCGACGGTCCAGCAGCAGTGGGATGGTGAGCACGCTGGAGGCAAAAACCGGGGCGGCCAACACCGCGCCCAGCAGCAGCCAGGCCTCGAACAGCCAGCCGTCCTGCGCCAGCACCACCAGGCGCACGAAGTCCATCGGGCTGTTGACCGGGGCCGGCGCCCAGGCCGTGATCAGGGCTGCCGAGGTCAGCACCCAGCCCGTGCCAGCCAGCCCGAGCAGCAGCCCGAAGGCCATCAAGTTGGGATGGTTGGGGCGCCAGCTCTCCACGACCAAGCGCCAACCCACGCTCCGACCTTGTTGCAACGCCCGGCTGACGGCGTACAAGGCCGTGGCGACGATGGGCGCCACCAATAGAAAGCCCGTGAACGCCCCCGCCAGCAGCCAAAAACGGTCGGCCGCCCCCTGCAGAAGGACGAAGCCAAACAGCCAAGCCAGGGCGCCGTGCAGCAAACCCGGGCCCGGGCAATGGCGAAAGTCTTGCCAGCCCGCACGCAGCCAGACCCCGGGACGCGACAGGGGTTGGACCCGCAGCCGCACGGCTCCCGCTTGCTCGGCGGCGGTTTTCATGGAAGCAGCCATGCGCTCATTGTGGCGGGCCAGGCTGCTGGGGGCGCTTCACAAGCGGTAGCGGGCTTCGATTCGCGCTTGCGTGCCATCGCGCTGCAATTGCACCAGGGCTCGCCCCACCTGCTGAACCACCTTGGCGTCGACGCGAGCCTTGGCAAAGGCCAGGTAGTTGGGGCTGTCGCTGGTGTACTCGTAGGGCTGACGCTGGACGCGCGCGTCCAAGCCGCGCTGCCGAATCTCCCAGGCGCCGGCGATGGCGGTCACCAGCATCACGTCGGTGCGTTCGGCCATCAACATGGCCACCAGGGAGCCGATGTCGCGGCCAGGCACCATGACGGAACCGGGCTGTCGCAACAAAACGGGCGGGTAGTGGAAGCCCTCGATCACCCCGATCCGCCGCCCGGCCAAATCGCTCAGCGCGTGGATCTCCAACGGCGCGCCGCTGCGACCGTACAACCGGTAGTTGGCGCCCAGCCGGTAGGCCGGGCTCCAGTGCAAGTAGTCCGAGCGGTCCTCGCGGCGGCTGATGGTGGTGGTGAAGTCGCCCTGCCCATGCCGCAGCAGGAGCAGCACCCGCCGCCAAGGCACGAGCTCGACGCGCATGCCGTACCCCGCGCGACGCAGCGCCTCCCGGGCCAACTCCACGTCCATGCCTTCGCCCAAAGGGTGGTCCGGCGGGTTCACGAACGGCGGGTACACCGTGTTCAACATGGTCAGGGTGCGCGCCGCTTCGCCCACCCTGGGCTGCGCCGCCACCGGCACAGCCGCACCCGCCATGCCCACCAGGGCGACCCGGCGGGACAGTGGCATGAGGCGAGGCGGCGTGCAGGGCATTGCTGTCAGCGTAGCCCAGTTGGGGACCTTGGGGGAGACGTCGCGGCCGACTCAGTCCGGAAAGGCCAAAGCAATCCATACGGGAGCGTACAAAAGGGTGCCGTCGGCGCTCACCGGCGTGGCGGCATCGGCCACCGGCGCGCCGTGGTAAGCCGGCGAGGCGTTGCCGACCACCGGCGCCGGCGGCAGGCGCGTCAGCAGTTGCTGGCTGCCACCCCAAGGCGCCGGTAGCCCATCCACGCGGGTGGGCGCTCCCGGCAGGCCCAGCGCCGACCACAGTCGGGTGGCGGTGTTCACGGGCACGAGCGGGTCGTCCTCGTGGATGAAGCCCCACTGGCGGGCGCTGGGCGTGGCCATGGCCCCGCGCAGCACCCAAGCGGCGGGGCGGTCGTTGCGCGAATCCCAGTCGGCGGGCGAGGCAAAGTACACCGCCCGTTGCACCAGGAACTGCTGCGCCAACCAAGCCGCATGCCCGCCGCCCTGCGAGTGGCCGGCCACGGTGATGCGGCTCCAATCCAAGGCCCCACCGGGCAGCAAGAAGCCCCCCCATCCCTCACCGGGCGCCTGTGTGTTCAGCCATCGCAGCAGTTGGGTGAGCCGGTTCAGCAGCGACTCCGTGGGCGTGACGGTCACCAGCGGGCTGCTGTCCACCCCGTTGATGACCTCGTTGCGCACCTTGCCGTGGCAATCGGCGTCCAGGCTGTTCAGACACAGCACCCCCACGGCATCGGCATTGGGGTAGTTCAGGCCGATGGCGTGATAGCCCCGGTCGGCACCGACGCGCAAGATGGCGCGGTACAGCGCGGGTGTGGCACCGGTGCCCGGCAAGAAGACCAGCAGGCGCCCCTTGGCGGTCGTGCCGGGGCTGGGCGCTCGCACGCGGTGCGGCTCCAAGGCGGTGCGAATGCCGGCATCCGTGAGGCTGGGCAGCACCTCTCGCTCCACCGAGGGCGTGGGCGCTGGCGCCGGCACCGGCGTGGGGGCCGGCGCTGTGGCTGGCGTGCCGCCGCCTCCGCCGCCGCATGCGGTCAGCCAGGCCAGCAACCACGTGCCGATGAAGGAGCGAAGGACGAGGCGCATGACGAGGAGCGACGGTTGAGCAACGAGATGCAGTGTGCGCGGCCTCGCGCGGGCGGTGCGTGTCAGCCGCGTGAACTTGTGCAAAGACCAACGCTTCTTCCGTTGCGTGCATGAATGAAAAAAGGCCGCCCGAAGGCGGCCTGAAACGTTGCAAACAACGGAGAGCGATCAGCCGTGCTTGGCGTCGAAGAACTGCTCGTCTTCGGTCGAGCCCTTCAAGGCGGCCGTCGAGGCGTTGGCCTCGATGGTGGTGGTGATGGCGTCAAAGTAACCCGTGCCCACTTCGCGCTGGTGCTTCACGGCCGTGAAGCCACGCTCGGCGGCGGCGAACTCGGCCTCTTGCAGCTCCACGAAGGCGCTCATCTGGTTGCGGGCGTAGCCGTAGGCCAGGTTGAACATCGAGTAGTTCAGGCTGTGGAAGCCGGCCAAGGTGATGAACTGGAACTTGTAGCCCATGGCGCCCAGCTCGCGCTGGAACTTGGCGATGGTGGCGTCGTCCAGGTTCTTCTTCCAGTTGAACGAGGGCGAGCAGTTGTAGGCCAGCAGCTTGCCGGGGAACTTGGCGTGGATCGCGTCGGCGAAGGCCTTGGCGAAGGCCAGGTCGGGCTTGCCCGTCTCGCACCAGATCAGGTCGGCGTACGGGGCGTAGGCCAGGCCGCGGCTGATGGCTTGGTCCAGGCCGTTCTTCGTGCGGTAGAAGCCTTCGACGGTGCGCTCGCCCGTGCAGAAGGGCTTGTCGTTGTCGTCGATGTCGCTGGTCACCAGGTCGCCGGCTTCGGCGTCGGTGCGCGCCACCAACAAGGTGGGCACGCCCATCACGTCAGCGGCCAAACGGGCAGCCACCAACTTGGCCACGGCCTCGCGGGTGGGCACCAGCACCTTGCCGCCCATGTGGCCGCACTTCTTGGCGCTGGCCAGTTGGTCTTCGAAGTGCACGCCGGCGGCGCCGGCTTCGATCATGGCCTTCATCAGTTCGAAGGCGTTCAGCACCCCACCGAAACCGGCTTCCGCATCGGCCACGATGGGGGCGAAGAAGTCGATGTCGTCCTTGCCTTCGCTCCACTGGATCTGGTCGGCGCGCGCGAAGGTGGCGTTGATCTTCTTGACGACCTTGGGCACCGAATCCACCGAGTACAGGGATTGGTCGGGGTACATCTCGCCGTTGCTGTTGGCGTCGCCAGCCACTTGCCAGCCGGACAGGTAGATGGCCTTCAGGCCGGCCTTGACCTGCTGCATGGCTTGGTTGCCGGTCAGGGCGCCCAGGGCGTTGACGAAGGGCTCGCTGTTCACGAGGCCCCACAGCTTTTCAGCGCCGCGCTTGGCCAGGGTGTGGTCGATCTGCACCGAGCCGCGCAGGCGCACCACGTCGGCGGCGGTGTAGCCGCGCTTGATGCCGGCCCAGCGGGGGTTTTCGGCCCAGTCCTTTTCGAGGGCGGCGGCTTGTTGTTCGCGGGTGGTTTTGCTCATGTCAACACTCCTGGAGGTCAAGAAGAAGAAAGCGGGAACGGGCTCAAGCCTAGGTCTGGATGCTTTCGTCGTGTTGACGGGTGGAGTGCCCTCCCTAGAAAGCCTTGCCCAATAAAATCAATGGCTTGCGTGAGCCATTCCACATCGTGAACAACTTCTTTTCATCTCAAGAAATTCAACCGAGAGGTCGGTGCCCGCCATGCCGTCATGCGAAATGACAATTTCGCATGATGAAAATCACAAGCCGCCCACGAAGTAGCGCTTCAAGCCGGCCAAGATCATTTCCACCGCGATGGCCGTCAGCACCAGCCCCATCAGCTTTTCCAGTGCCGACACCACCGAATCCCCCACCCAGCGGCGGATGCGCTCGGCGCTGAGCAGCAGCACCCCGCTGACCACCATGGCCACCGCCAAAGCGCCGATCCATTCGCCAATCCGCTCCGGCTGCCGGGACGCCAACAAGAGCACGGTGGCCATGGCAGAGGGACCAGCCAAAAGCGGCACGGCCAGCGGAAAGATGAAGGGCTCGCGACCTGGCGCTGTGCCGTACACAGACTCGCCGTGGCTGGAAAAGATCATGCGGATGGCCACCATCAGCAAGATGACCCCGCCCGCCACTTCCAACGAGCGTTCCGACAAGTGCATCACCCGCAGGAACGATTCCCCGAAGAACATGAAGGCCATCAGCACGCAAAAGGCGAGGCCGACCTCGCGCAGCGCCACGCGCACCCGCCTGGGTTTTGGGACGTCCCGCATGATGGGGATGAAGATCGGCAAGCTGCCCAAGGGGTCCAACACCAAGAGCAGCAAGATGAGGGCGGAAAGGAAGGTGTGGTCCATGGCCCCCACGTTACGCTGCGCACCACGCACCGCCACTCGGGTAAGCCTTGACCATCCTCACCACCGCTCGCTTGCGCCTCGAGCCTTTCGACGACGCGCACCTTGACGGCCTTCACGCCATGGGCCGGCTGCCGGAGGTGATGCAGTACATCACCGGACGGCCGGAAACCCGCGAAGAAACCCAGGCGGCCATCGAGCGCGTGAAAGCGCGCTGGGCGGAATGGGGCTACAGCTGGTGGGCGTTCATCGACCCGCTCCGAAACCGCGTCGCGGGCGCAGGCTGCATCCAACACCTGGGCCGAGAAACCCACCATCCCTTGGAAATCGGTTGGCGGCTGCACCCCGACTACTGGGGCCAGGGCTTGGCCTCGGAAGCCGCCGTGGCGATGGCCACCTTCGCGTTCGACCGTTTGGCCGCCCCCGTGCTGCTGGCCGTTCGCCACCCCGCCAACGAAGCCTCGGCCAAGGTGATGGAACGCCTGGGCATGCGCTACCGGGGGATGGAGGCTTGGTACGACACCCAGGTGGCCGTGCACGAGCTGACGGCCGCCGAATGGGCGGTGCGGCACCCGGCCTCCGGGTGAGCAGGCTTGCTACCATCCGAAACAAACGTGCACGCAGGGGATTGAAAGCATGGAACACAGCAAGCTGGACGCCATCGATTGCAAGATTCTGGAAGTCCTGCAGCGCGATGGGCGCATCTCCAATGTGGACTTGGCGGCCGATGTTCACCTCAGCGCGCCGCAGTGCTTCCGGCGGGTTCGAGCGCTGGAAGAGCGCGGGATCGTGCGCGGCTACCGGGCCCTGGTGAGCGGGCCGTCCTTGGGCTTGGCCGTGACGGCCTTCGTCAGCGTGAACATCGAAGGCGGTGCCTTCGAGCGGGTTCGCGACATCGAGCGCCAACTCCGGGACTTCCCCGAGGTTCTGGAAATCCACACCGTCAGCGGCGACAGCGACTACCTGCTGAAGGTGGTGGCCACCGACCTGCGCCACCTGGGCCAATTGCTGACCGACCGGCTCATGCAAATCAAAGGCATCGCCGACGTGCGTTCGATGGTGTGCCTGGAGGAGGTGAAGGCACCCTCCCCCCTGCCTGTGACTCAGGCCTGAGCGGGGTACGGGCTCAGCAGCAGGGCCTGCCCCTGCCCGGGCAGTCCTTGCCACGCGCGGGCGCTGGACAACCCACCATGCTCAAGGCGCCGCAGTCGCCCCAATCGGCTGCGACAGATGGGTGCGGCGGGGTCACTCGGGTCGAGGATCAAGCGGAGCTCCAGCGCCAGGGGCACACCGTCTGAGGCCTCCAGCACGGGCAAGGCGCGGTGCAAAGCTTGGACGATCCACGTGCCGGGCGCCGCGCGGCGGGCCCGATCACGCAGGGTCGTGCGGTCCGGGCTCAAGGCCACGGCCTCGCCTCCAAACCCCAAGCATGGCTTCAGCACCAGGGCCTCTGGGGGCAGGCCCAGGCTCTCCCAGTCGGTTGCGTCGGCGGCCTCCACCCGCTGCGTCGGGTCTTGGGCGTGCCAAGCAGGCATCAGGCCTTTGTGCACCCGCTCGAACAAGGCCGGTGCGCTGTGCCAGTGCACCCCCTCTTGCCGCTGCACAGCGGCCCAGTGGTCGCTGTCGCGGCCCGGGTAGTGGTTGGGCACGAGGCGGTTGAGCAGGGCCGCCACGGGCTGGCCCGAGGCGCGGCAGCGCAGGCCTTCAGGGCCCGGCTGCAACTCGTCGGGCTCGATCAGGGCCCAACCGTGGCGCTGGGCCAAGGCCACGAAGTCCCAGCGCGTGCGCTGGGCTTGCGGCTGGTGCTCCAGCACGCGAACTTGATCGGCCGGGTGGCCGCCCGACACCCAGGTCCGCCAGGCCTGCGCCCAGGCGCCGGCCGACAAGCCCGTGCCGTGGGGGTCCAGCGCCGCCGTCTCGGGCCACTGGTGCACGGCCAACTCGTGCAGCCAATCCATCGTGGCGCCGACGGAGGTGAAGGCCTGGAACTCGACCCAGCGCAGGTCCCAGCCTTCGGCATCGCCCGGGTCGAGCACGAGGGCCAGGTCGGCGCTGATCACATCCATCGGGGGGTCATCCGGCCGCTGCCACAGGCCGCGCTGGGCGTGCAGCCAGGCCGTCAGGGCCTGCGCTCGCTCGTTCAGGCGCTGCACCAAGCGGGGCTGCATGAGCAGGGGCGTGGCGCCCAATTGCTCGGCCGGCGCGCGTTCCCCCAAGCCAGCCTGCCAAGCTTGGCGCCACGCTTGGGTGCCGTGCCGCGCCCACTCGAAGGTTACGGGGGCGAACAGCGAGCGGCCCCAGGGGCCGGGCCTCATGCGGGCTCCCACGCCGTGTTGGTTTGCTGCACCAAGGCCTTCAAGAGGCCCTCGAAGCCGCCGCTGGCGTGCTGCGCCCTCTGCCACGCTGCGCCATCGGCTTCGGCGGCTGGCTTCAGCCGATCGGGCCACCGCGGCCCCAGGCCCAGCGCCCGTGCGGCCGGGGCGAGGGCTTCGGCTTCGTCAGCCAGCCAGTGCGACAAGGGGTGCTCGACATCCTGGCGCCAGTCCACCAATTTGGCCCGGGCGCCGTGCCGTCTGGCTCGCCAATGGTTTTCTTGCAGCAAGGGCGTGGGCGTGGGATGGGGCACCTGGGCCTGGGGCCGTTCGTGCGCCACCGTCCACGCCCAGCAGGCCCCCCAGGCTGCCAGGAGCCAAACCCGCTGGCAGTCGCCCAGGGCATCGGCCACGCGCAGCTCGACCGTGGGCAGCCGATGGTGCAGGCGCAGGTCGTACCAAGGGGCCCCTTCGGGCGACAGGCAGCCGGTTCGGCGCAAGCGCGCCACATGGTGCTCCCAGGCGCTGGCGTCGGGCCAGGGCTCGGGCACGCCCATGCGGGGGTAGCGGCCCAGCCAACTGGCGCGAAAGCTGGCCAAGCCGGTGTCGCGCCCTTCGCTGAAAGGGGCGTTGGCGCTGATGGCTTGCACCAGGGGCAAGCGCTCTCGCAGCACGAGGAACAAGCGGCTGCGGGCGTCGTCCGAGGGCAGACCGAGGTGCAGGTGCAGGCCGAAGGTGCACGCGCCGCGTGCCACATCGCCAAAGGCATCCAGCAACTGGGCGTAGTGGGGGTCGCCCTCGTGCAGGGCTTGATCCCAATGCGGGGCGGTGGGATGGAGTCCGGCGGCGCCCACCCATTGCCCTTGTGCATTGGCCGCCTCGCGCGCCCAGGCGCGTTGCTGCGTGACGTCGCGCAGCAAGGCGTCGGGATGGCGGGTCACACTGGTGCGCAGCTCCAGCGCCGCGCGATGGATCTCGCGACCCAGCCGCTCGCGTCGCTCAGGCCACCGTGCCCAGGTTTGCTCGATGTCGTGGGGCACCAGAGCCAAGGTGCCTGGGTCCAGCACCATCAGTTCTTCTTCCAACCCGAGTCGAACGTCCTCCATGCTCATGAGCCCCGCGGGTGATGCTGGGCCACCACGGATTTGAGTCGTTCGCGGGCCACGTGGGTGTAGATCTGGGTGGTGCTCAGGTCGGCGTGGCCCAGCAGCAATTGCACGGTGCGCAAGTCAGCGCCATGGTTGAGCAAGTGGGTGGCGAACGCATGTCGAAGCGTGTGCGGCGACAAACTGCCCAAGATGCCCGCCTGCACGGCGTAACGCTTGATCAAGCGCCAGAACATCTGCCGGCTCATGGCCGCACCTTGGACGGTGACAAAGAGCGCGTGGCTGCTGCGCCCCGCCAGCAAAGTCGCGCGAGCCTCGGCCACGTAGCGCTGCACCGCCGCCACCGCCGCCTGCCCCATGGGGACCAATCGCTCCTTGCCGCCCTTGCCGCTCACGCGCACGACGCCATCGCGCAGGTTCACGCCGACGCTGGGCAGGTCGACCAACTCACTCACGCGCAGTCCGCTGGCGTACATCAACTCCAACATGGCGCGGTCGCGCAAACCCTGGGGTGTGTCCTCGCCGGGTGCCGTCAGCAGGGCATCGACCTGGGCTTCGCCCAGGGTCTTGGGCACGCGCAACGGTTGCTTGGCGGCGCCCAGGCGCAGCGTGGGGTCGGCCGGGATGCGGGACTCCCGCAGGGCCCACCGGTAGTAGCGCTTGAAGCTGCTCAAACGGCGGTTGGCGCTGCTGGCGCGACTGCCGGCGTGGCGTGCACTGGCGTAGGCCAGCAGGTCGGACTCCTGCGCGGCGTCCAGGCTCGATCCCTGTTGGTGCAACCACAGCGCCAAGGCGTGCAGGTCCCGGGCATAGGCGGCGCGGGTGTTGTCGCTCAAACCTTCCTCCAACCACAGGGCGCGCACGAACAACGCGATGCCTGACGGCGGGACGAATTCGGGCGGGGTGGGACGGTCGCGCATGCAGGGTCAATTGAGTGGGGCGCGCATCCTAGTGCGGTGTGAAGACCGAGTTGGGCCACAGGGTGTTGCGTTGGGCGCTGGGCGGCGGCCGGGGCGCCGGGTCGATCCGACCGTTGCGCAGAGCCCGGACAATTCACCCATGTCCCAGTTGCTTGAATTTGCCGGCCTGTCCTGGGCCGTGCACCGGCCCCGGCCCTTTGTTCTCGTGATCGAACGCGGGGCCGAAGGCGCCGGCGACGACTACCTGCACGACACCCTCCTCGCGTCCCCTTGGCGCGAGGCCTTTTTACAGTTGGTGGATCGCACGGGGCTGGTGGTGTGCCACAAGCTGGCCACCCGCCACCCCAGTTACCGCGATGTGCGCGGGCGCTCCAGCAAAGGGCGCTTGAGTCAGGGGGAGTACTACCACCACGATGGGTGTTCGGGGCCCAGCAAGCCGCGCGTCGTCGAGATCCGATGCCCGCAGCAGGCCGTGCCACGTCTGACGCCCACCGCTGTGGCGCCGCATCGCGATGCGGTGGCAGCCATGCTGCGATGCCTGCCGGCGAGCTTGGCCGCCGATCCGTCCTGGGCGCCTTGGCGCGAGCAACTGTCCGGCCTGAGTGGGGCCGAACTCGACCGCCTGCAAGGCCTGATCACGCGCACCGTGCGCCGCAAGCTGAAGGCCGACAGCGCCCGAGCCTACTTTCACGACGTGGACGCCGCAGCCGACGCGTACGTCGAGCCCTGGGCCATGAACGAGAGCCGGCTCATCGCCAACCATCACGGCGGCGCCACCCTGCAACACCGTCGCGCCTGCCCACCCCGGTGGTCGGCCGGCGCCGCCAATGGCTCGCTGGTGAAGCGCTGGCCGAACGAGGAACTGGCGCTGCCCGGTCAGGCGATCGACACCGCGCTGCTCGCCTCCTTCTGCAGCGAGGAAGACGGCGCCTGCTACCGCGCGATGGCCTGATCGAGCGCCCAGCGGATGTGCTCGGCCACCAGCGGGTCGGCGTGGGGCAAAGCGGCACGCAGGGCGTCACTCACCGGCTCGCCAGCCCGCCGCGCATTGCCCAGCGCCACTGCCAAGTTGCGCCGCCAGCGCGTGTAACCGATGCGGCGGATGGCCGAGCCTTCGGTGCGCCGCAAGAACTCGGCCTCGTCCCACGCCCACAGCGTGAGCAATTCGGTGGCGCGCAGGCCCTCGCGCGGGTCGAAATCGGGCAGCGGGCTGCGCCGGGCGAACTTGTTCCAAGGGCAGGCCAGTTGGCAGTCGTCGCAGCCGTAAATGCGGTTACCCAGGGCGGCGCGGAATTCAACGGGAATCTCGCCCGCGTGCTCGATGGTGAGGTAGCTGATGCAGCGTCGCGCGTCCAGCCGGTAAGGGGCGACGATGGCCTGGGTCGGACAGGCGTCCAGGCAGGCGCTGCAGTGCCCGCAATGGGCCGAAACCGGCTCGCTGCGCGGCAGGCAGAGGTCGACATAGATCTCGCCCAGGAAGAACAGGGAGCCTGCCTCGCGGTCCAGCAGCAGGGTGTGTTTGCCCCGCCAGCCCAGGCCAGCGCGCTGGGCCAGTTCTACCTCCAGCACGGGGGCCGAGTCGGTGAAACAGCGGTGCCCGAAGGGCCCCACGTGCGCGGCGATGCGGTCGGCCAGCGCCTGCAGGCGCTGGCGGAGCACCTTGTGATAGTCACGTCCACGGGCGTACAGGCTCACCTGGGCCTGCGCGGGTTGCGCCAAACCGCGCCATTCCACCGCCTGCCAATCTTCGGGCGCTTGGCGGGGCAGGTAATCCATCCTGGCGCTGATCACGCTCGCAGTGCCGGGCACAAGTTCCGTCGGCCGGGCGCGTTTCAAGCCGTGGCGGGCCATGTAGCTCATGCTGCCGTGGAATCCGGCGGCGAGCCAGGCCTGCAAGCCGGGCTCGGCTTCCGCCAAATCGATGGGGGCGATGCCGATTTGGGAGAATCCGGCCGCCCGCCCCCAGGCTTGGATCTGGGCCACCAGTGCGGCCCCCGGCAGGACGGGGCTGGCGTCGGTGGCTTGGGTCATGGCTGAATTTTAGAAACCGCCCACCCGTGACGGCCCCCCTGCCCTCGCTCACTTTGCATTGGCCCGACGAAGCCGCCACCCTGGCGGCCGCCGAGCGCTTGGCCCAGGCCCCAGGCTTGCCCCACGCCCTGTTGCTGCTGGCGGGCGACCTGGGGGCGGGCAAAACCACCTTCGTTCGTGGCCTGTTGCGAGCTTTGGGCGTGTCGGGGCGCATCAAGAGCCCCAGCTATGCGGTGCTTGAGACCCACGCGCTACCGTCAGGCCAGGCTCATCACTTCGACTTCTTCCGCTTCGGCGACCCGCGCGAGTGGGAAGACGCCGGGTTTCGAGAACTGCTGGCGGGGCCTGACTTGAGGCTGGTCGAGTGGCCGGACAAAGCCGCTGGCTTGCTGGGGGCTGCCGATGTTCGGCTGACCCTCGAACCGGAAGGCGATGGTCGCCGCGTGCAAGCGCAAGCGCTGAGCCCTCTCGGCGCGCGCTTGCTGGAGGCTTGGGCATGAAGCGCCGCTTGCTCTTGCAGTTGGGCCTGACCACTTGGTCGCTGCCCTTGCGCGCCCAACCCGGGGATGCGCAACTGGTGGCGGTGCGGGTGTGGCCGTCCCAGGCCTACACCCGGGTGACCTTGGAAAGCGACCGCCTGTTGGCCGCCACCCATTTCGTCACCCACGCGCCCGAACGATTGGTCATCGACATCGACGGTCTGTCCCTGTCCAACCGCCTGCGCGAGTTGGTGGCCAAGCCGCCCGCCGACGACCCCTACATCGCCGGGGTGCGGGTGGGTCAGTACCAGCCGCGGGTGGTGCGCTTGGTGTTCGACCTCAAGCAAGGCGTGGCTCCGCAGGTCTTCACCCTGGCACCGGTGGCGGCTTACCAGCACCGCCTGGTGTTGGACTTGTACGCTGCGCAGCCGAAGGACCCCTTGGCGGAGCTGATCGCCGAGCGCGAAGCGAATGCCCAGCAGGCCGTGGGCGATGTGAACGACGCCCTGGGCGATTGGCTGCAGCGCCGAGAGGCCGAGCGCGCGCAGGCGCCCGTGTCCGCCTCCCAACCGGCGCCGCCCCCCGCACCCCAACCGACAGCTCCCAAGCCGCCAGCGGCCCCCAAGCCGGCGTCGGGCAAGGTCGCCCGTCTGCGGTTGATCGCCCTGGACCCGGGGCATGGCGGCGAAGACCCTGGTGCCATCGGCCCCTCCGGTCTGCGCGAGAAAGACGTGGTGCTCTCCATCGCCCAGCAACTGCGCGACCGGTTGCTGCAAGAGCCCAACATGCGCGTCCTGATGACGCGCGACGCCGACTACTTCGTGCCCCTGCACGAGCGCGTGCGCAAGGCACGGCGGGTGGGCGCCGACTTGTTCGTCTCCATCCATGCCGACGCCTTTTTGCGCCCTGAGGCCCGTGGAGCGAGCGTGTTCGCGTTGTCGACCGGCGCCGCCTCCAGCGCGGCCGCACGCTGGATGGCCCAGCGCGAAAACCAGGCCGACGCGGTGGGTGGATTGAACATCCGCAACGTCAAGGACAGCGCGGTGCTGCGGGCCATGGCCGACATGAGCACCACCGCCCAGATTCGCGACAGCCTGCAACTGGGGAGCCAGGTGCTGGGCCAATTGGGGCGCGTAGGGCGCTTGCACAAGCCGCGCGTGGAGCAGGCCGGCTTTGCCGTGCTCAAAGCGCCCGACATCCCGAGCATCCTGGTCGAAACCGCGTTCATCTCCAACCCCGAAGAGGAGAAGAAGCTGCGCGATCCGAGCTACCAGGCTCAGCTGGTCGACGCTTTGGCCAAGGGCCTGATGCGCCACCTCAACCGCCGACCGGGCGGACGCGTGACCGACGGCAGCGCTTGAGTCGCCCTCGGTACTTTTGCCGAGGTAAAAGTCCGGATTGCCCCGAGTTACAGCGGGTTTCACACTCGCTGGCCCTGGTCGCAGACCCTCCGCCGGTCCCCGCGACGACGCCGTCGGGGTCCCCTTGGGGCGGAAACTCTGGAGACTCCCCGAATGCGCAAGACCCTTCGCCTGGCCCTGGGCGCCGCCGTGCTGCTCGCCGTGTCCGGTTACGCCGTGGCCACGAACTACACCCTTTGGATCAACGGACGCTCCAACAGCGCCACGGTGGGCAACCACGCCGACTTCCGCTACTGGGGGCCCGCCACCACGGCGGCAGGGGTGAACAAGAAGTCCGTCAACTGGGACGGCTACAACAGCATCGCCAACACCAACGGTCGGGTTCGCGACGCGCTGGACTGCTATTGCACGGGCAACAACTGGTGCTACATCGCCGCGCATTCGGCGGGCAATTTGCAGATCGGCTACGCCTTGGCGCTGTACGGCACCAGCACACGCAGCATCAAAACGCCCACCCCCAACAGCGCTGGTCAGTGCAGCAACGCGGGCGGCGGCACGCAGGCGGGCTGGAACATCAAGTGGGTGCGCGTGGCCGGCGGGGCCGGTGGTGGCAGCGAGTTGGCGAACGCAGGCGACTGGGCACTGAGCGAGCCCCTCGTGTCCGACCTCAAAACAAGCACCGCCCGGGCGCTTTACAACCACAACCTGACGCAAGGCAAGATCTTCTACTTGTATGCCGGCGCCAGGGGCACGCTCTACAGCGGTCTGCTGCCGGGACAAGACGACGAGGCCATCGCCTACCACTCCAGCGGCGGCATCAGCGGCAACAGCGGCGGCGGTTATTGCAACCCGTCCGACTGGTGGTGCAACGACCTGACCCTGGGCACTGCCGCCGCCGAAGGCGGACGGGCCAAATGGACCAACCACACCGTGGCCTTCCGTGACGACGGTGAAGCCTTCAACCACTACAACGCGAACAACTGGGCTGGCATCGTGGGCCGCATGCGCACCGACGTGGTCAACAGCGCGCAATGAGTCCCGGCCGCTGGGCCGCGGCGCTGGGCGTCGCGGCGCTGGCTTTGCTGTGGTGGGGGTGGGAACGGCCAGCCGGCGAGCAAGCTCCCGCCGGCTTGGCCTCCGCCGGGGTGCCCCGTCTCCCGGCAGCGCTGGCAGCCCCCGCGCCGCCAGCGTCCACGCCGCAAGGGTCGCCCTTGAGCGCCGAAGGCATGCGCCAGCGCGAGGCTCAGCGCCAGTTGGCGCAGCAGCGCTTCGATCAAGCCCGCCAGGCCTTGGTCACCTACGAGACCCACGCGCGCTACCCGCATCAGTCTCGCCCGGCTCGCGAGCACCCCGACCAGCTGCAGCCGTTTCAGCCCATCGCCGAAGAGCACCCGCTGCGCACGCCAGGCGGCACGCCCATGGACGGCGTCAAGTTGCGGACCACGCAAGAGCGCGTCTTCACCAGTGGCGACGAAAGCAGCCGGGTCACCGTTAGCTTGGTGAATGCTCAAAACCAAGCCCTGCCTCTGCGATTCACGCGCGCCGTCATCCAGGAGGTGACCGAGCCTGGCCGCACCGCGCAAACCGTGGGGCGTCCCCTCGTGCCCACCGATGACGGGCAAGCGGGCGATGACGTCGCGGGTGACGGTGTGTACACGGCCACCATGGCGCCGTCTCGACAAGGGTTCAACACCTTCGCAGGCCGCGTCCGCCTGGAACTGTGGATGAGCTACGGCGGCCAGCCTGGGTTTGTTTACTTCGATCTCATGCACGACCCGGGCAGCGCGGGCCGCTGGCTGCCGGGCGTGACCGAGTCGGTTCAACAGGGCGCCCTGGCCCTCGACCTGCGCTTGGAGGTGCAGCAACCGGGCCGTTACGTCGTCAACGGCCGCATCGACGACGCCAGCGGCCAGCCCATCGCCCTGGCCTTGTTCAACGAAGAGCTCAAGGCCGGCCCGCAAACCGTGCGGCTGTGGGTTCACGGGCGCTTGCTGCACGACCTCAAGCCCGCATTCCCGCTGACCCTGCGCGACGTGGACGGTTTCCTGCTGCGCGAAAACACCTTCCCCGACCGCGTGATGCTGCCGCGCCTGCCCGGCGCCGTGCACCGCACCCAGGCCCATCCACTGGCCCGCTTTTCGCCCGACGCCTGGCCCAGCGAGCAGCGCGACCGATACCTGGCGGAGTTGCGCAAAGACGTGGACGCCGCCGCCGACGCCCTCAAGCGGCTGGGCGGCGGCCCCTGATCAAGCCGCCGCGCGCTGGGCCTTGCGCTGAGCGTGCCAGCCGCCGCCAATCGCGATCAGGCCGGGCACGATGATCAAAGCCCATATGAACTTCGACAGATGCTCCTTCACGAAGGGCAGGTTGCCGAAGAGGTAGCCCAGCACCGTCAGGCTGATGACCCAAATCAGCGCGCCCGCCACGTTGTAAAGGGTGAACTTGCTGCGATTCATCTCCGCCACGCCAGCCACGAAGGGGGCGAAGGTTCGGATGAAGGGCATGAAGCGCGCAATGATGATGGTGACGCCGCCATGCTTTTCGTAAAACTCGTGGGCGGTGTTGAAGGCCCGCTTGTTGAAAAAGCGGCTGTCCTCCCACTGGAAGACCTTGGGACCGAAGTACCGGCCGATGGTGTAGTTGGTTTGGTCGCCCAAGATGGCCGCAGCGATGAGCACGCCCATGGCCAGTGGCAGGTTCATCAACCCGGCGCCGCACAAGGCCCCCACCACGAACAGCAGCGAGTCCCCGGGCAAAAAGGGCATCACCACCAGGCCCGTCTCGACGAACACGATGGCGAACAGCAGGGCATACACCCAAACGCCGTAAGTGCCCACGAAAGCCGCGATGTGCTTGTCCACGTGGAGGATGAAGTCGATGAGCCAGAGTGCCAGTTCCATGGGCAACATTTTCGGTGCGGCGCTGGGCCCCTCCAGCCGCTGGGGCCAAGCCCCCAGCGAAAACCCCCCGCCTCGGGGGAGCGGCTGGGATACTCGGGGGTTGCCCGCCGCCCGCACCTGCTGCCTTGATCGACACGCCCCCCCTGCCCCAGGCCCCGCCTCGGCGCCCCATCGCCGAACTGCCCGACGAGCTGATCAGCCAGATCGCCGCCGGCGAAGTGGTCGAGCGCCCGGCCTCCGTGGTGCGCGAGCTGCTGGACAACGCCATCGACGCTGGCGCCAGCCAGGTGACGGTGCGCCTGCTCGAAGGCGGCATCCGCGCCATCACCGTCGAAGACGACGGCCAGGGCATCCCGGCGGACGAACTGCCCCTGGCGCTGCGCCGCCATGCCACCAGCAAGATCCGCAACTTGGCCGAGCTCGAAGCCGTGGGCAGCCTGGGCTTCCGCGGCGAGGCGCTGGCCGCCATCGCCTCGGTCAGCGACCTGTCCATCACCAGCCGCACCGCCGACGCCGCCCACGCCACCCGCCTGGACGCCCGCAGCGGCGAGCTGCAGCCCGCCGCCCGCACGCGCGGCACCACGGTGGACGTGCGCGAGCTGTTCTTCAACACCCCAGCGCGCCGCAAGTTCCTCAAAACCGAAGCCACCGAGCAGGCCCACTGCCTGGAAACCCTGCGCCGCGTGGCGCTCACGCGCCCGGACATCGGCTTCGCCCTGTGGGCCGATGGCAAGCTCGCCGCCCAGTGGCGCCCCTCGCGCCTGGACCAACGCCTGGCCGAGGTGCTGGGCGAGGACTTCGTGGCCGCCAGCCGCAGCCTGAGCTGGGCCGCCGGCCCCCTGCGCATCGAAGGCCGCCTGGGCCTGCCCGAAGCCGCCCGCAGCCGCGCCGACCAGCAGTACCTGTTCGTCAACGGCCGCTTCGTGCGCGACCGCACCCTGGCCCACGCCCTGCGCAGCGCCTTCGACGACGTGCTGCACGGCCAGCGCCAGCCCAGCTACGCGCTGCACATCGACATCGCGCCCGAGTTGGTGGACGTCAACGTGCACCCGACCAAGATCGAGGTGCGCTTTCGCGACAGCCGCGGCCTGCACCAGCAGCTGCGTCGCTTGGCCGAGCAAACCTTGGCCGCCTCGCGCGCTGAGCTGGAGGCGTCGCCCCCTCAAGCCCACCTGTCGGCAGCGAGCCCCCCGCCCGCCTTGACCCTGGCCGGTGAGAACCTGCCCCGGTGGAACCCCGCGCCGCAGCAAAGCACGCTCCCCTGGACATCACGCGCTGCGCTGGCCGAGCCGCGCTACGACCCGAACCGAGACGCGTGGTTGCTGCGCGCCAGCGTCAGCACGCCGGATGCCGAAGCGCCCACCGCGCCATTTGGGGCCGCTGCCGCCCCCGAGGCCCAGCTCGAAGACTGGCCCCTGGGCCGCGCCATCGCCCAACTGCACGGCGTCTATGTGCTGGCCGAGAACCGCCACGGCCTCGTGCTGGTGGACATGCACGCCGCCCACGAGCGCGTGCTGTACGAGCGCTTCAAAGCCGCCTTGGCCGCGCGCATGGACGCGCAGCCCCTGCTCATCCCCGTGGTGTTTGCCGCCAGCGCCGAGGAAATCGCCACCTGCGAATCGCAACAAGAGGCGCTGCAGCAGCTCGGCCTGGACCTGAGCCCCCTGAGCGCCCAGCAACTGGCTCTGCGCTCGCGCCCGGCCCTGCTGGAAGGCGCCGACCTGGTGAGCCTGGCCCGCCGCGTGCTGGCCGATCTGGCCGCCGTGGGTGGCAGCCACGCGCTGGAACGCGCGCAGCACGACCTGCTGGCCACCCTGGCCTGCCACGCCGCCGTGCGCGCCAACCGCCAACTGACCCTGACTGAAATGAACGCGTTGCTGCGGGACATGGAGCGCACCGAGCGCGCCGACCAATGCAACCACGGCCGCCCCACCTGGCGGCAGCTCACGCTGCGCGAGCTCGATGCGCTGTTCCTGCGCGGGCGCTGAGGAGACCCCATGACCGACACCCCCAAGAAGAAGCTGACCCTCAACCCGGGCGCCAAGCCCGCTGGCCGCGGCGACCGCGCGCCCGTGCGCGGCATCAACACGCCCAAGAAGCGCCCGACCCTGGCCGAGGCTCAAGCCGACCGCGAGCGCCGCGAGCGTCGCGAGGCCAACGACCGCCCCCCGCGCCGCGACGGTGGCTCCTTCGGCGACCGCCCGCCCCGTCGTGACGGCGGCTCCTTCGGTGACCGTCCCCCGCGCCGCGAAGGCGGCAGCTTCGGTGACCGTCCCCCGCGTCGCGAAGGCGGTAGCTTCGGCGACCGTCCCCCGCGCCGCGAAGGCGGCAGCTTCGGTGACCGCCCTCCGCGCCGCGATGGCGGCAACTTCGGTGACCGTCCCCCGCGTCGCGATGGCGGCAACTTCGGCGACCGTCCCCCGCACCGCGAGGGTGGCGGCTTCGGTGACCGCCCTCCGCGTCGCGATGGCGGCAGCTTCGGTGACCGCCCTCCGCGTCGCGATGGCGGCAGCTTCGGCGACCGTCCTCCGCACCGCGAGGGTGGCGGCTTCGGTGACCGCCCGCCGCGTCGCGATGGCGGTTGCTTCGGCGACCGCCCTCCGCGGCGCGAGGGCGGTAGCTTCGGCGACCGGCCCCCGCGCCGCGAAGGCGGCAACTTCGGAGACCGTCCCCCGCGTCGCGATGGCGGCTCCTTCGGTGACCGTCCCCCGCGTCGCGAAGGCGGTAGCTTCGGCGACCGCCCCCCGCGTCGTGACGGAGGTTCCTTCGGCGACCGCCCTCCGCGCCGCGACGGCGGCGGCTTCGGAGACCGCCCGCCCCGCCGCGATGGCGGCGGCTTTGGCGACCGCCCCCCGCGCCGTGACGGAGGTTCCTTCGGCGACCGTCCCCCGCGCCGCGACGGCGGCTCGTTCGGCGACCGCCCGCAGCGCCCCGAAGGCGAGCGCCCCCAGCGCCACGGCGGCTTCGAGGAACGCGCCCCGCGCCCCGAACGCGAAGCGCCGGCTCGCACCAACACCAACGAGGATGGCGAGCGCCTGTCCAAGGTGATGGCCGACCGCGGCCTGGCCTCGCGCCGCGAGGCCGACGAGTGGATCGGTGCCGGCTACGTGCTCGTCAATGGCGCGGTGGCCGTGCTCGGCCAGCGCATCCCGGCCGACGCCCAAATCGACATCGACCCGCGCGCCAAGGAGCTGCAGGCCCAGCGCGTCACCATCCTGCTGCACAAGCCCATCGGCGTCGTCAGCGGCCAGCCTGAAGACGGCTACGAGCCCGCCGTGAGCCTGGTCACCGCCGCCAACCGCTGGGCCGACGACCCCACCGCCAAGGGCTTGAACTTCAACCCCAACCACCTGCGCGGCCTGGCCCCGGCCGGGCGCCTGGACATCGACTCCACCGGCTTGCTGGTGTTCACCCAAGACGGCCGCGTGGCCAAGCACCTCATCGGCGACGACAGCGACGTCGAAAAGGAGTACCTCGTGCGCGTGGCCCTGCCCGGCGCCGAGGAAGGCAGCCACCCCATGCACGCCCTGCCCGAGCACCAACTGGCCCTGCTGAACCACGGCCTGGAGCTGGACGGCGTGCAGCTGCGCGAGGCCAAGGTCAGCTGGGCCAACGAAGACCAGCTGCGCTTCGTGCTGCGCGAGGGGCGCAAGCGCCAGATCCGCCGCATGTGCGAGGCCGTGGGCCTGCAGGTGCTGGCCCTCAAGCGCGTGCGCATTGGCCGCATCCCCCTGTCGCACCTGCCCATGGGCCAGTGGCGCTACTTGGCGCCCTGGGAGCGCTTCTGACGCAATGGCCGCCTCATCGCCAGAGGGGCCAAGGCGGCAAAATGCGCCGACATTGAACCGACTGGGATCCGTCATGGGCCTGCCCCTCGAAACCCTGGAAGCCGAGCTGCTGCAACTGCCGCCGGCCGAACGTGCACGACTGCTGGACAAAGTCGTGGCCAGCCTGGACAAGGACCAGGAGCGTGATGCCGCCTGGGATCGCTTGGCCGCTGAACGCGAAGCTCAAGCGCAGCCCCAGGAATGGCTGGAAGCTGGCACCGTATTGGCCCGTCTGCGCGGCAGCCTTTGACCGATGCGCTGACCGATGCGGATCACGCTCCACCGGCTCGCCGCACAAGACCTTGAAGAAGCGCTCGACTTTTACCGCCACGAGGCCGGCCAAGGCATCGCCCGACGTTTTCTCGACGCCGTCGAGCAGCAGCTGCACCTGCTGAGCCAACAGCCGCTGCTGGGAACACCCAGCGGCGAAGGCCGGCGCTGCCAACCGCTTCGGACCTTCCCTTATTCGCTGATCTACCGCGTTGATGGCGAGCATCTGCGCGTGCTGGTGGTGCGCCACCAGCACCGCGATCCTGCGTTCGGCGCTGCACGGCAATGAGCCCGGTGATCCTCGTCGGCCCCACCGGGGCCGGCAAAACCGCCGCTGCGCTGGCCTTGGCGCAAGCGCTGCCGCTGGAAATCATCAGCGTCGACTCGGCCCTGGTCTACCGCGGCATGGACATCGGCACCGCCAAGCCCAGCGCCGCCGAACAGGCGGCCGTGCCGCACCACCTGATCGACATCCTCGACCCGCTGGAGAGCTACAGCGCCGCCCAGTTCGTGCGCGACGCCAAGCGCTTGGTGGTCGAGATCCAATCGCGCGGCAAGCTGCCCTTGCTGGTGGGCGGCACCATGCTCTACGTCAAGGCCTTGTGCGATGGGCTCTCTGAGCTGCCCGCCAGTACCCCCGAGGTGCGCGCCGCCGTCGACCAAGAAGCCGCCGAACGCGGCTGGCCGGCGATGCACGCCGAGCTGGCCCGGGTGGACCCGGTCACCGCCGAGCGCCTGCACGCCACCGACGCCCAGCGCATCCAACGCGCGCTGGAGGTCTTCCGCGTGACCGGCCGCCCCTTGAGCGACTGGCACGCCCAAGCGCCCAAAGAACCCGGCGTCGACTGGCCGCTCATCAGCATCGAAACCGAGGACCGCGCCTGGCTGCACCAACGCCTGGACGCCCGCTTCGACGCCATGCTGGACGCCGGCCTCGTCGACGAAGTGCGCGCCCTGCGCCAGCGCGGCGACCTGAGCCTGGACCTGCCCAGCATGCGCTGCGTGGGCTACCGTCAAGTGTGGGAAGCGCTAGACCAAGCCGACCCGCCGGCCCTGGGCCCCTTGCGCGACAAAGCCCAAGCCGCCACGCGGCAGTTGGCCAAACGGCAAATCACTTGGTTGCGGAGCATGCCGCGCCGCCAGGCCATTGACGCCCGGCGCGAGGGCGCGGCCGAGCGCATCGAGGCGTGGTTGAGGGTGGCGGGCTTGGTGTGAGGGCGGTGCGGCGTGAGGTACTGGGAGATAGAGGCAGTACATCAACGTTTGAATTCAGCCGACCAGCCTGTGCAACTGGCGCAGGTCGGCTGCAACGAAAGGCGGGACGGCAAGTCCTGTGCAAATGCCATCTGACTAAGCACTGATGCTCTCCCTGCCTTGCCGCAAAGCATCCAAGAACTGAAAAGCGGCGGCCAAGCGCTCGCTGGTGTTCGGCGCGTGAAGACTAATTCCCGTTTCACGTGCAACTGCCTCGATGACAGTTTCCCGCGCTACACCAAGCTTGTTCGCGACGTGCAATGCACATGAACGTGCGTGAGATGCACGCTGATCCAGAGGAATGGATTCGTCATGGACCTTGGTTCTATGCGAGCTGAACGACATGAATGCATTGCCACCTAACGTGCGAGCTCACCGACGGCCGGAAACTGTCCGGCAGAGCGACTGGGTGGGCCTGCGCTGTGCAGCACCAGTGCCACTGCCAGTGCCAGTGCCAAACCGCTGCTCGCAGGCAACGAGCATGGCCGAGACAGCAGAGGGAAGCTGAACGCCTTGCAGGTGATGTATGCAATGACCCAACGCGATTTCCCACTCACCATGTTCATTGAGGCCAAGGCATGTAGTGAGGACACTCGGAGGAAGGTAGTCCCTAGCGGCGCTAAGCAGCTCTCCGAACTGGCTCTGTTCATCCATGTGCGGCCCAACGTTGGAGTTGACCGGCGCCTTGCAGCGGCGTGTCCGTGTCGAACGACCCGCTAGACCTCATGCTCGTCCTCCTGGGCAGCAGGACGCCGAGACCACTGCTCGCCGGGCTTCTCCCGCTCTGCCATCCAACCCGGAGGCAGATCTGAGAGTTCGCCGATGGACTGATCGCGCTCAAAGCAGCACCCAAGGCACACCACGATGCAGTCTGCTTCCTTCGTGGTCGTGTTGCAGAGGACCTGCCAGATGCCATCGGAATCGTGGCTCACTAGCAGGATGGGGAAGCCATCCCGCATGACAGGGTTTGTCGATATGGCCAAAGCGTTTTGAGGCGCGTGAAAAGGCCAGGTCGCTTCTGGGAAGCTGTGCGTGTGAGTTTCAACGGTCTTCATGAAGTCCAACGTTTGAATTCAGCCGACCGGCCCGCGCGGCGGGCCGGTCGGCTGCAATGACTGGTTAGCGGAGTAATCGGCCGCCCCGCGCCGCAAATCGGCCTGAAGAAACTCTTGTCGCGCTTGCCAGCATCGCGGTGTGCGGCGCAAGCTGGAACGTGGCACCGGGGAAGACCGAAGCAGCAATGGTGCGCATCGCCGCCCGAGGGTTAGCGTGGTCATGGGCTGCGTCATCGACAGTGGTGAGCCTTCAAGTTGTCCCGACAAGGTGACTTGGCGGCATCCCGTTTGAGAGAGTGATCGCGACGACGTACCCGATCCGGTGCCACGTGTCCAGTCCTGCACTCTAGGAGCAAGCCATGGCCCGACGCAATCCCGGCATCCCCACCCCTGCATCCCCTTCTTCGCGCGGCCCTGCGCTGCGCATCACCCATCCCAACGCCGCCGGCATCGACATCGGCGGCAGCTCGCACTTCGTGGCCGTGTCGCCCGACCGGGACGACGAGCCCGTGCGCGAGTTCCGCGCCTTCACGGCCGACTTGATCGCCTTGGCCGACTGGCTGCGCGCGTGCAGCGTGGACACCGTGGCCATGGAGTCCACCGGCGTCTACTGGATCCCGCTATTTGAGCTGCTGTCCTCGCGCGGCTTCGAGGTGCTGCTGGTCAATGCCCGCCACGTCAAGAACGTCTCCGGCCGCAAGAGCGATGTGCTGGATTGCCAGTGGTTGCAGCAGCTGCACAGCTACGGCCTGTTGCGCGGTGCCTTCCGGCCGGGCGACGGCGTGGTGGCCCTGCGCGCCTTCGCCCGCCAGCGCCATGCACTCTTGCGCGCCCAAGCCCGCGCGGTTCAGCACCAGCAAAAGGCCCTGGTGCAGATGAACCTGCAGCTCACCAGCGTGATTGCCGATGTGGCCGGCGCCACCGGCCAAGCCATCGTGCGCGCCATCGTCTCGGG
>NZ_JAPZSY010000104.1 GCF_027532025.1 Inhella sp. | reverse complement strand
AAGCGAATCGTTCGCCGCCATGCGCCCGTTGTCGTTTCAGCTTGCGCCCCGACGCATTCCGGTTGGGTGGCAAGCGCATAAGATGCCGCGGTTTGTGACCTCGGCCGAGCCCAGCCCATGAATTTGGAACAGTACCTCCCGGTCATCCTCTTCATCTTGGTCGGCGTCGCCGTCGGCATCGTGCCTCAGGTGCTTGGAGCCTTGCTGGGGCCCCACAAGCCCGACGCCGCCAAGGTCTCCCCTTACGAATGCGGCTTTGAAGCCTTCGAAGACGCGCGCATGAAGTTCGATGTTCGCTACTACTTGGTGGCCATCCTCTTCATCCTTTTTGACTTGGAAATCGCGTTCCTGTTCCCTTGGGCCGTCTCCCTGCACGAGATCGGTTCCACGGGTTTCTGGGCCATGATGGTTTTCTTGGGCATCCTCGTCGTGGGCTTTGTCTACGAGTGGAAAAAGGGCGCCCTGGATTGGGAATGAGGCAACAGCCAAATGGGTATTGAGGGCGTTCTGAAAGAAGGGTTTGTCACCACCTCGGTCGACACCCTGATCAATTGGTCCAAGACGGGCTCGCTGTGGCCGATGACCTTCGGGCTGGCTTGTTGCGCTGTCGAGATGATGCATGCCGGTGCGGCTCGCTATGACATCGACCGCTTCGGCATGCTGTTTCGCCCCAGTCCGCGTCAGTCCGACTTGATGATCGTGGCCGGCACCTTGTGCAACAAGATGGCGCCGGCTCTGCGCAAGGTTTACGACCAGATGGCCGAGCCGCGCTGGGTGTTGAGCATGGGCTCCTGCGCCAATGGCGGCGGCTACTACCACTACAGCTACTCCGTCGTGCGGGGTTGCGATCGCATCGTGCCGGTGGACGTCTACGTGCCCGGCTGCCCCCCCACCGCGGAAGCCTTGCTCTACGGCATCTTGCAGTTGCAGGCCAAGATCCGCCGCGAAAACACCATTGCCCGCTGAACCCATGAGCCCCTCTCTGGAAACGCTGCAGGCGAGCCTGCAATCGGTGCTTGGCGACCGCGTCGCGCGGCTGACGCAGCGCCTGGGTGAAGTCACGATCGAGGTGCCGGCCGCACAGTGGCTGTCGGTTGCGAAGGTGCTGCGTGACCACTCCGAGTTCCGCTTCGAGCAACTCATCGACCTGTGTGGTCTGGATTACGCCCAGTATGGCAACGCCGCCAACGAGGGGCCGCGCTTTGCCGTGGCGGTGCATTTGTTGTCGGTGAGCCTGAACCAGCGTTTGCGAGTTCGTGTTTTCGCTTCCGATGACGACTTCCCCTGCGTGGCTTCCGTGACCGCGGTGTGGACCAGCGCCAATTGGTTCGAGCGGGAAGCCTTCGATCTCTACGGCATCTTGTTCGAGGGGCACGAAGACTTGCGGCGCATCCTGACCGATTACGGATTCATCGGCCACCCGATGCGCAAGGACTTCCCGGTGTCGGGCCACGTGGAAATGCGCTACGACGCCGAGCAAAAGCGAGTCATCTATCAACCGGTCTCGATCGAGCCGCGAGAAATCACCCCACGGGTGATTCGCGAAGACCACTACGGTGGGCTGAACTGACATGGCCGACATCAAGAACTACACCCTGAACTTCGGGCCTCAGCACCCGGCCGCCCACGGTGTGCTGCGCCTGGTGCTGGAGCTGGACGGCGAAGTGATTCAGCGCGCCGACCCTCACATCGGCCTGCTGCACCGCGCCACCGAAAAGCTGGCCGAACAAAAGACCTACATCCAGTCGCTGCCCTACATGGACCGGCTGGATTACGTTTCGATGATGGCCAACGAGCATGCGTACTGCTTGGCCATCGAGAAGATGCTGGGCATCGAGGTGCCAGAGCGCGCCCAGTACATCCGCGTGATGTTTGCCGAGTTGACTCGCCTTCTGAACCATCTGCTGTGGCTGGGCTGTCACGGCTTGGACTGCGGGGCGATGAACATCCTCATCTACTGCTTCCGCGAGCGCGAGGACATCTTCGACATGTACGAGGCAGTAAGCGGTGCGCGCATGCACGCCGCCTACTTCCGTCCGGGTGGCGTGTACCGCGATCTGCCCGACAGCATGCCGCAGTACCAGGCAAGCAAGATTCGCAATGCCAAAGCCATCGCGAAGCTCAACGAGAACCGAAGTGGCTCGCTGCTGGACTTCATCGACGACTTCTGCCGTCGATTCCCAGCCTGCGTGGACGACTACGAGACCCTGCTGACCGACAACCGCATTTGGAAGCAGCGCACGGTGGGGGTCGGTGTGGTCAGCCCTGAGCGGGCGCTCAACCTGGGCTTCACCGGCGCCATGCTCCGCGGCTCGGGCATCGCCTGGGACCTGAGGAAGCACCAGCCCTACGACGTGTACGACCGCATGGATTTCGACGTGCCGGTGGGGACCAACGGCGACACCTACGACCGTTATGTGGTGCGCGTCGAGGAGATGCGCCAAGCCATTCGCATCGTCAAACAGTGCGTGGACTGGCTCAAGGCCAACCCGGGCCCGGTCATCACCGACAACCACAAGGTGGCCCCGCCGTCGCGCGAGTCGATGAAGACCAACATGGAAGAGTTGATCCACCATTTCAAGCTCTTCACTGAAGGCTTCCGGGTGCCTGAAGGCGAGGCGTACGCAGCGGTCGAGCACCCGAAGGGGGAATTTGGCATCTACATCGTCAGCGATGGCGCGAACAAGCCCTACCGCCTGAAGATTCGCGCCCCTGGCTTCGCCCATTTGGCGGCGCTCGACGAGATGAGCCGCGGCCACATGATTGCGGACGCAGTGGCCATCATCGGCACCATGGACATCGTGTTCGGCGAGGTCGATCGATGAGCTACCAACTGTCAGACTCCACCCGCGTGCGCTTCGACCGCGAGGTCGCCAAATACCCCGCTGACCAAAGGCAGTCGGCCGTGATGGCGTGTTTGTCCATCGTGCAAGATGAACAGGGGCACGTGTCGCCCGAGTCCGAGGTGGCGATTGCCGAGTACCTGGGCATGGCGCCCATCGCGGTGCACGAGGTCACGACCTTCTACAACATGTACAACCAGCGGCCGGTGGGCAAGTTCAAGTTGAACGTGTGCACCAACTTGCCTTGCCAACTGCGCGATGGGCAAACAGCGCTTGAACACGTGTGTCGTCGGCTTGGTTTGGAAGAGGGTGGCACCACCCCCGACGGCCGGATCACCGTGCAAAAGAGCGAGTGCCTGGGCGCCTGCGCCGACGCGCCGGTGCTCCTGGTGAACGATCGCGAAATGTGCAGTTTCATGACGGCCGACCGCCTCGATGAACTGCTCGACATGCTGAAGAAGGCCTGAGCCCATGGTCGATCTTTCGAAGTTCAAGGCCACCGGCCAAGAGACGTGCTTTCACGGTCGCCACATCCAGCCCCAGATCTACGCCGACCTGGATGGCAGGAACTGGCAACTGAAACACTACGAGGCCCGCGGCGGGTACGCCGCCCTGCGCAAAATCCTGGCCGGGGAAGGCGGCATGACCCAAGAGCAGGTGATCGCCGAGGTGAAGGCCTCGTCGCTTCGCGGGCGCGGCGGCGCGGGCTTTCCCACGGGCCTGAAATGGAGCTTCATGCCGCGTCAGTTTCCCGGCGCCAAGTACCTGGTGTGCAACTCCGACGAAGGGGAACCCGGCACCTGCAAAGACCGCGACATCTTGATGTTCAACCCGCACGCGGTCATCGAGGGCATGGCCATCGCCGCGTATGCCATGGGCATCGGCGTGGGCTACAACTACATTCACGGCGAGATCTTCGAGGTGTACGAACGCTTTGAGGCTGCCCTGGAAGAAGCCCGCGCGGCAGGGTTGCTGGGCGACAAGATTTTGGGCAGTGGCTTCAGTTTCCAACTGCATGCCTTCCACGGCTTCGGCGCGTACATCTGCGGCGAAGAGACGGCCCTGCTGGAATCGCTCGAGGGCAAGAAGGGACAGCCCCGCTTCAAGCCGCCGTTCCCGGCCAGCTTCGGCCTGTACGGCAAGCCGACCACCATCAACAACACCGAAACCTTCGCGGCGGTGCCCTGGATCATCCGCAATGGCGGGCAGGCCTACCTCGAGGTGGGCAAGCCCAACAACGGCGGCACGAAGATTTTCTCGGTCAGCGGTGACGTGGAGCGCCCCGGCAACTACGAGGTCCCGATGGGAACGCCGTTCAGCACCTTGCTGGAGTTGGCCGGCGGCGTGCGCAAAGGCCGCACGCTCAAAGCCGTGATTCCCGGTGGCTCGTCGGCACCCGTGCTGCCGGCGGACGTGATGATGCAGTGCACGATGGACTACGACTCCATCGCCAAGGCCGGCTCCATGCTGGGATCGGGTGCGGTGATCGTCATGGACGACTCGCGGTGCATGGTCAACAGCCTGCTGCGCCTGTCCTACTTCTACATGCACGAGAGCTGCGGCCAGTGCACGCCCTGCCGCGAGGGCACGGGCTGGATGTGGCGCGTGATCGACCGGATTGCCCACGACAAGGGCCGTCCGGAAGACATCGACCTGCTCAACAGCGTGGCCGACAACATCCAAGGCCGCACCATCTGCGCCTTGGGCGATGCAGCTGCCATGCCGGTGCGCGCGATGCTCAAGCACTTCAAGCACGAATTCGTGCAAATGATCGAAGCCGCCAACCAACAGAAAGCGGCCTAAGCCATGGTTGAAATCGAACTCGACGGCCAAAAGGTCGAAGTGCCCGAGGGCAGCATGGTCATGCATGCCGCCGACAAGTTGGGCACCTACGTTCCGCACTTCTGCTACCACAAGAAGCTGAGCATCGCGGCCAACTGCCGCATGTGCCTGGTGGACGTGGAGAAGGCGCCCAAGCCCATGCCGGCCTGCGCCACGCCCGTGACGCCCGGCATGATCGTGCGCACCAAGAGCGACAAGGCGGTCAAGGCTCAGCAGGGGGTGATGGAGTTTCTGCTCATCAACCACCCCCTGGACTGCCCGATTTGCGACCAGGGTGGCGAGTGCCAATTGCAGGACCTGGCCGTTGGCTACGGCGGTAGCAAGAGCCGCTATGCCGAAGAAAAGCGCGTGGTGTTCCACAAGAACGTCGGCCCGCTGATTTCGATGCAGGAAATGAGCCGCTGCATCCACTGCACGCGCTGCGTGCGGTTCGGCCAAGAGATCGCTGGCGTGATGGAGTTGGGCATGCCCAATCGCGGCGAGCACAGCGAGATCACGACCTTCGTTGGCCGCACCGTGGACAGCGAACTGAGCGGCAACATGATCGACCTGTGCCCGGTCGGTGCCCTCACCAGCAAGCCGTTCCGTTACAGCGCTCGCACCTGGGAGTTGTCGCGGCGAAAGTCCGTCAGCCCGCACGACAGCAATGGCGCCAACCTGGTCGTTCAGGTGAAAGCCAACCAGGTCATGCGCGTGGTGCCGCTGGAGAACGACGCCGTCAACGAGTGTTGGATCTCTGACCGCGATCGCTTCAGCTACGAAGGCTTGAACAGCGAAGCCCGATTGACCCGTCCCATGATCAAGCAGGACGGCAGTTGGCAGATGGTGGACTGGCCCACCGCCTTGAACTACGTCGCGCACGGCCTGCGCTCCATCCGCCAAGACCATGGTCCGGCCGCGCTGGCCGCTTGGGTGTCGCCGCAGGCCACGCTGGAAGAGGGCGGTTTGCTCGCGCGGCTCCTGCGAGCGCTGGGCAGCGAGAACATCGACCACGCGCTGCGGCAGAACGACGACCGCTTGCGTCCCACTGCCGGTGAAGCGATGACCCTAGGCCGCTCGATCGCGTCGCTGTCCAAGCTCGACGGCGCTTGGATCATCGGCTCGGCCCTGCGCAAAGACCACCCGCTCATGGCGCAACGCCTGCGTCAAGCAGCGCGGCACGGCGCCACCATCATGGCGCTGCACGCCGCCAACGACGACTGGCTGATGCCAGTGGCACCGCACAACGCGGTGGCCCCATCGGCCTGGGTGACCTTCGTGGCCGGGGTGGCTGCCGCGGTGTCGGAGGCCAAAGGGCTGCCGGCGCCGGTGAGCGCGACGATCTCGCCCGAAGCGCGCGCCACTGCCGACGTCCTGCTGCGCGGCGGCGACGTCGCCATCCTGCTGGGACAAGCGGCGGGCGACCACCCGCAAGCCGCCGAGTTGTGGTCGCTCGCTCAATGGATCGGTGCCCAGACCGGGGCGACTGTCGGCTTCTTGGGCCAGGGCGGCAATGCTGTCGGCCTTCAAGCAGTGGGCGTGGGGCCGGGCAACGGGGGCCGAGGGTGGCGTCAACAAACGCAAGGTGAAGCCCCCAAGGCCGTGGTGCTGTTGGGCGTGGATCCCTTGCTCGATACCGGTGACGCGGCGGCAAGTGCCGCCACGCTGCGTCAGGCCCAGATGGTGGTCGGCCTGAGCAGCCACCGCACCGATGCCTTGCTCGACCATGCCGACGTTTTGCTGCCCACTGCCCCATTCACGGAAACCTCGGGCAGCTTCGTGACGGCCGACGCGCAACTGCAGTCCTTCGTGGGCGTGGTGCCGCCGCTGGGCGAAACCCGTCCGGCCTGGAAGGTCGTGCGCGTGCTGGCCAACTTGCTGGACTTGCCCGGCTTCGATTTCGAGGGGACCGACCAGATTCGCGCGGCGCTGCTGCCTCAGGGTTTGGCGGTGACGCCGTTGTTGGGCCAAGCCATGCCCACCACCCTGGGCCATGCAGAAGGCTTGCAGCGCTTGGCTGAGCTGCCGATTTACGCCAGCGACATGTTGGTGCGCCATGCGCCGAGCCTCCAAGCCACCCGCGATGGCCAAGATGCTGGCGTGGCGCAACTGCCGCCGGGCTTGTGGTCCCACCTGGGGCTGGCCGAGGGCGGCGAGGACATGGTCCGAGTCACGCAAGGCGCTGCTCACGTGACCCTGCCAGCTCGCCGCAACGAGCGCCTGGCCGAGGGCGTGGTGCGTGTTGCTGCCGGCCTGCCGCTGACGGCGGCGCTGGGCGCTTCCTTCGCCCCCATCCAAGTGGCCCATGCCGACGCCGTGGCGGGAGGTGCGCAATGATGGACAGCCTGTACCAATGGGGCGCTCAAGCACTGGGCGTGTTCTGGCCCGTGGTCTGGAGCCTGATGAAGATCGTGGCGGTGGTGGCGCCGTTGATGGTTTGTGTGGCTTACCTGACGCTGTGGGAGCGCAAGGCCATCGGTTGGTCGCAGATCCGTCCCGGCCCCAACCGGGTGGGTCCGATGGGCTTGCTGACCCCGATTGCCGACGCGGTGAAGCTGATCTTCAAAGAGATCATCTTGCCGGCGGCCTCGAACAAGGGCTTGTTCTTTTTGGGTCCGATCCTGACCATCGCGCCAGCGCTGGCCGCATGGGCCGTGATTCCTTTCGGTCCCGATGCCGCCGTGGCCAACATCAACGCCGGCCTGCTGTTCCTGATGGCGATCATGTCGCTGGAGGTCTACGGCGTGATCATCGCGGGCTGGGCGTCGAATTCGAAGTACGCCTTCCTCGGTGCCATGCGCGCCTCGGCGCAGATGGTCAGCTACGAAATCGCCATGGGCTTCGCGTTGGTGGTGGTGCTGATGGTCTCAGGCAGCCTGTACATGACCGACATCGTGACGAAGCAGACCGTGGGCTGGTTCGCCTCGCACGGCCTGACCTTCCTGTCGTGGAACTGGCTGCCGCTGTTGCCAATCTTCGTCGTCTACTTCATTTCGGGCCTGGCGGAAACCAACCGCCATCCGTTCGACGTGGTGGAGGGCGAATCGGAAATCGTGGCCGGCCACATGATCGAGTACTCGGGCATGTCGTTCGCCATGTTCTTCCTGGCCGAGTACGCCAACATGATCTTGGTCTCGGTGCTCGCGGTGCTGCTGTTCCTGGGCGGCTGGTCGGCCCCCATCTCGTTCAGCTTGCTGGGCATGGAAACGCCGGCGCTCATCCAGCAAACCATGGCCTTCTGGAACTGGTTCTGGCTGTTCGCCAAGACTTTCGTCGTGGTCACCATGTTCCTGTGGGTGCGCGCCTCGTTCCCGCGCTTCCGCTACGACCAACTGATGCGCCTGGGCTGGAAGGTCTTCATCCCCGTCACCCTGGTGTGGCTGGTCGTCGTGGGCCTGTGGATGCAGACCCCGTACAACATCTGGAAGTGAGGACTGCGATGTCTGCCGTCTCCGCTGTCAAAGACTTTTTCAAAACCTTCCTGCTGCTGGAGTTGGTCAAGGGCTTGGCCCTGACCGGGCGGCACTTTTTGTCGCCCACCATCACGGTGCAGTTCCCGGAAGAGAAGACACCGCTGTCGCCGCGCTTCCGGGGCCTGCATGCGCTGCGCCGCTATGAAAACGGCGAGGAGCGCTGCATCGCCTGCAAACTGTGCGAAGCCGTGTGCCCCGCCATGGCCATCACGATCGAAAGCGAAGTGCGCGATGACGGCAGCCGCCGCACCACGCGCTACGACATCGACCTGACCAAGTGCATCTTCTGCGGCTTCTGCGAAGAAAGCTGCCCGGTGGACTCCATCGTCGAAACGCCGCTGTTCGAGTACCACGGTGAGAAGCGGGGCGACCTGTACTACACCAAAGAGATGCTGCTGGCGGTCGGCGACCGTTTCGAGCCGCAGATTGCCGCCACCAAGGCGGCCGACGCCAAGTACCGCTGAGCACCATGGACGTCACGTTTGCTTTGTTCCTGCTGTTTTCCGTGGTGCTGCTGGGCGCATCGTTTCGCGTCATCACGGCGCAATCCACGGTGCATGCGGCGCTGTTCCTCATCCTCGCCTTCTTCAATGCGTCCGGCATCTGGATGCTCTTGAAGGCCGAGTTCTTGGCCATCACCCTCATCCTGGTCTATGTGGGCGCGGTGATGGTGTTGTTCTTGTTCGTCGTGATGATGCTCGACGTGCACACCGACAAAGTGCGCCAGGGGTTTTGGAAGCACCTGCCGTTGGCGGCGGTGATCGGCGCTGTGGTGGCCTTCGAGATGGCGGTGGTGCTGATGAGCGGCTTCCAGGTGAGCCAGCCCAAGCCGTTCCCGCCAGAGATGCTGGCCCTGGGCAACACCAAGATGTTGGGCGTGGCGCTCTACACGCAGTACCTGTACCCGCTGCAGGTGGCGGCCGTGCTGCTGCTGGTGGGCATCATCGCGGCCATCGCGCTGACGCTGCGTGAGCGCAAGGACAGCCGTCGCCAAGATCCATCGCAGCAGGTCAAGGTCACCAAGGCCGAACGCCTGCGCGTGCTCAAGATCGACCCAGTGAAGCCTGCATCGGCCGCAGCACCGAATCAAGAGGGAGGCCAATGATGGGCACGCTCACGCTGGGCCATTTCTTGACCTTGGGCGCACTGCTGTTCGCGCTGTCGGTCATCGGCATCTTCATGAACCGCAAGAACCTGATCGTGCTGCTGATGGCCATCGAGCTGATGCTGCTGGCGGTCAACTTGAACTTCATCGCCTTCTCGCACTATTTGGGCGACATGGCGGGGCAAGTCTTTGTGTTCTTCATCCTCACCGTGGCAGCGGCCGAGTCGGCAATCGGCTTGGCCATCCTCGTTGTGCTGTTCCGCAATCGCAGCTCCATCCGCGTGGATGAGCTGGACACCTTGAAGGGCTGAGGTCGATGACGCCCACTCTGAATCCGAACCTGCTGCTTTGGGTGCCGCTGGCACCCCTGGTGGGTTGCATCCTGGCTGGTTTTTTCGGCAAGCTCATCGGCCGCCGTGGCGCCCATGTCGTCACCATCCTGGGTGTGGCCATTGCTGCGGTTTTGTCGCTCATCACGCTGAACGACGTCCAAGCTGGCGCCCGCTTCAATGCCACCATCTACGAATGGATGGTGATTGGCGGCCTGAAGATGGAGGTCGGCTTTTTGGTCGACGGCCTGACGGCCATGATGATGGTGGTGGTCACCTCCGTGTCGCTGATGGTGCACCTCTACACCATCGGCTACATGGCCGATGACCCCGGCTACCAGCGCTTCTTCAGCTACATCTCACTGTTCACCTTCAGCATGCTCATGCTGGTGATGAGCAACAACCTGCTGCAGCTGTTCTTCGGCTGGGAAGCGGTGGGCTTGGTGTCCTACCTGCTGATCGGCTTTTGGTACAAGAAGCCCACCGCGATCTTCGCCAACATGAAGGCCTTCTTGGTCAATCGCGTGGGCGACTTTGGCTTCATCCTGGGCATTGGTCTTTTGGTGGCGTATGGCGGCTCGCTGAACTACGGCGAACTGTTCGCCAAGAAGGACGAATTGGCGGCCATCGTGTTCCCGGCGCCCTTGTGGGGCGATCAGTGGATGCTGATCACGGTGGCCTGCATCTGCCTGTTCATCGGCGCCATGGGCAAGTCGGCGCAGTTTCCGTTGCACGTTTGGTTGCCGGATTCGATGGAAGGCCCGACGCCGATCTCCGCGTTGATCCACGCCGCCACCATGGTGACGGCTGGCATCTTCATGGTGGCGCGCATGTCGCCGCTGTTCGAGTTGTCGGACACGGCCCTGAACTTTGTGCTGGTGATCGGCGCCATCACGGCCTTGTTCATGGGCTTCCTGGGCATCATCCAGAACGACATCAAGCGGGTGGTGGCGTACTCCACGCTGAGCCAGTTGGGCTACATGACGGTTGCGCTTGGCGTGTCGGCGTACTCGGTGGCGGTGTTCCACCTGATGACGCATGCCTTCTTCAAGGCGCTGCTGTTCTTGGCGGCAGGCTCGGTCATCATCGGCATGCACCACGATCAGGACATCCGCAACATGGGCGGCCTGCGCAAGTACATGCCCATCACCTGGATCACGTCGCTGATCGGCTCGCTCGCGCTGATCGGCACGCCCTTCCTGTCGGGCTTTTACTCGAAGGACAGCATCATCTTGGCCGTGGGCGGCAGTCACTTGCCGGGCGCCAGTTTTGCGATGTTGGCGGTGACGGCGGGCGTGTTCATCACGGCGTTCTATTCGTTCCGGATGTACTTCTTGGTCTTCCACGGCCCTGAGCGCTTCCGCCACAAGCCCTTCCCGGGCGAGCATGATCACCACGACGACCACCACGGCCACGATGCTGAGCCGCACGAGTCGCCGTGGGTGGTGTGGGTGCCCTTGGTCGCACTGGCTGTGCCCTCGCTCGTGGTCGGTTACTTCACCCTGGGCCCGATCGTGGGCGGGGACTTCCTGAAGGACGCCATCACCATCAACACTGCTTTGCACGGTGGCATCGACCAGGTGCTGGAGCACGTGCACCACGGTGCCGCCAGCATGGGCTTGCATGCCTTCGCCACGCTGCCGTTCTGGTTGGCGGTGGCTGGCGTGGTCACGGCTTATGTGTTCTACATCCTGAAGCCCGGCATTCCCGTGGCCATTGGCCGCGCGCTGCGCCCGCTGATCGTGGTGATGGAGAACAAGTACTACTTCGATTGGTTCAACGAGAACGTGCTGGCGCGCGGAGCGCGCCTTCTGGGCGTGGGCCTGTGGAAGGTGGGTGATGCGGCGCTCATCGATGGCGTGCTGGTGAACGGCAGCGCCAAGTCGGTGGGTCTGCTGGCGCGTCTGGGTCGTTTGGCGCAGACGGGCCGTCTGACGGCGTACACCCTGGCCATGATCCTTGGCGTCGTGGGCCTCATGACCTGGAAGCTTTGGCCCTACCTTGAGCCGCAACTGAAGACCCTGACGGGCGCCTGAGACGCTCGGAGAACAACATGCAATGGTTGAGCATCTCGATTTGGTTGCCCGTGGTCTGCGGCTTGCTGCTGCTGACCCTGGGCAAACCCCAGCAAGCCGGTTTGGTGCGTTGGCTGGCCTTGCTGGCGGCCATCGCCAGTTTCGTCGTCACGTTGCCGCTGATCGCCGGCTTTGACACCAGCACCGCCTCGCTGCAGTTCGTTGAGAACGCGGCCTGGATCCGTCGTTTCAATGCTCGCTACGCGCTCGGTGTGGATGGCATTTCGGTGTGGTTCGTGCTCCTGACCGCCTTCATCACCATCATCGTCGTGGCGGCCGGTTGGGAGGTCATCGAGAACCGCGTGAACCAGTACATGGGCGCGTTCTTGATCCTGTCGGGCCTGATGGTGGGCGTGTTCGCCG
This sequence comes from Inhella sp., assembly GCF_027532025.1. GTDB lineage: Bacteria > Pseudomonadota > Gammaproteobacteria > Burkholderiales > Burkholderiaceae_C > Inhella. The sequence goes on along the minus strand of NZ_JAPZSY010000104.1, from coordinate 26,124 downwards.
CCACCGACGCGCTGCTGTTCTACGTGTTTTTCGAGGCGACGCTGATCCCCATGTACATCATCATCGGTGTGTGGGGTGGCCCGCGCCGGGTGTACGCGGCGTTCAAGTTCTTCCTCTACACCCTGGCGGGCTCGCTCCTGATGCTGGTGGCGCTGGTCTATCTGTACATGCAGTCGGGGGTGCAGACCGGTGTGAATGGCTTCGACATCATGACTTGGCAGCGATTGCCGCTGACCATGGGGGCGCAGACCCTGCTTTTCTTCGCTTTCTTCGCCGCCTTCGCGGTGAAGGTACCGATGTGGCCGGTGCACACCTGGTTGCCGGATGCTCACGTCGAAGCCCCCACGGGCGGTTCGGTGGTGCTGGCGGCCATCATGTTGAAACTGGGCGCGTATGGCTTCTTGCGCTTCTCGATGCCCATCGCGCCGGATGCGGCCCACGCCTACGCGCCCTTCATCATCACCTTGTCGCTGATCGCGGTCATTTACGTCGGTCTGGTGGCGATGGTCCAGAAGGACATGAAGAAGCTGGTGGCGTACTCATCGGTGGCCCACATGGGTTTCGTCACCCTGGGCTTCTTCCTCTTCAATGAGTTGGGTGTTGCGGGCGGCCTGGTGCAGATGATTGCGCACGGGTTTGTGTCGGGGGCGATGTTCTTGTGCATCGGGGTGCTGTACGACCGCGTGCACAGCCGGGAGATCGCCGACTACGGTGGCGTGGTGAACACCATGCCCAAGTTCGCTGCCTTTGCCGTGCTGTTCGCCATGGCCAATTGCGGCCTGCCGGGCACTGCAGGCTTCATCGGCGAGTGGATGGTGATTTTGGGCGCCGTGAAGGCCAATTTCTGGATCGGGGCCCTGGCCGCCACGGCGCTGATCTTCGGCGCTGCCTACTCGCTGTGGATGGTCAAGCGCGTGTACTTTGGCGACGTGGCCAATGACAACGTCAAGGCCCTGAAGGACGTCAACGCCCGCGAGTTCACCATCTTGGGCGTGTTGGCCGCGGCCACCATCGCCATGGGCGTGTATCCCAAGCCCTTCACCGATGTGATGCAGGCCTCCGTGACTGAGCTGCTGCGACACGTGTCCGTGTCCAAGCTCCCCTGATCGGAGGCATCAACCCATGACCAACTTCTTTTTCGCTGCCTTCAAGCCCGAATTGCTGCTGCTGGGCATGGCCCTGGTGGTCACGCTGGTGGATTTGTGGGTCAAGGATCCTGCTCGTCGCCCCACCTACTGGCTGACGCAGTTGACGCTGTTGGGGGTGGCCGCCCTGCACCTGCGTGCCTTTGTGTTGGGGTACGACGACGTGGCCATGCATGGCATGGTGTCGACCGACCCGTTGTCCCACTTGCTGGGCGGGCTGAGTGCGCTGCTGGTGGCTGGGGTGCTGCTGCTGTCCCGCCCCTATGCCGCAACTCGCGACATGCTCAAGGGTGAGCTGTTCACCCTCAGCTTGTTCATGGTGCTCGGTGTTTGCATCATGGTCTCAGCGCGGCACCTGTTGGTGGTGTACCTGGGGCTGGAGTTGATGAGCCTGTCGTTGTATGCGCTGGTGGCTCTGCGCCGCGACCACACGGTCTCTACCGAGGCGGCGATGAAGTACTTCGTGCTGGGGGCTCTGGCCAGTGGCTTCTTGCTGTACGGCTTGTCCATGCTGTACGGCGCGACAGGCTCGTTGTTCATTCCTGAGATTTACAACGTGCTGGCCCATCCCGATGCGGCGCTCCGTCCGAATGGGGCCGTGCTGGTGTTCGGCTTGGTGTTCGTGGTGGCGGGGCTGGCGTTCAAGCTGGGCGCTGCACCCTTCCACATGTGGGTGCCGGACGTGTACCAAGGTGCACCCACGGCCACCACGCTGCTCATTGCCACGGCGCCCAAGCTGGCAGCGCTGGCCATCACGTTCCGTCTCTTGGTCGAGGGCCTGTTTGCGTTGGCGGCCGACTGGCAGCAGATGATGATCGTGTTGGGGGTGTTCTCGCTGGTGGTGGGCAACTTCGTGGCCATCGCTCAGACCAACCTCAAGCGCATGCTGGCGTACTCGACCATCGCGCAGATGGGTTTCATGCTCCTGGGTTTGGCCAGCGGTGTGGTGGGCGACAGCGCCAAGGGTGCGTTGATGGCGCACAGCGCGTCCCTGTTCTATGCGGTCGTTTATGTGTTCACCACGCTGGGCAGCTTCGGCATGATCTTGCTGCTGGCCCGCCAAGGGCACGAGGCGGAGCAGTTGTCCGACTTCGCGGGCCTGTGGCAGCGCAGCAGTTGGTACGCCTTGGTGATGGCGATCTTTATGTTGTCGCTGGCGGGCATTCCGTTGACAGTGGGCTTCCACGCCAAACTGGCGGTGCTGCAGGCCATGGGTGCCACCGAGTTGCCGTTCTATTACGGGCTGATGGTGGTGGCGGTGGTGCTCAGCCTGATCGGCGCTTTCTACTACCTGCGCGTCATCAAGACCATGTTCTTCGACCCACCCGCTGAGCGTCAGGCCTTGGTGGCGCCTTGGGACATCAAGGCCTTGTTGTCGGCGCTGGCGCTGGCCACGGTGGTGCTCGGTCTGTTGCCGGGCAAGGCGCTGGCCTGGTGCACCTTGGCCGTGGCCAGCATCCTGCCCTGAGCTTGGCATCACGATGGACCAAAGCGCGGCATTGACGCTGCTGATGGCCGTTGCCCTGGTGGCGGCCAATTTTCCGTTTTTCAGCCAGCGGGTGTTGTTGGTGGGGCCGCGTCGGCCCGATCGCGGCTTTGGCTGGCGCCTGCTGGAATTGTTGGCGTTGGCGGGGCTGGTTTTGCTCCTCGGTTTCGGGTTTGAGGCTCGCATCGGCCAGCGCCACCCCCAGGGCTGGGAGTTTTACGTCACGGTGCTCTGCTTGGTGCTGACTTTTGCCTTCCCGGGCTTCGTTTGGCGCTACCTGCGGCGTCGCCATGGCGATGCCTGACGACTCAGACGCGGACCTGAGCGAGCGGCTCATTCTGTCTGAGCGCGTTTTCGAAGGCGCTTTTCTGCAGGTCCAGCGCGACCGGGTTCAATTGCCCGATGGGCGCGAGGCCACGCGAGAGTTCATTCGCCACCCCGGTGCGGTCATGGTGGTGCCTTTGTTGGATGACGGCCGATTGCTCATGGAGCGGCAGTACCGGCATCCCATGGGTCGCGTCATGTTGGAGTTCCCAGCAGGAAAGCTTGATCCGGGCGAAGCGCCGGCGTTCTGCGGGCGGCGAGAGTTGCAGGAAGAAACCGGCTACACGGCCCGGGAGTGGGCGCAAGCCGGGGTGCTGCACAACGCCATCGCCTACTCCGACGAAGTCATCCACGTGCATTTCGCCCGCGGGCTGGTGGCCGGCGAGCGACGACTGGACGTGGGCGAGTTCCTGGAAACGGTGGCCATCCGCCCTGAAGAGTTGGACGCGGCCTGTGCTCGGGGTGAGGTCACCGACGCCAAGACCCTGATCGGTCTCCAATGGTGGCAGCGGTGGCAAGCGGGGGCTTGGCCTTTGGACTGGGTGCGCGTTGATGTGGGTGGCTGAGCTGGGGTGTGACTTGGGGCACCGCTTCGAAGGCTGGTTTGGCTCCCGTGACGACTTCGTCGATCAGCAACGCCGTGGCTTGGTGTCGTGCCCCACGTGCGGGAGCCATGCGGTCGACCGCTGCCTCAGCGCGCCGCGGTTGAATTTGGGGGCGGCTGCCCCGGTGACGCCGCGCCCGTCGACGGAAGAACCGCTTTCGTTGCCAGACCTCGACGCCACCGCCGTGTTGCGCAGCTGGATGGCCCAAGTGCGCGCCCAGACGGAGGACGTGGGTGGGCGTTTCGCCGAGGAGGTGCGGCGCATCCACGCCCAGGAAGCGCCGGAGCGACCGATTCGGGGCCGTGCCAGCCTGGACCAAGTGGCGGAGTTGCGCGACGAGGGCATCGAGGTTTGGCCGCTGCCGCTGCCGGACTCGGAGGCGACGCCGCACTGAGGGCCCGACTCTGCGGAGTCGGGGCCGTTCGCGCCGTCGAGCCGCCCTTGGTCGCGCGCCCCCTCCGTTCATCCCATGCGTTTCGTCAGTCGGGCAGGGGCGCAGCTAAGCTGCGCTCGTTCTTCAACTGGAAGCGACTTGGTCATGCCCCAACGCCTCAATTCCCTCGCCCCCGTGCTGGCCTTGCTGATGGCCATGGCTGGTCTGAGTGCCTGCCAGCGTCCCGGGACCGACCCCAAGGGTGGCGCTGACTCGGCGCCCAAGGCGCCGCTGCTGATCGCGCCCGAGGACGTGAGGAGCGTTTCGGCGTCCGGCTTGGCGGGCGGGCCGGTGATCACGGGGGCCATCCAGCCGGCGCGGCGTGCCGACCTGCGCGCCGAGGTGGCGGCGGTGGTGCTGGAGGTTGGCAAGGACAACGGCGAACGTGTGCGCCGAGGCGACTTGATCGTGCGACTGGATGCCACCTCCATCCGCGACAGCTTGGCCTCGGCCGAAGAGGCGCTGCGCGCGGCCAAGCAAGGGTTTGAACAGTCCGAGCGGGTGCTGGCGCGGCAGCGCACCCTGAATCAACAAGGCATGACGTCCATGCAGGCGCTGGAAGATGCCGAGGTGCGCCGAAATGCGGCGCAAAGCGAGCTCGCCGCTGCCAATGCCCGGGTGGTCACGGCGCGCCAGCAGATGAGCCGCACCGAGCTGCGGGCCCCGTTTGACGGCCTGGTCACCGACCGCAAGGTGTCGGTGGGCGACACGGTGCAGGTGGGGCGCGAGATCGTCAAGGTCATCGATCCGACCAGCATGCGTTTCGAAGGCCAGGTCAGTGCCGACCGGCTGTCCGAGTTGAAGGTGGGGCAGGGGGTGTCGTTCCGGGTGAATGGATTTGGCGACCAGGAGTTCGTGGCGCGCCTGAGCCGCATCGATGCGGCGGCCAACGCCACCACGCGCCAGGTCGAGGTTGCGGCGGCCTTCGAGCCCGGTGCCAGCCTGCCGCAGGTGGCCGGTTTGTACGCGGAAGGGCGCATCGACACTGGGGCCCGGCAAGCGTTGACTGTGGCGGAGAGTGCCGTGGTCCGCGAGGGAGATGACGCTTTCGTTTGGCAGGTGATGCCGGAGCAGCTCCGAAAGACCAAGGTGGTGTTGGGGGCGCGCGATCCTCGTCGTGGTGAGGTGGTGATTGCCCGCGGCTTGGTCGAAGGCGATCGGGTCTTGCGTGCGCCGGGAAGCCAGTTGATGGACGGGCAAAAGATCCAGCGGGTTGCCGCTGGCGCTGGGGTTGCGGCCGCGTCGCAGCCTGCTGCCCGCCGCTGAAGGACGCCCCATGTTCTTGTCCAACTTCAGCATCAACAAACCGGTGGCCACGGTGGTGGTCATCATCGGCATGATGCTTCTGGGCCTGTTGGCGCTCAGCAAGCTGCGGGTGAATCAGATTCCGGACGTTGAGCCCCCGGTCATCGTGGTCAACGTGCCCTACCCGGGCGCTTCGCCCGAAACGGTGGAACGCGAGGTGCTCAACCGGCTGGAAAAGGCCATGCAGAGCATCCCGGGCGTGGACCGCACCCAGGGCACGGCGCAGGAGGGCAGGGCGTCGATCGTGCTGACCTTCGGCTTCTCGAAGAACATGATCGAAGCCGCAGACGAAGTGCGCAACGCCATCGCAGCCGTGCGTTTCAAGCTGCCCGCCGAGATTCGCGAGCCCATCATCAGCCGCGTGGATCCGGGTGCTCAGCCCATCATGCAGTTGGCTTTTTCCAGCACAGCGCTGAGCCATGCCGAGCTGTCGCGTCTGGTGGAAGACCGTCTGGCCGATCGGGTGCGCGCCGTGCCGGGCGTTTCCACCGTCACGGTCAATGGCGCGCTGCGTCGCGAGCTGTCCATCCTGCTGCGGGCGGAAAAGCTGCGCGAGTTTGGCGTGTCGGTCACCGAGGTGACGCAGGCTGTGCGCGCGCAAAACACCAGTGCGCCGGTGGGCAAGGTTCGGGGCGAGCTGGAAGATCAAAGCATCCGTCTGGTGGGGCGCATCGAGTCCCCCAGCGAGTTCGAGCAGATCATCATCAAGCGCCGCGGCAACGAGGTGGTTCGGCTGGGTCAGGTGGCCGAGGTCAAGGACGGTTTTGCCGACCAGACGGGCTACAGCTTCCGCAACGGGCGAGCCACCGTGGGTTTGTCCATCACGCGGGCCCGCGATGGCAGCACGGTGGCGGTGGCGACCGAGGTGCGGCAACTCGTGTCGGAGATGCGCCAAGACCTGCCCGCGGGCACCCAGGTCGAGATCACCGAAGACGGGGGCAAGAATGCCTACAACAGCCTTTACAACGTGATCCACGCCCTGGTGTTTGGGGCAGGTTTGACGGTGTTCGTGGTGTACGTGTTCTTGAACAGCTGGCGCTCCACGCTCATCACCGCGCTGTCGTTGCCGACTTCGGTGTTGGCGGCATTCATCGCCGTGTGGTTGATGGGTTTTTCGCTCAATTTCATGAGCCTGCTGGGCCTGTCGCTGGCGATCGGTGTGCTGATCGACGACGCCATCGTTGTGCGGGAGAACATCGTTCGCCACATGGAGCGGGGCAGCGACCGCGTCACCGCGGCGCGAGAGGGCACGGCCGAGATCGGGCTGGCGGTGGCCGCAACCACCTTCGCCATCGTGGCGGTGTTTGTGCCTGTCGCCTTCATGGGTGGTGGCCCGGGGCAATGGTTCAAACCCTTCGCGTTGACGGTGGTGGCCTCGGTCATCGTGTCGCTGTTCATCAGCTTCACGCTGGACCCGATGCTGTCGGCCTATTGGGGCGACCCCCCGGGCTATCACGAGGCCCCGAAGAAGGGCATCGGGCTGACGCTCCAACGCTTCAACCACTGGTTTGATCGCCAGGCCGACCGATATGGCCATGTGATCGCCTGGGCCTTGCACCACCGCCGTTCGATGGCGGCGATGGCCCTGGCCACCTTGGTCGGCGCTGGCGCCTTGCAATGGCAGTTCGGTGGCTCGAGCTTCTTGCCGCAGTCGGACGGCAACACCCTCGTCATTGACATGCGAAGCCCGGCGTCGAGCAGCCTGGACTACAGCCGACTGAAGTTGGACGCAGCGGCCGCCCTGGCCTCGACCTTGCCAGAAACCAAGGCCACGACGGCGTACCCCAACGCCACCGGCGGCCGCATTTACGTGGACATCGGCCCGAGCACCGAACGGCGCCGCAGCTCCTCCCAGTTGGCGGCGGAGTTGCGGACCCTCGTGGGCCGTCTGGTGGGTGCCGAGTACGTGGTGCTCGACGATTTGAACAATGGGGCGCAAAAGCCGGTGCAGATCCGCTTCTACGGCAGCGATTCGCGCAAGCTGCAGGAGATCACTCAGGGCTATGTGCTGCAAATGCGCGCCATTCCGGGTGCGGTGGACGTGGGCTACTCCGAGCAAGACCCGCAAAACGAGTTGCAGATCGAGTTGGACCGTGGCCTGGCCAACCAGATGGGCATCAGCGTGAACGATGCGGCCCAGGCTTTGCGGGTGGCTTTTGCTGGCGTGGAGGTCGGCGATTGGATCGACCCCACCGGCGAGGCGCGCGACGTCGCGGTTCGCCTGCACCCGGCCGATCGGGTGGACGGCAGCAATATCGAGCGACTGCCCATCAGCGTGCCGGGCAGCAACCGCATGGTGCCGTTGGACCAGATCGCCAGCGTGACCATGGGCAAGGGCCCAGGGACCATTCGCCATGCCGACGGGCGGCGGGTCGTCACGGTCAGTGCCAATGTGCAGGGCCGCTCGCCCGGGGAGGTCACGGCCGATGCCAAGAAGCTGGCCAATGCCATCGCCTTCCCGCCGGGCTACGGCATCGAACTGGCGGGTTCGGCGCGCGAGCAGCAGGTCGTGTTCACAGCCATGACGACGGCGCTGTTCGCCGGGGTGGCTCTGATGTACTTCGTGTTGGTCATCCAGTTCAACAGCTTCACGGCGCCGTTGAGCGTGATGCTGTCGCTGCCGTTGTCGCTCATCGGCGTGGTGCTGGCCCTGTTGATGACACGTGGCACCCTGAACCTGATGAGCCTGATCGGCGTCATCATGCTGATGGGCTTGGTGGCCAAAAACGCCATTTTGCTGATCGACGCCGCCCGTCAAGAAGAACGCATGGGGGTGGGCCGGGAGGAGGCCCTGATGCATGCTGGACGCAAGCGCTTTCGTCCGATCTTGATGACCACGTTCGCCCTCATCGCAGGCATGCTGCCCGTGGCGATCGGCATTGGGGAAGGTGGCGAGTTCTACCGGCCGATGGCGGTGGCCATCATCGGTGGCGTCATCACGTCGACCCTTCTGACGCTCTTGGTCGTGCCCAGCTTTTACGACAGCATCGAGATCGCCAAGGATCGCATGGGCACCAAGTTTCAGCGTCGCGTGCCGCGCTGGACGGCGATGGGCGCGTTCCTGATGACGCTGGGTGAGGCCGTGTTGACGCTGCTGGCGGTGCGATTGCTGTACCGCTTGCTGCGGCGCCTGCTGAGCGGCCGCCGGCCGCAAGCCCTGAACCCGACGCCCGACGGCACGCCCTGAAGGGTCAAACTTTGGGCCACGCGTGTTGGGCGACGACGTCGCACAAGGTTGCTCGGGTTGTCCCTGAGTCACGCTGAGCGCGTTGGAGGGCCACGCCAACCCAAGGTCATGACCGGCGCTCGATTCGGAATGCGCGCCAGCTGGCAGCAGCCCTATCGTCGGCGCCCGTGCACAGCCGCAGTTTGTTGTCCGCCAGTGCACCTTCGGGCCTGACGTCCTGTTCTTCAGCGGCAGCGTGTCGGGTGATGTGTCGTCGGGTTTCTGATGCCCCCAACGAAGACAGCGGGCATCGGGGACATCTGCCAAGGAGCTTGCATGTTGCCGACTCTTTTCCGCGGCCTGCTGATGGCTGCTCTCGCGGTGGCGCTGATGCTCAGCGCTGGCGTGGCCCAGGCGGCCACCTACATCACCTTCGTGCGGCCTTCGGTGCCCGAGGCGCAGTACGTCAATGGCCTGCCCATCACGGTGAAGGTGACCTCGCCCAACATCGTGCGGGTGGAGTTGGCGGCCGATGGCTTCGCCTTCGGAGACCCCCTGACGGCGGCCAATGGGTGGTCCATCAACTACACGTTTTCACGCATTGGGCTCCGTAACCTGGTGGCCACGGGCTACGACGTCAGCGGCAAGGTGGTGTCGAAGACGACCACGCAGATGAACGTGGTCAACATCTTCCCGAGCAACCCGAGGCCGGAGACCGATTTCGGCAATGGCACGCCGGTGACGGTGGTTGCGGCTGCTCAGGTCAGCAAGGTGCTGCTGTACGCCGACGGCTACTTGATCGGCAGCGACAGCAGTCGCGACCAGAACGGCAATTTCAGCTTTGTGCCGGCCACCATGACCACCTTGGGCCCGCGCACCTTCCTCTTCGTGGCCTACAACGCCGCTGGGGTGGAGGTGGATCGCCAGAGCTTCAAGGTCAACGTCATCAACCTGGGTTTCATCGCTCCGTTGGTGGGTTCCAACTACGTGACGGGCACCTCCATCGAGGCCAGCGTCATCACCGCCAGCAATGTGGCGCGGGTGGAGTACTACACCGGCGCGTCGGTCTTCCGCGGCAGTTCGACCGACCGCTCGAGCAACTTCCGTGTCAGCTTCAAGGCGGGGCCCGTGGGCGCCTACACCCTGGAGGCCCGTGCCTTCAACGCGGCGGGCGTCCAACTGGCCACGTTCTCGGTCAAGATCAATGTGGTGCCGGTGCCGGTCGTCACCAACAAGTGGGGCGTGTGGCTGTTCCAGTTCGAGAGCGTGGCCCGCGTGGCCACCACGCATGCGCAGCTGGCCAGCATCCTCAAGGGCATGGGCGTGAGCCGCATCTACATCAAGGTGGCCGATGGCACCCGCGATGTGCTGTCCAACGGCTACACCTTCCCGCTGCGCGACCCGAGCGTGCCCGCGGCCTACAAGGCGGCAGGCATCGAACCCTGGGCCTGGGCCTACAACTACCCCTCCGGTCGCAGTTCGGCATCGGGCCAGGGCAGCACGCTGTACCAAGCCGCCAAGACGGGTTATGTGGGCTTCGTGTCGGACTTCGAGGCCGAGTTCCAGACCGCCTCGGTCGCCGACCAGGTGGAGGTGTTCCAGGCCTTTGCGTCCGCCAAACGGGCGGCCATCAGCGACGGTTATGCGAGCCCGAGCTTCAAGCTGTACGGCACCTCGTTTGGCCAGATCGACCTGCAGCCCAACATCGCCATCCGCCAGATTGACGCCTACATCGACGGGCACATGCCCCAAACCTACTCGGTCTACTGGGGCTCTGACCGCGAGGCTGACCAAGCCGGCACCATCGCCTGGATCACTGGCAAGTACCGCGCTCGCGGGGCCACCAAGCCCATCCACCACATCGCCAGCAACGAGGTGCACTTCGATCGCAACGGCAAGCGCCATCAACTCACCGCTGCGCGCATGCAAGCCTTCCTGGAAAACGGGGGGTACGAGGCCTCAATTTGGGTGCTGCCTGCGTCGGGCGACGGCACCGGCCAGGGTGACGTGCCCTTCTCGACTTGGGACTTGCTCAAGTCCATCAATTGGAGGGCCACCGCGAAGTAGTGCCGGGTGCAGCGAAGGCCCCGCTGTCGGGGTCTCGCCCGGCGGTCAGGAGGGGGCTTCGCTCCCCCTTCGGTCCCTGTTGTCTCTGTCACCGCGCGGACCCGTGCCGCGCACCCCACCGGAGTGCATGCCATGAACCGAGCCAGTTTGCTGCTTCGCCTGTTTCCTCTCCTGTTGCTGACCGCTTGCGGCGGTGGTGTTGAGCCCGAACCCACCGCCTCCATCGAGTCGGCCCCCACTGCGCGAGCCTTGGCGCTGAAGCCCGCCCCCGTCGTTGTGGCTTATTGCCCCAGCGGCGCGAGTTGGGACGCCGCACTGGGCTTTTGTGCCGATGCCAACAACGCCTACGGCCCCTTCACCCAGGCCATGACCACGGCCTGCATCAACTCGGGCGCTGGCTCGGCCTGCACGGCCACCACGGCGTACAACGTGGGGCCGGCCACCTTGTTCTTGCCGCGTTGGAGCCGGGGCCTGGCTCGGTCATTGCGGGGCAATGGTGCCTGCCCGGCTGGTGCGGTGGTGGACAACGCGCTGGATGGCAAGTGCGTGGAGACGGTGGGCTCCACACGCAACGTCTACTCGGTGTACTTCAACGACGTGATCTCTCGTTGCGTGGCGCTGGGGGGCGGCAATGCTTGTTACTCCACCCGGTGGGGGGCGAGCTTCTACTGGAAGGCTTCGTTCGCGCACCGCTTGCAGAACAACCTGCTGGCCGCTTGGAAGGGCTCAGGGCTGCCCACGGTGTCGGTGGCGGTGTCCACGGCCGATCAGGGCGAGGTGTATGCCACCGTGGGTAGTTACGCCGGCAACACGGTGGACCCGCGCACGGCGCAGTACCGCTGGGCGAGCTTCACCAAGCACTGGACGGCGGTGCTGCTGCTGAAGATGCAGGAGGCCGGTCGGATCGACATCGACCGCCCCTTGAACCAGTACCTCACTGTGCCCGGGCTGGCCTACCAGTCCAACATGACGGTGCGCATGTTGATGAACCACTCGGCCGGCGTCGGCAATTACCTGGACCTGAGCCCGAGCTTTCTCAACTCGACCAACAGCTGGCGCTTCTACTCGGACAACGACATCGTGGGCTACATCAATGAAGTGGGCCCCAGCATCTACCCGGGCAATGCCTACAGCTACTCCAATGGCGGGTACTACATCTTGGGCATGCTCATCCAGAAGGTCTTGGGCGTGCCCATCGAGCGGGCCTACCGCGATTGGTTGATCGTGCCCATGAATCTGAATTACAGCGTGCTGGACGTGAGCAGCAGCCCCACCAACCGTTTGCCCGGTTTGGTGGAAAGCTCGCGGGCGTACGCCTACTCCACCACCAGCGTGCGCGCCGACGGCGCTCTGGCGGCCAGCCCCGGCGATGCCGTCAAGTTTTTGCGGGCGGTGCACAAGAACGGTTTCCTGACGGCCTCGTCGTTGGCCGACTTGCGTGGGCCTTCGGTGCGCAATTCGAACTACGGGCTGGGCACCATCCGCTTCACCGACAACGCCACCGGCGTGCGCTACTTCGGCCACACCGGCACGCTGCTGAACTACAAGAATCTGGCGTACTACGTGCCGGCGTACGACGCGGCTGTGGCGCTCACCATGAACGACTACCCCAGCGGCAGCGAGCTGGACCGCATCGAGAACGCGGTGTTCGCCAGCGTTCAGCAGCAATACCGCTGATCGTCCCCAGCGTTTGTGGGCTGAGCAGTCGCCCCGGCGCGGGGCTGCTCAGCCGGCAAGACACGGCCTGGGTTGAGGCGGTTGGCGGGGTCGAGGGCTTGCTTGATTTGGCGCATCAGGCCCAGCGCCACGGGGTCAAGGCGGCGGCCGAGTTCTTCCCGCCGCAAGCGGCCGATGCCGTGCTCGGCACTGAAGCTGCCGCCGTGGGCGGCCACGGCGTCGAACACGATTTGCGTGATGGCGTCGCCGTGCTGCTGGCGGAATGCCGCCAAGGTCACACCGGATGGGGGCGCCACGTTGTAGTGGAGGTTGCCGTCGCCCAAGTGGCCGAACACCATGGGTCGCAGGCCGGGGCACAGGGTTTGCAGTTGCTGGGCCGCGGACTCGCAAAAGGCGGGCAGGGCGGACAGCGGCAGGCTGATGTCGTGCTTGAGGTTGCCACCAGCGCGGGTTTGCGCCTCGGGGATGGCCTCGCGCAGCGCCCACAGCGCCTCGAACTGCGCCTGGGACTGGGACAGCACCGCGTTCTGCAAGCGACCCGCCTGCAACTCCTCGCCCAAAAAAGCTTCGAGACGCGCCCGAGACACATCCTCGGGATCGGCGCTGCTGAGCTCCAACAACACCGCCCAAGGCGCTGTCGGCAGCGGCGGGGCGTCCCACAGTGCCTGCACCTCGGCCCCCATGGCCTCAAAGCCGCTCAACCCCTCGGCGAAGGCTTCTCGCGCTTGCGCCAGCACGGCCATGGCGTCCGACAAGGTGCGCAAGGTGATCCACGCCGCCAGGCGGCTGCGCGGCTTCGGGGCCAGCTTCATCACGCCGGCGGTGATCACGCCCAGGCAGCCCTCGCTGCCGATGAAGAGGTCGCGCAAGTTGAAGCCCCGGTGATCTTTGCGAAGGCCATCCAAGTCGCTCCAAACCTGCCCGTCGGCGGTGACGACTTCCAGCCCCAGGCACAAATCGCGCGCGTTGCCCCAGCGCAGCACTTGGGTACCGCCCGCGTTGGTGGCCAGGTTGCCGCCCAGCGTGCAACTGCCTTCGGCAGCCAAACTCAGGGGCAACAGCAGGCCTTGCGCGGCGGCGGCGGCCTGCAGGTCGGCCAGCACGCAGCCGGCCTCCGCCGTCAGGCTTAGGTTGTCGCGGCTGAGGGCCCGCACGCGGTTCAAGCGGCGCAGCGAGAGCACGAGCTGTTGCCCGCTGTCGTCGGGCGTGGAACCACCGACCAAGCCGGTGTTGCCGCCCTGCGGGACCACGGAGAGCGCGAATGCCGCCGCAGCGCGCAGCATGGCTTGCACCTCGGCCACGTCGCGCGGGCGCAGCACGGCCAAGGCTCGCCCAGGGAATTGGCCCCGCCAGTCGTGTTCGAAAGGGGCGGCCTCAGCGCCCTGCAGCACCTGGGCGTCGCCAAAGCGACGGCGCAGCGCGTCCAGCACGTTCAGGCTCATGCGGCCTGGGCCTGGGCCTGGGCCGCCCGCGCTGCGGCCAATCGCTGGCGGATGTGCAGCGTCACCGCCACGAACAGGGCCAGGGCCAGGGCAACCTCCACCATGCCCAGGGCCTGCGCGGCGCCAGCGCTGCTGGTCGCATGCACCAAGCCGTCGGTCGCATAGGCCCACACCAGCAGCGACACCCAACGGTAGGTGTACATCCGGTAGCGCCAAAGGCCGGGCAAGGCCGCCAGGCAGGGCAGGGCCTTGGCCAGCGCCCAACCCCAGTGGAAGCCCAGGCCCAGCTCCCAGACCAAGCTCAACAGCAACAGCGCGGCGGTGCTGACCACGGCCGCGCCGCGGCTGAAGCGCTCCGAAGGCGTGGGCTCGGTTCGGCTGGTGGGCATCAAGGGTGGGGCAGGGGTTCGAGGCATGCGGGCGATTGTCGGCGCGCCGCCACAATGGCGCTCATGCACTTTCGATTGGCCACCCTGCGGCGTTACCCCGCCTTGCGCCTGGTGTTGGGTTCGGCGCGCGGCCTGCAGCGCTGGCCTTGGCGGCACTCGCTGGCGGGGCTGCGAAGCCGCTTTGACGAACTGCGCTTGGGCGAAACCGCCGGCAGCCTGACCTTCACCACCCTGATCGCCCTGGTGCCCCTGATGGTGATGGTGTTTGCCTTGTTCACCCTGTTTCCGGTGTTCGCCAGTTTTCAGCGGGCTTTGGAGCAGTACTTCCTGGCCACTTTGATTCCCGAGGACATCGCCAAGCCGGTGTTGCGCTGGGTCACGCAGTTCGCCGGCAAAGCGCGAGGCTTGGGCACGGCCGGGGCCGCGCTGTTGGGCGTGACGGCCTTGGCCTTGATGCTGACCATCGACCGCACGCTCAACGCCATCTGGCGCGTCAAGCGGCCCCGTCCGCTGGCCCAACGGGTGCTCGTGTTTTGGGCCATGTTGACGCTGGGCCCTCTGCTGCTTGGCGGCAGCCTGGCCTTGACGAGCTATGCCGTGTCCGCCAACCGCGGCTTGGTGGCGCAGCTGCCGGGTGGTCTGGAAACCTTCTTGGACGCGGTGCAGTTCATGGTGCTGACAGCCTCGGTGGCGGGCTTGTTCCACTTCATGCCCAACACCCACGTGCGTTGGCGTCATGCCTTGTTGGGCGCGCTGTTCGTGGCGGCTGGGCTGACTTTGGCGAAGCTGGGCTTGGCCTGGTGGCTGCAGCGCGTGCCCACCTATGCCACCTTGTACGGCGCTTTCGCCACACTGCCCATCTTCCTGATTTGGATTTACTTGGGCTGGGTGATCGTGTTGCTGGGCGCTTTGTTGGCGGCCAATGCGCCTGGGCTGCTGCAGGGCTTGATCCAACGCGCCCCTGGGCCGGGCATGGAGTTTGGCCTTTCGTTGGGCGTGGTGCGCGAGTTGTGGGCCCGCCAGCGGCGCGGCGCCGCCGGGGCCACGGCACTGGCGCTGGCTCAGCAACTGCGGGTGGACCCGCTGCAGTTGGCGCCCGTCCTCGAAGGCTTGCAGGCGCTGGACTGGGTGGGCCGCCTGGAAGAGAGTGGAGCGCAGCGCTTGGTGCTGTTGCGCAACCCCACGGAGACCCTGGCGGCCCCGCTGATCCAGCGCTGCCTGGCCCCGCGCAGCCGCGAATTGGCGCGTCTGTGGCTGCAGTCGCAGTGGGAGAACCGGCCGCTGGCCGATTTGCTCTAGCCGTTCAGGGGTGCATGACCACCAGCAGCGCCACGGCCGGTTCGCGGCTGGCGTTGGCGATGGCGTGCGTCTGGTCCACGGCGTAGCGGGCGGTTTCGCCCACGGCCACGGTCTGCCGGTGTTCGCCCGCCGTCACGCGCAGCTCGCCGCTCATCACGCTCAGGTGCTCGCGCGAGCCCGGCTCGTGCGCCTGCGAGGCCAGCACTCCCCCGGGCTGCACCGTCAGCTCGTACCACTCGAACTGACCGGCCAGCTCGATCGGTCCCAGGATGCGCAGCTGCGCCAAGCCGTCGGGGCTGTTCAAGCCCGGCGTGGCGTGGGCGGCCACGTGCTCGATGCCGCGCTCGTTCGGTTTAGCGCCTTCCAACAGCGTGCTCAGCTCCACGCCCAGCGCCTGCGCCAAGCGCCACACCACGGCCACCGTGGGGTTGGCCTGGCCGCGCTCGATCTGCGACAGCATGGACTTGGAGACCCCCGCGCGGCGGCTCAGTTCGTCCAGCGTGAGCTGCCGCTGCGCGCGCAACTGCGCCAGGGCTTCCCCGACTTGGGGCGGTTGGGCAAGATCGGTGTCGCTCATCAAAAGCTTGCTTTAGTGCACAGACGTTCGATATAGTGAACGCCGTTCGATTTAGTGCATTCTGCGCCAGGAGAGCTTCCATGACCAGCACCGCCGCGTTCTACGCTCACATTCAGGCCGAGTTGAAAGACATCGAAGCCGCCGGCTTGATGAAGCGCGAACGCATCATGGCCACGCCCCAAGGCGCGGTGGTGAAGACGACGGACGGGCGCGAGCTGATCAACCTGTGCGCCAACAACTACCTGGGCTTGTCCAGCCACCCCAAGGCCGTGGAAGCCGCGCACCAGGCGCTGGACACCCACGGCTTCGGCCTGTCGTCGGTGCGCTTCATCTGCGGCACGCAAGACATCCACAAAGAGCTGGAGCGCCGCATTGCCGCCTTCGTGGGCTGCGAGGACGCCATCCTCTACGCCGCGGCCTTCGACGCCAACGGCGGCCTGTTCGAGCCCCTGCTGGGCGAGCAAGACGCCATCGTCAGCGACGCGCTGAACCACGCGTCCATCATCGACGGCATCCGCCTGTGCAAGGCCCAACGCTACCGCTACGCCAACAACGACCTGGCCGACCTGGAGAAGCAACTGCAAGAGGCCCGTGCCAAGGGTGCTCGTCACGTGCTGGTGTTCACCGACGGCGTCTTCAGCATGGACGGCACCATCGCCCGCCTGAAGGAGATCCGCGAACTCTGTGACAAGTACGGCGCGCTGCTCGGCATCGACGAGTGCCACGCCAGCGGCTTCTTGGGCAAGACCGGCCGCGGCACGCCCGAGCACTGCGGCGTTTTCGGCCAGATCGACATCGTCACCGGCACCTTCGGCAAAGCCCTGGGCGGCGCCAGCGGCGGCTTCACGGCCGCCCGCAAAGAGGTGGTGGAGCTGCTGCGCCAGCGCTCGCGCCCCTACCTGTTCAGCAACACCCTGGCCCCGGCCATCGTCGGCGCTTCACTGGCCGTGCTGGACCTGCTGGAGAGCAGCACCGAGCTGCGCGACCGCCTGGAAGAGAACACCCGCTTTTGGCGCGAAGGCCTCACCGCCGCCGGCTTCGACATCAAGCCCGGCAGCCACCCCATCGTGCCGGTGATGGTCTACGACGCCGTCAAGGCGCAGCGCTTGAGCCAGCGCCTCTTGGAACTGGGCGTGTACGCCGTGGGCTTCTTCTACCCCGTGGTGCCCAAGGGCCAGGCGCGCATTCGCACGCAGCTCAGCGCCGCGCACAGCCGCGAGCAGCTGGAACGCGCACTCGCTGCCTTCATCCAGGCCGGCCGTGAAGTGGGGGTGATTGCATGAGCACCGCCGCTACCGCACCGCGCATCCTGATCGTCGGCGCCAACGGCCAGATCGGCACCGAGCTGGCCGTGGCCCTGGCCGCGCGCCACGGCGATGCCAACGTCATCACCAGCGACATCGCCCCCCAAGGCCGCGTGCCCGCGCTGCGCCACGAGATGCTGGACTGCACCGACACCGCGGCGCTCACCGCCATCGTCGAGCGCCACCACATCACGCAGATATACCTGCTGGCCGCCGCCTTGAGCGCCAATGGCGAAAAGCACCCGCAGTGGGCCTGGGACTTGAACATGAAGGGCCTGCTCAACGTGCTGGAACTGGCCCGCACCCACAAGCTGGAGCGCGTGTTTTGGCCCAGCAGCATCGCGGCCTTCGGCCCCAGCACCCCGCAAGACCACACGCCCCAAAGCACGGTGATGGACCCCACCACCGTCTACGGCATCAGCAAGCAAGCCGGCGAGCGCTGGTGCGCTTGGTACCACCGCGTGCATGGCGTGGACGTGCGCAGCCTGCGCTACCCCGGCCTCATCAGCTGGAAGACGCCGCCGGGCGGCGGCACCACCGACTACGCCGTGGACATCTTTCACCAGGCGCTCAAGACCGGCCGCTACACCTGCTTCCTGCAGGCCGACCAGCGCCTGCCCATGATGCACATGCCCGACGCCATCCGAGCCACGCTGGAGCTGATGCACGCGCCGAGCGAGTCCATCCAAGAGCGCGGCAGCTACAACTTGGCCGGCTGCAGCTTCACGCCGGATGAGATTGCGGCCGAGATCCGCAAGCACATCCCGTCGTTCGAGATCGACTACGCCCCCGACTTCCGCCAGCAGATCGCCGCCAGCTGGCCGCGCTCCATCGACGACTCGGTGGCCCGCGCGCACTGGGGCTGGCAGGCCGAGTTCGGCCTGCCCGAGATGGTGGCCGACATGCTCACCAACCTGCGCCGTCTCGGGGTTTGAGCCTCAGCCCCACTTCAGCCACGGTTCAGGTGCGGCAGCTAGCCTGCTGCGCATGACGATCAGACTTTTTGCCGTGTGCTTGGCCGCGACCGGAGTGCTTGGCACCGCCCAGGCGGCCGATCGCGGAAAGCCCGCCGACGAGGCGGCCATGCTCGACGACGTTCGCTACGTCGTGGGTCTCACCAGCGCGAATGGCCCGGTGTATTGGGGGCAAGACGAGCGATCGACGGGCCTTCGGCCCTTTGTGGCCCTGCGTTGGGGCAAGCTGCGCATCAGCAACTCCGGCGCGGGTGGCCTCATCGGAGAGACCAATGCCGGTGGCGCGTCGACCGATCTGCTCGACCGCAGTGGCTGGCGGTTGCGTGCCGGGTTGCGCATCGATCGTGGCCGGCGCATCAAAGACGACAGCGCGGGCCGCCTTGACGACCTGCCGCGCATCCGCAGCACCCTGCGCGGCCGTCTCGTGCTTTCTCACGCTTTGCCCGACAACGCATCGTGGTCGCTCAGCATCGTGCCCGACCTGCTGGGGCGCGACGGTGGCACCACGGCGCAGCTGGGTTTGTACAAACAACTGTCCCGGCCGGATTGGTTGGAGGGATTGGGCGGCCAGTGGAGCGTGGGGGCCGATCTCGCCATGGGCGATCGCCAGTACATGCGCAGCTACTTCGGCGTGCCCGCCGGCGCCCGGCGCTTCACCCCGTACGACCCCGGTTCGGGCCTGCGCAACTTGGGCGTCAACTTGGGCTGGCAGCGCGCTTTTGGGAACGAGCAGCAGTGGGTGCTGTTTGGCGGCACCGGTGCCCAGCACCTGCTGGGGCCGGCGGCCGACGCCCCCTTCGTGCAGCGCAAGACCACCTGGGCCGTGAACCTGGGCCTGGCCTACCGGCATTGAGCCCGCCCGGTTTCGGCAGGCGGTCCAGCGCCGGTGACCTTCGGGCAGCCCAGGCCTTGAACTGGGCACAATGGGTTCCCTTGCCCCGAGGGAGGCTCGAGCCCCCATGCTGACCCCGCGCATGGCCGCGGTGCTGACGCGCATCCAACGCGCCAATCGCCCCAGCTTTCACCATTTGAGCCCGCAACAGGCCCGCGTCGCCTACCGCATGGGCGCTGAAATCCTGGACCTGCCCCGCGCGCCCTTGCCGCGGGTGGAGGACCGCACGCTGCCTGGGCCCGCCGGCCCCTTGGCCATTCGGTTGTACGCCCCCAGCCACGCCGTATTGCCCGCCTTGCTCTACCTGCATGGCGGTGGCTTCACCATCGGGGGCCTCGAAACCCACGACAGCCTGTGCCGCCAATTGGCGCTGCGCTCTGGGGTTGCGGTGGTGTCGCTGGACTACCGTTTGGCGCCGGAGCATCGCTTCCCTGCGGCGGTGGACGACACACAGGCGGCCTTGCGTTGGATGGCAGTGCATGCCGCATCGTGGGGCTTGGACCCCACCCGCTTGGCGGTGGGTGGCGACAGCGCGGGGGGCACCCTGGCCGCGGTGGCTGCACTGACGGCGCGAGACGAGGGCATCCCGTTGGCGTTGCAACTGCTGATCACGCCGGGCACCACGGCGCGTGCCGACACCGAAAGCCACGCCCGCTTCGCTCGCGGCTTCTTGCTGGACGCCGACGCCATCGCCTGGTTCTTCGAGCACTACATCGACGACGCGCACCGGGACGACTGGCGCTTCGCGCCGCTCAACGCCGACGAGCTGGAGGGCGTGGCCCCGGCCTGCGTGCTGCTGGCCGAGGCCGACCCCCTGGTGGATGAGGGCGTGGCCTACGCCGACCGACTGCGGGTGGCCGGCGTGCCGGTGCAGCTGGAGCTGTTCCGGGGCGTCACGCACGATTTCATCAAAATGGGCCGCGCCATTCCCGAGGCCCTGGACGCGCAAGCCGCGGTTGCACAAGCCCTGCGCAGCGCCCTGCTGGAGACGCCATGAGCACCCACACCGAAGCCCTGCGGGTTCGCTGGAGCGAAGTCGATGCGCAAGGCATCGTCTTCAACGGGCAGTACCTGAACTACCTGGATGTCGCCACCACCGGCTACTGGCGCGCTTTGGCCATGCCCTACCCGATGGCGCTCAGCGCCTTCGATGCCGACGTCGTCATGCGCAGTTGCGCGCTGGACTTCCGGGCGCCCGCCCGTTTCGACGAGTGGCTCAGCGTGAGTGTGGGTCTGCAGTCCTTGGGCCGCACCAGCCTGACCCTGCAAGCCCGCGTGCACCGCGGTGACACGCTGTTGCTGCAGGCCGAAATGCGCTACGTGGTGGTCGACCGCCACCGCCTGACCGCCACCCCCGTTCCGCCGGCGCTGCGCTTGGCGATGGAGGCCTTCGAGGCTGGTGAGCCGATGCTGCAAGTCAAGGTGGGCGCCTGGCAGGACCTGGGCGTCGACGCCCAGCCCATCCGCCAGCAGGTGTTCGTGGCCGAGCAGGGCATCCCGGCCGATCTGGAATGGGACGGCGCCGACCCGGATGCGGTGCACGCGGTCGCCTACAACCGGCTCGGGCAGGCTTTGGGCACGGGGCGCTGGTTGGAGCACGTGCCCGGCACGGCCAAGGTGGGGCGCATGGCGGTGGCGCCGGCGGTGCGGGGCACGGGCGTCGGCGCTCAGGTGCTGGAGGCCCTGATCCATAGCGCGCGGCAGCAGGGCTATCGGCAGGTGCTGCTGCACGCGCAAGCGTCCGCCGTGGGCTTTTATCGCCGCGCCGGTTTTGCGGTTCGGGGCCCGGCCTTTGAAGAGGCTGGCATCGCGCACCAGGAGATGGTGCGGGCGCTTTGAGCGCGGCGGGCTGCACGGGGCGCCAAGGTTGGCCCCGGCGTTCGCCCGCCTCAACCTGCGCGAAACGTCTCCACGAACACCTCCCGATGCCGTTCCGTGGCCATCGCGGCCAAGGTGCGCGCCATGAGGGCTTCGCCGTCCGCCATCTGACCGGGGGACTGGCCGCGGTAGCTCTCCATCCAGGTCATCTGCTCTTCGGGGCGCTCGCTCAACACGATTTGCAAGCCTGGCGCCGCTTGGCAGGCCGCTTGGGCGGCCGCGCGCCAGCGAGCCCTCCAGGCGTCAGCGTCCGCCAAAGGCAGCTTGAAATAAACATGCAGGCGAACCGGGCTGTGCGACGTGGCGGTCATTCGGGGGCTTTCACGGGGTAGGGGAGGGCACCGCGGTGCAGCGCTTGGCCCCCCTCCAATTGGAAGGCGACCTCCGCCTCCCAGGCGGCCAACTGGACCTCGGCCAGCAGCGCGGCTTGCCCGTCCCACTCGGCCGCTTGCAGCACTTCCCCAACGGGGTTGTCCCGGCCCGGTCCGTCGAACACCGGGGCGCCCGGTGCCGCCACGCCGCCCAACAGCAGCTGGGCCCGGCGCTTGACCGTGCCGCGGTACTGGCTGCGCGCCACCACCTCTTGGCCCGGGTAACAACCCTTTTGGAAGTGGACTCCGCCAACGAGTTCCCAATTGACCATTTGCGGCACGAAATGCTCGGCGGTGGCCGCCCGAACCCAGGCGATGCCGGCGTGAACCTCCGCCCAATCCCAAGCGGCCCGCGGCAGCGCGGGCAGTGACGGCGGCCCCCAGTGCAGTGCACGGCGGCAGCCGGCGGCGTCGGGCAGCACCAGCCAGGCGCCGTCGTGTTGCCACGGCGCTAGGGCGGGCACGGCGTCACCGAGAACCCCCCACAGCGCGTCGTCGGCGCTGCGGTCGCTCAGCTTGACCTTGGCCCGCAACACGAACATCGACAGCCGTTTGAGCAGCCCAGGCAGCACATCGCGCGGCACCACCAGGCGGATGTGCTCGGCGTCGTCGCGACGAACGATGAAGGTCGCCATGAGGCGACCCTTGGCGCTGCAGTAGCCGCCCAGTCGGGCGACGCCGGGGGCCATGTCGGTGATGGACTGCGTCAGCTGGGCATGCAGGAAGGCGGCCGCTTCGGGGCCCTCGGCTTGCAGGACGCCCCAGTCGGGCAGGGGACAGGCGCCTTCGGGCAAGGGATGTGCGTCACTCATGGCGCGATTATCCAAAGCCGCGGCAAAGTCCGCCGCGCTCGTGGGATCATGCGCGCCCCCATGAAGCGCATGCTGCTCCTTCTCCTTGCTGCCCTCGGCGTGCTCGCTGGCGGCGCTGCCGGCTGGGCCTGGCATTGGTGGCAATCGCCCTTGGCATTGCCCGCCGATGGGGTGGAGTTCACCGTGGAGCCAGGCAGCTCACCGCGCGCGGTGGCGCAGGGTTGGGTGCAGGCGGGTGTGCCCGCCGATGCGCGATGGCTGTTTTGGGGTTTCCGGTTGTCGGGCGATGCCCATCGCATTCGCGCCGGCAGCTACGCCCTGGTGGCAGGTGACAGCCCGGAGCGGCTCTTGGCCAAGATGGTGCGGGGTGACGAAACGCTCGAGTCGGTGCGGTTGATCGAAGGATGGACCTTCGGCCAGGCGCGTGCCGCGCTGGCCCGTGCGCCTGGCTTGCGCCAGACGCTGCAAGGCCTGAGCGACGCCGACGTGATGGCGCGCTTGGGAGCCGCCAACGTGCCCGCCGAAGGGCGCTTCTTCCCCGACACCTACCGCTACGGCCGCGGCGTCAGCGATCGCGTGGTGCTCCAGCAGGCGATGGGAGCCATGCAGCGCAAGCTGGACGAAGCCTGGGCGCGCCGGGCGCCCGGTTCCCCCCTGCGAACCCCCGACGAACTGTTGACGCTGGCGTCGATCGTCGAAAAGGAGACCGGGCGCGAGGCCGACCGCGGCCTGGTGGCCGGGGTGTTCAGCAACCGCTTGCGGATCGGCATGCGCTTGCAAACCGACCCGACCGTGATTTACGGCCTGGGTGAGCGCTTCGATGGCAACCTGCGCAAGGTGGACCTGCAGACCGACACGCCCTTCAACACGTACACGCGCGCCGGCCTGCCTCCGACGCCCATCGCCCTGCCGGGCTGGGCCTCACTGCAGGCGGCCGCCCAGCCGGCCCAAACGCCCGCCCTCTACTTTGTCGCGCGTGGCGATGGCAGCAGCGAGTTTTCTGAAACCCTGGAGGCGCACAACCGCGCCGTGAACCGATACCAGCGATGAGTGTCCGCCCGTTGTTCATCACCATCGAGGGCATCGATGGTGCCGGCAAGAGCACCCACCTTGCCGCCATCCAAGCCCAGTTGACCCTGGCCGGCGCCCGGGTGCGCGCCACGCGCGAGCCCGGTGGCACGCCGTTGGCCGAGGCCTTGCGCGAGCAGGTGCTGCGCTCGGCGATGGACCCGTTGACCGAGGCCATGCTGGTATTTGCGGCGCGCCGCGATCACGTGCTGAACGTGATTCGGCCTGCGCTGGCCTGCGGCGAGGTGGTGCTGTCGGACCGGTTTGCCGATGCCAGCTTCGCCTACCAGGGTGGGGGCCGTGGCGTGGCCTGGCGTCAACTCGAGGTGCTGGAGGATTGGGCCTGCGAGGGCCTGCGTCCCGGGCTGACGCTGTGGTTCGACCTGGACCCCGCGGAGGCCGCCCGGCGCCGGGCGCGGGCGCGGGCGGCCGACCGCTTTGAGGCCGAAGACGTGGCCTTTTTCGAGCGCGTGCGCGACGGCTATGCCCGACGGCAAGCCGCCGACCCAGGCCGTTTTGCCGTCATCGATGCCGGTTTGTCGGTGGACGAAGTGGCCGCGCAAGTTCGGCAAACGCTGGTGGATCGGGGTTGGTGATGGAGCCCGCGATTTCGCCGCCTTGGGTGCATCGTGCCTTGCAACAAGCTTTGCAGGTGGAGCGCTCGCACGCGCTGCTCATCGCCGGGCCTGCGGGTTTGGGACAGTTCGAGGTGGTGCAAGGCCTCATGGCCGCCTGGCTCTGCGAGAACCGCGCGCCGGGGGCGCTGGCTTGCGGACGCTGCACGGCCTGCCATCTGGTGCTGCAACGCACCCACCCCGACGCCGCGTGGCTGCTGCCCGCCGCGTGGCGTGTGGCGCTGGGCTGGGAGCCGGTGGAGGAGGGCGGCAGCAAGGCCAAGCCCAGCCAGGAGATCCGCATCGACGAGGTTCGCAGCGCGCTGGCCTTCGCCCAAAGCACGCCCGCGCGCGGTGTGGCCAAGGTGATCGGGGTGCATCCGGCCGAGGCCATGAACACCGTGGCGGCGAACGCCCTGCTGAAAACGCTCGAAGAGCCCGGGGGCGTGCTGCGCTTTGCCCTGGCCACGGAGGCGGCCAACGAGTTGTTGCCGACCGTGCGTTCGCGGTGTCAGGTCGTGGCCATGGGCATGCCTGCGCCAGCCGAAGCGGCGCATTGGCTGGCCGAGCAAGGCGTGCTGGAACCCGAAGCGCTGCTGGCGCTGGCCGGTGGGCAAGTGCTTCGAGCCTTGGCTTGGTCGCGGGCGGGCTGGCGTCTGGCGCAGTTGCAGGCTTTGCCCAGAAGCCTCGCTCAGGCTGACTTGTCGGCCTGGAGCGCCGCGACACCGGCGCAACTGATTGACCTGCTGCAACGGCTGTGCCATGACCTGCTGGGGCTGGAGGCGGGCGCGCCGCCGAGGTTCTTTGTCGATGTGGCCTTGCCCAAAGTTCGGCATGCCGAGCCCCTGCAGCAGTGGGCCAGCAGCTTGCGCGAAGCCAAGTCGCGCAGCGAGCACCCGGTGCAGTGGGCCCTGTGGCTGGAGGCCCTGGCCATCGAGGGCCAACAGGCCTTGCGGGCAGCCTGCCAGCCTCTACACTCGCGCGCATGAATGACCCCCTGGACCGCCCCTCCCAACTGGCTCCATCCGGCAGCGCCAGCATGCGGCCCGGGGTCATCCAGTTGGTGTTCAAGGAGAAGGGCGCGCTGTACGCCGCGTACATCTCGGTGTTCACCGACGGTGGCCTGTTCCTGCCCACCACCCGCGACTACCGCTTGGGCGAAGACGTCTACCTGCTGCTGGCCCTGCCCGATGACCCCGGACGCTATCCGGTGGCGGGCAAGGTGGCCTGGATCACGCCGGCCAATGCGCCTGGCGGGCGCACACAAGGCATTGGCGTGCGGTTCCCCAGCGACGAAAAGACCCGCGGCATCAAGATCAAGATCGAGGAGATCTTGGGCACCAGCCTCTCCTCGTCCAAGCCCACGCAAACGGTCTGAACCTCCCCCGGGCTGGCCCGGCGGCGAGGCAAAGGCGTCCCGCATGTTCATCGATTCGCACTGCCACCTCAGCTTCCCCGAGCTGGCCTCTCAGTTGCCCGCCATCTTGCAGGCCATGCAAGCGGCCCGTGTGGAGCAGGCCATCTGCATCAACACCACCTTGGAAGAGTTCCCGGCGGTGCTTGGCTTGGCCGAAGGCCACGCGGCGCTGTTTGCCAGCGTGGGCGTGCACCCCGACAACGAAGACGTTCAAGAGCCGACGGTTGACGACTTGGTGCAACGTGCGGCCCACCCCAAGGTAGTGGCCATCGGGGAAACCGGGCTCGACTACTACCGCCTGAATGGCCGCGGCCTGGAGGACATGGCCTGGCAGCGCGAGCGTTTTCGGGTGCATATCCGCGCGGCGCGCGCCACCGGCAAGCCTTTGGTCGTGCACACGCGCAGCAGCAGCGCCGACACGCTGGAGTTGCTTCGCGATGAAGGGCAGGGGGCGGTTCGGGGCGTTTTCCACTGCTTCACCGAAGACCTGCAAACGGCCAAGGCGGCGCTGGATCTGGGCTTCCACATCAGCTTTTCCGGCATCCTGACCTTCAAGAACGCCCAACCGCTCCGCGACGTCGCGCAGGCCTTGCCGCGCGACCGTGTGCTGATCGAAACCGACAGCCCCTACCTGGCCCCTGTGCCTTACCGCGGCAAGCTCAACACCCCGGCTTACGTGCCGCACGTGGCCGAGCTTCTGGCACAGCTCTGGCGGCTCGATGTCGCGGAGGTGGCCAGGGTGACCACGCACAACACCCGGCAGCTGTTTTCGCTGCCCGTGGCGGCATGATGCGCGCCGCCTGCGTCTTGCTGGCCGCGCTGTGGGGCACTGGCGCCGCCTGGGCGCAGGGCGAGGCGGCCGTGCGGGAATGGCTGAAG
>NZ_JAPZSY010000102.1 GCF_027532025.1 Inhella sp. | reverse complement strand
CGCCCGAACTGGCCCAGCTGTCCACCCCCGACCGCGCCCGCACCCAAACCCCCCGCGAGGCCCTGCGCGCCCCGCCCAGCCCCTCGCCCTCCCGCCTGGCCCCCATCGCGGCAGCGCCCAGCCTGCCCGAACCCCCGCCCGAACTCCGCATGCTGGAATCGCCCGCACGGGCGCCCGCCCTGGCCGCGCGCGAACGGCGCCCCGCCCCCGTGGTCGCAGGTGCCGCGCTGCGCGCCCCCTTGAGCGCCGCCCCCGCCTTGCCCGACGTGCCCCCCGCACCCGAACTGCGCACCCTGGGCAACCCCGAGCGCAGCGCGCCACGCGTCGCGCGCGAGCGCGTGCCCAGCACCGCGCCCACCCAAACCGCCCGCGCCTTGCAACAAGCCCTGCCCACTGCACCCAGCCTGCCCGACGTGCCTCCCGCGCCCGAACTGCGCACCCTCGACGCCCCCGCCCGCGCCCTGGCCACGACCGCCCGCGACGCCACCCCCCTGCCCACCAATGGGCGCCTGGCCGAAGGCCTGGCCCAGCGCCTGCCCGATCGCATCGCCCCCCTGCCGGCCGACGCCCTGGGCCGCGAGCTGCCCGCGGCGCGCGCCGAGGCCAGCACCAGCGCCACCGCCAGCACCGCGCCCACCGACTCGCTTCGGGGCGACACCCCCCAAGCCGCCACCCCCGGCCCCCTGGCCGCGCCCGGCTCTCCCGACGCCGGCGCCCAAGTCGGGCACGACGTGGCCACCGCCCCTTCCGCCCAGGCCAGCGACCCACCGCGCCCCCTCAACCTCGCCTTGCCTCGGCCCCTGGGCCCCACCGCCCGGCGCACCACCGGACTGCTCGAAGTCCTGCCCGCCGTGCCCGAGGCCAAGTCCAAGCTGGAAAAATCCGTCGAAGAAGCCGCCCGCGAAGACTGCCGCAAGGCCCACGCCGACAAAGGCCTCATCGGCGCCGCGTTCCTGGCCGTGGACACCGCGCGGGGCAAAGGCTGCAAGTGGTGAGGACGGCCCGCCGGCTGAGGCCGACGCCGCGAACTCGGGCCCGTGGGCCGGGTCAATCCCTCAGGGCATCCAAGGGCGAGCGCACCGCGCCGCCGCCCAGCTTCAGCACATGCGTGTAAATCATCGTGGTGGCCACATCGGCATGGCCCAGCAAATCTTGGACGGTACGAATGTCGTAGCCCGACTGCAGCAAATGGGTTGCAAAGCAGTGGCGCAAGGTATGCGGCGTCACCAACTTGGCAATGCCCGCCGCCTGCACCGCCCGCTTGAACGCGCGCTGAAAAGTCTGGTCGTACAGATGGTGCCGGCGCACCACCCCACTGCGCGGGTCGTTCGAATGGTGGGCCTGCGGAAACACCCAAAACCATGCCCAGCTGTGGCCAGCCCGCGGGTACTTGCGCTCCAGCGCGTCCGGCAACTCGACGCCGCTGCGATCCGCAGCAACATCCTCTTCCCAAAGCCCATGAGCAGCCAGCAACTGATCCTTCAGTGCCGGCTGCAAGCTGGCGGGCAGCATCACGACCCTGTCCTTCTTGCCCTTGCCCTGGCGCACCACCAAGGCCTGATGGCCGAAGTCCACATCCTTGACGCGCAATTGCAGCGCCTCCGAGATGCGCAACCCGGTTCCGTACAGCAGCCGGCCCAGCAAACGGTGCTCACCTTGTAGCCCGTCCAGCACCGCCGTGACTTCGCTGGGTGTGAGCACCACGGGCACATGCCGTGAAGCCCTGGGCCGGCCGATCTCCTGCATCCACGGCAGGGACAAGCCCAGCACCTTGGCGTACAAAAAGATCAGCGCGGCCAGCGCCTGGTTGTGGGTGGACGGTGCGACCTTGCGTTCCGCGGCCAAGAAGCGCAGGAACGATTCAACTTCAGGCGCACCCAGCTCCGTGGGGTGGCGCAGGCCATGAAAGCGGACGAAGGCGCGAATCCAATGCACATAGGCGTCTTCGGTGCGCTGGCTGTAGTGCAGGTAGCGGATGCGCTCATGCACTTGATCCAACAGCTTGGGGGCCTTGAGGGGCGGCATCGGCGCCACCAGCCTGAGCGGTCGAGCCTGGCCTCGAGTTGGGGCAAACTCAGCCTCGCGGCCGTGAGGGGCTTGCAGCATGATGGCCTCCTAGCATCGGCGCATTGCCTGCAGAGCACCTGCGGGATCGGCCGACTTAGGGCGCAGTTTGCTACTGGATAAAACAACAGTCAACAGGGGAGAAATGCATGACGG
>NZ_JAPZSY010000141.1 GCF_027532025.1 Inhella sp. | reverse complement strand
GTTCACTGGCTTGCGATGGCACTTGCGGGACCAAGCTGGCCGACACGACGGTCAGCGACAGGAGTAGAAATCGCAATGGTTTCATGGAGGCGGGTTCCCAGGACGGTGCCAGAGGAGTGACTGTGCCCAACCCCTTATTGGACACCAATCCTGAAGTGACGAAGTGCACGGACGGCGGGATGACCTGCCAATCCGGTCGACCAATGGGGGCAGCTCCCGCCGCTCAGGTCAGGCCGGTGTCGACGTCCCGGCGCGCCTGCCCCAAGTACTCGGCCGACTGCATCTCGCGCAAACGGCTGACCGTGCGCGGGAATTCGTGGGCCAAGGGCCCCTCCGTGTAGAGCTGCTCCGGCTCCACCGCTGCTGACATCACGAGCTTGACCCGGCGGTCGTAGAGCACGTCCACCAGCCAGGTGAAGCGCCGCGCCTCGCTGGCCAGGCGGATGGGCATCTCGGGAACGTCCGAGACGAACACCGTGTGGAATCGACTGGCCAGTTCCAGGTAATCGTTCTGCGACCGAGGTCCACCACACAAGGTGCTGAAATCGAACCAGATCGCGCCCCCGGCCCGACGCCGGGCACGCAGCTGTCGCTGTTCGATGTTCAACAGGGGGTCTTGGTCTTGCGCCTCCGCCAGTTGCTGGAACAGGGCCGCCATGGCGCAATCGGCCTCCAAGCCCAGCGGGCACAGATACACCTGCGCGTCGGTCAGCGTGCGGCGGCGGTAATCCACCCCAGCGTCGACGTTGACGATCTCCATCGAATGCTTCAACAAATTGATGGCCGGCAGGATCCGATCCCGATGCAGACCGTTCGGGTACAGCCCATCCGGGTGAAAGTTGCTGGTCGTCACCATGCCGATGCGGTGCTTTTGCAAGCCCTCGAGCAAGCGCAGCATGATCATCGCGTCGGTCACGTCGGCGACGTGGAACTCGTCGAAGCAAATCAGCCGGTAGCGCCGCGCCATGCGGCGCGTCAGCTCGTCAATGGGGTCGGCAATGCCCTTGAGCTCGTGCAGCTCGCGGTGCACCTCGCGCATGAACTCGTGGAAGTGAAGGCGCACCTTGCGCTGCAGGGGCACGGCCTGGAAGAAGCAGTCCATCAGGAAGCTCTTGCCCCGCCCTACCCCACCGTAGAGGTACACGCCCTTGGGCAAGGCCGGTCGCACCAAGAGCTTGGTGACGGCGTTGCTGCGGCGCGCTTTGTAGGCGACCCAGCCGTCTTCGCAGCGCTGCAGGGCCGCGAGGCCCTGCAGCTGAGCCGCGTCGGCCGTGAAGCCGCGCGCCTGCAACTCGGCTTGGTAGGCCGAGGTCGTCGACACCGCGTCAGCGCGACCGCCGGGCCGCCCCAAGGCCGCGCGCGCCCCCTCGGGGGGTGGCGACCAGAGGGAGACTGGGGGTCACGTTCATCAGAAATTCAGCGTGCGCTTGTCCACGGCCAGCGCGGCTTCCTTGGTGCTTTCGCTCAAGGACGGGTGCGCATGGCAGATGCGAGCGATGTCCTCGCTGCTGGCCTTGAACGCCATGGCGACCACGCACTCGGCGACCAGCTCGCTGGCGAAGGGGCCAATGATGTGCACGCCCAGGATCTCGTCGGTCTTGGCGTCGGCCAGCATCTTCACAAAGCCGGTGGTGTCGCCCAGCGCGCGCGCGCGGCCGTTGGCCATGAAGGGGAACTGACCGGCCTTGTAGGCGCGGCCCTCGGCCTTGAGCTGTTGCTCGGTCTTGCCGACCCAAGCGATTTCCGGGCTGGTGTAGATGACCCAGGGAATGATGTCGAAGTCGACGTGCCCGTGCTGGCCGGCGATGCGCTCGGCCACGGCCACGCCTTCCTCCTCGGCCTTGTGCGCCAGCATGGGGCCGCGCACCACGTCGCCCACCGCCCACACGTTGGGCTGGTTGGTCTTGCAGTCGGCGTCCACCACGATGGCGCCGCGCTCGTCCAGCTTCAGGCCCACGGCCTCGACGTTCAAGCCGATGGTGTTGGGCACGCGGCCGATGGAGACGATCAGCTTGTCCACCGCCAGGGTCTTGGCCTCGCCCTTGGCGTCGGCGTAGCTGACGGTGACGCCGGTCTTGCTCGTCTTGATGCCATCGATCTTCACGCCAAGCTGGATGTCCAGGCCCTGCTTCTTGAAAACCTTGGCGGCCTCTTTGGCAACGCCCTCGTCCACGGCAGCCAGGAAGGTGGGCATGCCCTCAAGCACCGTCACCTCGGCGCCCAGGCGGCGCCACACCGAACCCATTTCCAGGCCGATGACGCCGGCGCCGATGACGCCGAGCTTCTTGGGCGCCGCGCCCGAGCTTGCCCCAATACGCAAAGCACCGTCGTTGCTGAGGATCCTCTCTTCGTCGAACGGCGTGCCGGGCAGCGCGCGGGCGTTGGAGCCGGTGGCCACGACCACGTGCTTGGCCGCCAGCGTGGGCGTGCCGTTGACGCTGATCTCGTACAGCCCGTCCTTGGCACCCACGAAGGCGCCGCGACCGTGGAAGAAGCTGACCTTGTTCTTCTTGAACAGGTACAGGATGCCGTCGTTGTTCTGCTTCACCACGGTGTCCTTGCGGGCCAGCATCTTGGCCACATCGATCTGGACGTTGTCGGCCGTGATGCCGTGCTCGGCAAAGTGGTGGTTCAGGTGCTCGTAGTGCTCGCTGGACTGCAGCAGGGCCTTCGAGGGGATGCAACCGACGTTGGTGCAGGTGCCGCCGGGCGCGGGGCCGCCCTTGTCGTTCTTCCACTCGTCGATGCAGGCGGTGTTGAAGCCGAGTTGCGCGGCGCGGATGGCGGCGATGTAGCCGCCGGGGCCGCCGCCGATGACGACGACGTCGAATTGTTGGGTGCTCATGGGAGTGCTTTCTTCGAATCGCCACCCAGCCCGTTCGGGCTGAGACATCGAAGCCCCCGACCGACCCGGCCCTTCGATACCTCAGGGCGAACGGAGGGCCGTGACGGGGGCGGAGGGTTTACAGGTCGAACAACAAACGGGCCGGATCTTCCAGCGCATCCTTCATGGCCACCAGGCCCAGCACGGCTTCGCGGCCGTCGATGATGCGGTGGTCGTACGACATGGCCAGGTAGTTGATCGGGCGGATCACGATCTGGCCGTTCTCCACCACCGGGCGCTCCTTGGTGGCGTGCACGCCCAGGATGGCCGACTGCGGCGGGTTGATGATGGGCGTGGACAGCATCGAGCCGAAGGTGCCGCCGTTGCTGATGGAGAAGGTGCCGCCGCTGAGCTCTTCCATGCTCAGCTTGCCGTCCTTGGCCTTTTGGCCGAACTCGGCGATCTTTTTCTCGACGTCGGCGAACGACATCTGGTCGGCATTGCGCAGGATGGGCACCACCAAGCCTCGCGGCGAGCCCACGGCGATGCCGATGTCGAAGTAGCCGTGATACACGATGTCGTTGCCGTCGACCGAGGCGTTCAGCACCGGGAACTTCTTCAGCGCGTGCACCGCGGCCTTGACGAAGAAGCTCATGAAGCCGAGCTTGACGCCGTGCTCCTTCTCGAACTTCTCTTGGAACTTCTTGCGCATGTCCATCAGCGGGCCCATGTTGACCTCGTTGAAGGTGGTCAAGATGGCGTTGGTGGACTGCGACTGGATCAGGCGTTCGGCCACACGGGCGCGAAGGCGGCTCATGGGCACGCGCTGCTCGGGGCGGTCGCCCAGGTTCACGGGCACCGGGGCGGCCACGGCCGGCAGGGGCTTGGCCACGGCCGCAGGCACCGGGGCCGCCACGGGCGCGGCCACGGCGGCGGGCGGGTTGGCCAGGGCGCCGAGCACGTCGCCCTTGGTCACGCGGCCGTCCTTGCCGGTGCCGGCCACGCTGCCGGCGGCCAGGCCGTTGTCGGCCATGATCTTGGCGGCGGCGGGCATGGCCACGCCGCTCTTGTCGGCGCTGGCCGCGGCGGGCGCGGCCGCCGGGGCGGCGGGGGCCGCCGCCGCAGGCGCAGCAGCACCGGCCTTGGCTTCGGTGTCGATGGTGGCGATGACCTGGTCGCTGGTCACCGTGCCGCCGCCGGCCACCACTTGGGCCGACAGCACGCCGGCGGCGGGCGCCGGCACTTCGAGCACGACCTTGTCGGTTTCGATTTCGATCAGGATTTCGTCGATGGCGACGGCTTCACCGGGTTGCTTCTTCCATTGCAGCAGGGTGGCTTCGGCCACGGATTCGGACAGCTGCGGAACCTTGACGTCAATGAGTGCCATGGTGTTGTTCGTTCCTTGTTCTTACTTGGTCAGCACGAAGCCCTTGAGCTTGGCGAAGGCCTGGTCCAGCAGGGCTTTTTGCTGTTCCTGGTGCAGGTGGGCGTAGCCGCAGGCCGGCGAGGCGCTGGCCGGACGGCCGGCGTAGCCGAGCTTCTGGCCGTCGGCCATGTTTTCGTGGATCTGGTGCTGCACGAAGAACCACGAGCCTTGGTTCTGCGGCTCGTCCTGGCACCACACGATGTCGGTGGCGTTGGGGTACTTCTTCAGCTCGGCGGCGAAGGCCTTGTGCGGGAAGGGGTAGAGCTGCTCCACGCGCACGATGGCGACGTCGCCGCTCTTCTTTTCCTCGCGCTTGCGGATCAGGTCGTAGGCGACCTTGCCCGAGCACACGATGACACGCTTGACCTTGTCGGCGCTGATCGAGGCATCGACCTCGCCGATCACGGTCTTGAACTCGCCCTTGGTGAAGTCGGTCAGCGGGCTCGTGGCGTCCTTCGCGCGCAGCAGGCTCTTGGGCGTCATGATGACCAAGGGCTTGCGGAACATGCGCAGCATCTGGCGGCGCAGCACGTGGAAGATCTGCGCGGCCGTGGTGGGCTGCACGATCTGCATGTTGTTGTCCGCGGCCAGCTGCATGAAGCGCTCCAGGCGGGCCGAGCTGTGCTCGGGGCCCTGGCCTTCGTAGCCGTGCGGCAGCATCATCACCAGGCCGTTGGCCCGGCCCCACTTCACCTCGCCAGAGGCGATGAACTGGTCGATGACCACCTGCGCGCCGTTGACGAAGTCGCCGAACTGCGCTTCCCAAATGGTCAGGGTGTTGGGCTCGGC
Source organism: Inhella sp. (assembly GCF_027532025.1). Classification (GTDB taxonomy): domain Bacteria; phylum Pseudomonadota; class Gammaproteobacteria; order Burkholderiales; family Burkholderiaceae_C; genus Inhella. The sequence continues at coordinate 24,528 of NZ_JAPZSY010000141.1, read as the reverse complement.
GGCGGCGTAGCCGTACTCGAAGCCCAGCACCGCTTCTTCGCTCAGGATCGAGTCGATAACGGTGAACGGCGCTTGGCCGTCGGCCACGTGCTGCAGCGGGATGTAGGTGCCGTCGTCCCAGGTCGTGCGGTTCTGGTCGTGGATGACGGCATGGCGGTGCGTGAAGGTGCCGCGGCCGGCGTCTTCGCCCGACAGGCGCACCGGGTAGCCGCTGGCCACCAGGCTGGCAAAGGCCATGTGCTCGCCCATGCCCCAGTCGACGTTCACCTCGCCCCGGCCCATCGCGGCGCGGTCGGCGTAAACCTTCTGCACCAGGTTGTGGGCGGCGAAGTCCTTGGGCAGGGTCGTCAGGCGTTCCGACAGGCGCTTCCACTCGGCCACGGGGATGGCGGTGTCGCAGTTGTCGGTCCACTTCTTGCCCAAGAACGGCGACCAGTCGGTGGCGTATTTGCTCTTGAAGTTGGTCAGCACCGGGTCGACCGTGTGACGGCCTTCGTCCATGGCGGCGCGGTAGGCCTTGACCATGTTGTCGGGCTCGTCGGCGGCCACCGTGCCCTGGGCGACCAGCTTGTCGGCGTACAGCTTGCGCGTGCCGGGGTGGGCGCCGATCTTTTTGTACATGAGCGGCTGGGTGAGCGACGGGGTGTCTTGCTCGTTGTGGCCCAGCTTGCGGAAGCAGACGATGTCCAGCACCACGTCCTTGCGGAACTCGGCGCGGTAGTCCATGCAAAGTTGCATGGCCCAGACAACGGCCTCGGGGTCGTCGCCGTTCACGTGCAGCACCGGGGCCTCGACCATCTTCACCACGTCGGTGCAGTAGTGCGTGCTGCGCAGGTCGCGCGGGTCGCTGGTCGTGAAACCGATCTGGTTGTTGATGACCAAATGCACCGTGCCGCCCGTGCCGTAGCCGCGGGTTTGGCTGAAGGCCAGGGTTTCTTGCACCACGCCTTGGCCACCGAAAGCGGCGTCGCCATGCACCAGCACCGGCAGCACCTGTTGGCCCTTGCCGTCGCCGCGGCGGTCCTGGCGGGCGCGCACGCTGCCTTCCACCACGGGGTTGACGATCTCCAGGTGCGAAGGGTTGAAGGCCAGGCTCAGGTGGACCGGGCCGCCGGGGGTGGAGATATCGGAACTGAAGCCCTGGTGGTACTTCACGTCGCCCGCGGGCAGGTCTTCGGACGCCTTGTGCTCGAACTCGGCGAACAGGTCGGCGGGCATCTTGCCCAGGGTGTTGACCAGCACGTTCAAGCGGCCGCGGTGGGCCATGCCGATGACGATCTCTTGCACGCCGCGTTCGCCGGCGCGCTGGATCAGCTCGTCCATGGCGGCGATGAAGCTGTCGCCGCCTTCCAGGCTGAAGCGCTTCTGGCCCACGTACTTGGTGTGCAGGTAGCGCTCGAGGCCTTCGGCGGCCGTCAGGCGCTCGAGGATGTGCTTCTTCTCGTCGGCGGTGAAGCTGGGCTTGCCGCGCGCCTTCTCCAGGCGCTCCTGCCACCAGCGCTTCTCGGCCGGGTCGGTGCAGTGCATGAACTCGGCGCCGATGCTGCCGCAGTAGGTCTGACGCAGCGCCTGCACGATCTGGCGCAGGGTCATCGTCTCGCCACCGAAGTAGCTGTTCACGGCCGAGAAGCTGATGTCCATGTCGGACTCGCTCAGGTCGTAGAACGCGGGGTCGAGTTCGGGGATCTTGGGGCGCTCACCGCGCTTGAGCGGGTCGAGCTCGGCCCAGCGGTTGCCCAGGAAGCGGTAGGCCGCGATCAGCGACTGCACGTGCACCTGCTTGCGGGCGACAGCCAGGTCGGCGCTGGAGGCCTTTTGCGTCAGCTGGCCGGCTTTGGCGCGTTGCGCGAAGCTCTCGACGACCGGGGCGTGCGCCACGTCGCGGGCGTCGCTGCCGTCGGTGGCGGGGACGTGCTGCAGCGCGTCGAAGTAGGCGCGCCAGTTGTCCGGCACCGAGCCGGGGTTGTCGAGGTAGGCCTCGTACAGCTCTTCGACATAGGGCGCATTGCCCCCGAAGAGGTACGAGTTCAACCTGTATTGCTGCATCATTTCGCTGACCTCACGCTTCGGCTTCCAAAGCAGTTGGCTGGTTACAGAACCTTCCGCGACACGGCCAGACCGGTTAGCGGATTGCGACCCGTAGGGGGGAAGGGCTACACAAATCAAACACGCGCCGGCATGCCGGCGTGGGATAAGGACTGTAACTGCCTTTCTCGGGGCTGGTAACGCGCCGAAACACCCCCCGTAGACTGGGCGCTTGTTCACGCCCAAAACATCACATGGACGTCCAAGTCGTTGATTACCGCGCCCCCGACGCGGCCGAGCGCTTCACAAGCAGCCTGCACGAAACGGGCTTTGGCGTGCTGAAGAACCACCCCATTCCCCAGAACTTGGTCGAACGCATCTACGCCACCTGGCTGGACTTCTTCAACAGCGACGCCAAGCACGACTTCGCTTTCAGCAAGGAAACCCAGGACGGCTACTTCAGCACCGCCATCAGCGAAACGGCCAAGGGCGCCGCGCAGAAGGACATCAAGGAGTACTTCCACGTCTACCCCTGGGGCCGCATCCCCGAAAGCCTCAAGGCCGATGCGCTGGCGTACTACGAGCAGGCCAACGCCCTGGCGGCCGAGTTGTTGGGCTGGGTCGAGCGCTACACACCGCCCGAGATCGCCCGGCACTACCGCGAACCGCTGAGCCAGATGATCCAAGGCAGCCGTCACACCCTGCTGCGCGTGCTGCGTTACCCCCCGCTGACCGGCAACGAGCCCGAGGGCGCGCTGCGCGCCGCGGCGCATGGCGACATCAACCTGCTGACCATCCTGCCCGCCGCCAACGAGCCCGGCCTCCAGATTCAAGGCACTGACCAGAAATGGCGCGACGTGCCCTGCGACTTCGGCACCCTGGCCATCAACATCGGCGACATGTTGGAAGAAGCCAGCCAGGGCTACTACCCCAGCACCCTCCACCGGGTGCTGAACCCCACCGGCGAGGGCGCCAAGCGCAGCCGCGTCAGCCTGCCGCTGTTCCTGCACCCGCGCAACGACGTGGTGCTGAGCGACCGCTACACCGCCGGCAGCTATCTGGAAGAGCGCCTGCGCGAGCTGGGCGTCAAGGGCTGAACCGCGTCATCCACATCCATCCCGCAGCGCCGGCCAAGCCGGTGTTGGGCGCAGCCTGCAACGGCTGCGGGCTGTGCTGTCTGTGGGCACCTTGCCCGGTGGGCGTGTGGGCCAGTCGCCGGCGCTCGGGCGCCTGCGCGGCCTTGGAATGGGACGAAGCCGAAAGCCGCTACCGCTGTGGGGTGCTGAGGGCACCCACGCAGCACCTGTTGGGCAGCCAGTGGCCGCGATGGGACCGCTGGCTGCGGCCTTGGGTGCAACGCCAGATCGCCGCTGGGCAGGGTTGCGATGCCGCCCTGGAGGCCACCCGGCCCTGAGGCTTTGCGGGGATCGCTAGCATCGCGGCCATTCCCCCACTCGGAGTGCTTGCCGATGAAAACCGCCTTCCGCGCACTGACCCTGGCCGCCGCCCTGGCCTGCGCGACCCCGCTGGCCTTGGCCCAGACCCTGCGCTGGGCTGCCCAGAACGACGTGTTGACCCTGGACCCCCACAGCCAGAACCACAGCACCACCAGCGCCTTGCTGCAGCACGCCTACGAGGGGCTGACGCGCTACAACAAGGACTACCAGGTGGAGGGCGCCTTGGCCACCGACTGGAAGGCCCTCAGCCCCACGCAAGTGCGCTTCAACCTGCGCAAGGGGGTGAAGTTCCAGGACGGCACGCCGCTCACGGCGGACGACGTGGTGTTCAGCTTTGGGCGCATCAACAGCCCGCACAGCTCGCTCAAGCCCTTCGTGGCCGGCATCAACGAGGTCAAGAAGGTGGACAGCCACACGGTTGATTTCATCCTGGCCGCGCCCAACCCCATCTTGACGCGGACCATCATCGACTTCCGCATCATGAGCAAGGCTTGGGCCGAAAAGAACAAGACCACCGCGCCGCCCAATGCGGCCGCCAAGGAAGAAACCTTCGCCACGCGCAACGCCATGGGCACCGGGCCCTACCGCATCGTCAGCTGGCAGCCCGAGCAGCGGATGACCCTGGAGCAAAACCCCAACTGGTGGGACGCGAAGAACGCCAGCAACATCAAGCAGGTGCTCTACCTGCCCATCAAGAGCGACCAAACGCGGGTGGCGGGCTTGCTCAGCGGTGAGGTGGACTTGCTGACCGATGTGCCCACGCAGGACGTGGCTCGCCTCAAGGCCGACGCCCGGCTGAAGGTGATGGAAGGCAACGAGGTGCGGACCATCTTCGTGGCGATGGACCAGGGTTCGGACGAGATCCGCAACAGCAGCGTCAAGGGCAGCAACCCGTTCAAGGACAAGCGGGTTCGCGAGGCGGTGAGCATCGCCATCGACCGCGCGGGCATCCAGCGGGCGCTGATGCGCGGGCTGTCCCAGCCTGCCGGCCTGATGGTGCCCCCTGGCGTGACCGGCTACAGCGCCGCGCTGGACACGGTGCCCAAGACCGACATCGAGCGCGCCAAGCGCCTGCTGGCCGAGGCCGGTTACCCCAACGGACTGGACCTGCCCTTCCACTGCCCGAACAACCGCTACGTCAACGACGAGGAAATCTGCCAAGCGCTGGTCAGCATGTGGGCGCGAGCAGGCATCCGCGTGAAGTTGCAGACCGAGAGCTTCGCCACCTACAGCCCGCGCGTGCAGCGCATGGATCTGCCCTTCTTCCTGTACGGATGGGGCGTGCCCACCTACGACGCGCTGTACGTGCTGCAGGCCCTGGTGCGCACGCGCACGGGCGGGGCCGATGGCAACGGCAACTACTGGAAGCTGAGCGACGCCCGACTGGACGCCTTGATCGACGACATCAAGGTCGAGTTGGAGCCGGCCAAACGCAATGCGCTGATCCATGCTGCGCTCACTCGGGTGCGCGACGAGCACCTGTTCGCGCCCATCCACTACCAAGTGCGGCCCTGGGTGATGACGAAGAACGTGACCACCCAGCATCGCTCGGACGACAAGCCCGAGGCCCGGTTCACGACCCTGCGCTGAGCCCGGCATCACTGTTCTGTCATGACTTGGCGCCTTCGCAGCGCCAAACCCCGAACGAAAGTAGGGACTTTCGCGGACAATGGGGGGTGCATCTTGGTGTCACCGATCGGACACCAAACCCAACGGAGACACCCCCCATGTTTGGAAAGCTGTTGCCCCGCGAGGGCAATTTTTTTGCGCTGTTCAACCAGCATGCCGACCACATCGTCGAGGCCGCCCAAGCGTTTTCGGCCTTGGTGGTGAACTACAGCAACCCCGAGCTTCGCGCCAAGTACAACGAGGCGGTGGACAAGGCCGAGCATGCCGCCGACCGCGTGACGCACGAGGTCAATCGCGTGCTTCACACCACCTTCATCACGCCGATCGACCGGGAGCAGATCCACGCGCTCATCAACACCATGGACGACGTGGCCGACCTGCTGCAGGACGCCGCCGAGACCATGGCGCTGTACGACGTGCGCGCCATGACCGAGGAGATCTCGCGCCTCACCGACCTGAGCCTGAAGTGCTGCGAGCGCGTGCGCGACGCCGTGCGCCTGCTGCCCAAGTTGGCCGACCCGGCCACCACCGAGGCCGCCCTCAAAACCTGCGAAGAGATCGACCAGCTCGAAGGCGATGCCGACCGCGTGATGCGCAGGGCCATGAGCCAGCTGTTCCGCCACGAAACCGACGTGCGCGAACTGATCAAGCTCAAGGCCATCTACGAGCTGCTTGAAAAGATCACCGACGTGTGCGAGGACGTGGCCAACATCATCGAGGGCATCATCCTCGAGAACAGCTGAGGCCTGCGCCATGGAAGCAACGCAAACCGCGCTGGCGGTCGTCGTCATGCTCGTGGTGCTGGCACTGGCCTTCGACTTCATGAACGGCTTCCACGACGCAGCGAACTCCATCGCCACCGTCGTGTCCACCGGCGTGCTCAAGCCAGGGCAGGCCGTGGTGTTCGCCGCCTTCTTCAACTTCATCGCCATCTTCGTGTTCCACCTCAGCGTGGCCGCCACGGTGGGCAAGGGCTTTGTGGAGCCCGGGGTGGTGGACACGCATGTGGTGTTCGGAGCGCTGGTGGGGGCCATCACCTGGAACGTGATCACGTGGTACTACGGCATCCCCAGCAGCTCGTCGCACGCGCTGATGGGCGGCATCGTGGGCGCCGTCATCGCCAAAGCCGGCACCGGTGCGCTGCTGGCCAAAGGCATCCTCAAAACCATCACTTCATCTATTTGCCGCCGCAGCCGGCCGCACAAGGTGGACAAATGGTTTCTCCGTTTGCAATTGGTGTCGGCAGGGGCCTACAGCCTGGGCCACGGCGGCAACGACGCGCAAAAGACCATCGGCATCATCTGGATGCTGTTGCTGGCCACCGGATACGCCTCGGCGCAGGACGCCTCGCCGCCCACCTGGACCATCGTGGCCTGCTGCGTGGCCATTGCGACCTGCACCATGTTCGGCGGCTGGCGCATCGTCAAAACCATGGGGCAGCGCATCACCAAGCTCAAGCCCGTGGGCGGGTTTTGTGCCGAAACGGGTGGCGCCATGACCTTGTTCTTGGCCACCACGCTCGGCATCCCCGTGTCCACCACGCACACCATCACCGGCGCCATCGTGGGCGCGGGCTCCACCCGCCACCCCAGCGCCGTGCGCTGGGGTGTGGCAGGGAACATCGTGTGGGCCTGGGTGCTCACGATCCCCGCCTCGGCCTTCATGGCTGGGGTGGCCTACTGGGTCAGCCTGCAGCTGTATTGAGCGCGACGCGCTCGGGGGTTACGCTGGGGCTTTCGTCACGGCCCGTGGGCCAGGGAGCATCGCCATGCCCAAAGGACAGCAGCGCAGCAACAAGGAAAGCAAGAAGCCCAAGAAGGACGCGGGGGCCCCTCGCCCCGCCCTGGGGGGGGCCCCGGTGGCACCGCCCGCGCCCCTGGTGATGGAGCGCGGCAAGAAAAAGAACGCTTGACGCGGGCATCGCCGCCGGCCTTCGGCGACGGCGGCCGGCGCGGCGCAGGTCGTTGACAAAACAAAAAAGCCCCGCGGGTGGGCCGCGGGACTTTGCGTCGGAGCTCGGCCCTTACTTGGGCAGCACCACGGTGTCGATCACATGGATCACGCCGTTGTCGGCCGCGATGTCGGCCTGGACGACCTTGGCGCCGTCCACCGTCACACCACCCGTGGTGCCCAAGGTCAGCTCGCCGCCTTGCACGGTCTTCACCTTGCCAGCCTTCACGTCCTTGGCCATGACCTTGCCCGGCACCACGTGGTAGGTCAACACGGCGGTCAGCTTGGCCTTGTCGGCCAGCAGGGCGTCCAGCTGGGCCTTCGGGATCTTGGCAAAGGCGGCGTCGGTGGGGGCGAACACCGTGAACGGACCCTTGCCTTTCAGCGTGTCCACCAAGCCAGCGGCTTGCAGCGCGGTGGCCAGGGTTTTGAATTGGCCGGCGGCCACGGCGGTGTCGACGATGTCTTTGGCCTGCACGGCCAAGGCCGACAGCGACAGGGCGGCCAATGCGATGAACTTCTTCATGGGAACAACTCCTTCGGGTTCAGAAACAAGCGCTCAGGGCGCCGGGAGGATGACCTTGTCCAGGGTGTGAACCACCCCGTTCAGGGCCAGGGCATCGGTGGCCGTGATGCCGGCGCGGCGGGCGCGGGCGTCGGTGATGACCAAATCGCTGCCGACCGTGAAGGTGCCGCCCTGCACGGTGGTGATGGGCACGCCCACCGGCACACCGGCGCGGTACACGCGGCCGGGCACCACGTGGTAGGTCAACACCTTGGTCAGCAGCGCTTTGTCGGCCAGCAGTTGCGCCTTGGTCACGCCGAGCTCGGTGAGCAGGCTGGCGAACGCGGCGTTGGTAGGGGCGAACACCGTGAAGGGACCCGCGCCCGACAACGTTCCGGCGAGGTCAGCAGCCACCACGGCTTCCACGAGGATGGAGAAGTCCGGGCTGCCTTGGGCGATTTCGACGACGGTTGGCGTCTTCGGCAGGATGACCTTGTCCACGACATGGATCACGCCGTTGCTGGTCAGCACATCGGTGGCGGTGATGCCAGCGCGGCGGCCGTTGCGGTCGGTGATTTGCAGCGCGCTGTTCACCGTGAAGGTTTCACCCTGCACCGTGGTGATCGCGGGGCCCACCGGCACGTCCGCCCGCAGCACGCGGCTGGGGACGACGTGGTAGGTCAACACCTTGGTCAGCAGCGGCTTGTTGGCCAGCAGTTGCGCCTTGGTCAGTCCCAATTCGGTCAGCAGGCTGGCAAACGCCGCGTTGGTGGGCGCGAACACCGTGAACGGACCGTTGCCCGAGAGCGTGCCGGCCAAGTCGGCCGCCACCACGGCTTCCACGAGGATGCTGAATTCCGGCAGAGACTGCGCCGTTTGGACGATGTTGCGGTTGGCGGGCAGCAACACGCGGTCCACCTTGTGGATCAGGCCATTGCCGCCGTCGATGTCCGTCGTCGTGATGCGGCTGACGCGGTTGCGCCCGTCGGTGATGCGCAACTCACCGCTGACCGAATCCACCTTGAAGATGCCGCCGCCCAGAGGCGTCACGGCGCGTCCCAGCGGCACGTCGGCGCGGGCCACACGGGCGCCCAGCACGTGGTACTGCAACACGGCCGTCAGCAGCGGCTTGTCGGCCAGCAACTGCGCTTGCGTGATGCCCAACTCGGTCAGCAAGGCCGAGAAAGCGGCGTCGGTCGGCGCCATCACCGTGAATGGGCCCGAGCCGCGCAGGGGGCCGTCCAAACCGGCTTCGCGGATGGCCGTGGCCAGCACTTGGGTGCTCGGGTCGGCGGCCAGGGTATCGGACACGGTGCGGGGGCCGTCGCCACCGCCACAAGCGGTGAGGGTGAGGCCAGCCAAAACAATGGCAGCCCAGCGTCGCATCAGTTGGATCATGGAGATCTCCGGTCGAACGGTTGAGAGGTCACAGGGGTCAGGGAGGTCAAAACTGAACCATCAAGTTCAAACTATATACCGTTTGGTTTTCTGACAGAACCGTGTGGTTTTTCTTGGAACGTATTGGTCATGCGGCGACCAGGGAGACTGCCTGTCCATACAATCGGCGCATGAGCAAGCCCTCGTTCCGAGAACAAATGCACCAAGCGCGGGAAGACGCCATCGTGGATGCCGTCAACCGCCTGCTGGCCGACAAAGGCTTCGAAGCCATGACGGTGGACGCCGTGGCGGCCGAGGTCGGCATCGCCAAGGCCAGCCTGTACAAGCACTTCGAGTCGAAAGAGGCCCTGGCCGCGGCGGCCATGGTCCGTGTGCTGGAGCGCGCCCAAGCCTTTTGCGACACCGAGGCCGCCGCCCTGCCCCAGCCGCTGGATCGCCTCAAGGCCGTGGCCCGCTGGACCATGCATGTGCAGTGGGCAGGCGAGATGCCCTCGCTGCCAGCCCAGAACTCCACGCTGCGCAGCGCCTTGATGGCCGACCGCGCCTACATGGATCGGCTGATGGCCTTGAGTGAAACCCTGGGCGATTGGATCCAATCGGCCCAAGCGGATGGCTCGCTGAGCAACAGCGTGCCACCCGAAGTCGTGCTGTACACGCTGTTCTCCCGTGCCTGCGACCCCGTGCTGGGTGTGCTCAAGGCCGGTGGCAGCTGCACCGAACCACAAGCCATCGACTGGCTGCTGAGCAGTTGCTTCGATGGGTTGGCGGCGCGCTGAGCGCCAACCCGAACAGACTCCAACGCCGCCACCGTTGGACGGACGCCGCCTTGCCCGACTACTGCAGCAGGCGCCCCAGAAACTCGATGTCGTCGAAGCTGTCGTTGCCGGTTGGGCCGTTTCGTATCACGGTCAACCCGCGTGACGGGATGATGTACAGCCGTTGGTCGTAAGCCCCGGCTGCCATCACGAAGTCGGCCGGCACGCGCGCGTCGTCGATGATGGGCTTGATCTGGCGGGTGAACTGGCTTTTGTTGTTGGCGTCGATGGTGGCGCCCAAATCGGCGGGAACCGGCCGCTTGAGCCACCAGTAAAAGCCGTAGGCCGGGTGGGCCTTCTGGCCCTTGAACACCTGCTCGAAAACCTCGCGCTTGAGCAAGCTCGGGCCCGTCCAAGCCCCATCCATGCTGAGCCGAATGAACTCCCCCAGCTTGCTCCAGTCGCGGGCGGTGAGGTATGCACCCCCCGACAGATTGGGGTGCCCATCCTCGAAGTTGGAGCCCCAGCGCAGGGAGGTGATGCCCAGGGGCTTCAACAACACCCGGTCGAAATAAGACACCGCCGACTCTCCCGCCAGCAAGCGCTCCAAGGCCAGTCCAAAGATGTTCGGGTCGCCGCTGTAGATGAACACCTCGCCGGGCGGGTTGAGCACCGGTGCAGCCAAGTACTCCTGCCATCCCTTGAGGTCGTTGAGTTCCTTGAGGCCACTGGTCATGGTCAGCAGGTGGCGGTAGGTGATCTTGCTCTTGGTCGGGTCGGACTTCCACTCGGTCAGTGCCCGCTGCGCCACCGGCTCATCCAATTCGTACAGCCCCTGCGACGCCCCGATGGCCCCCACCAGGCCGGTCAGGCCCTTGGTGGCGCTGGCCAGCAACTGCGTGCGCGATTCGCCCCCGCCGGCGGCATAGGCTTCGTCGAGCACCACGCCCTGGTGCATGACCATGAAGGTTTGGCCGCCCGTGGCGAACGAGTAGTCCTTCGCGGCCTTCAGGGCCTGCGCTGAGGGCGCCACCGACAGGCGCGACTGGAAGAAGGCCCAGGCGACCTCGGCGAACTCAACGTCGCGGTTCTGGATGCCGGTGGCCGGGTTGGGGTTGGTGAGGACGGTGCGGCTGGGCACGGTGTGGCCCGCGCCATCCAGGCGCCACCACTGCAGCGGCGGATTGCCGGCATGGTCGAAGCGGTTCGCCGGCCCGGCGTCGGTCGGGTCCAAGTTCACCACGGTCGTGGTAGGGACCACGGCGCTCAAGCCGTTGATTTGCAGCCAGCGGTCGCGCGTGGCCTCGGCCGACACCACCCGCCCTCGGTTGCAGGCACCACCCAGGTTGGCCACGCAGCCGCCCGCCCAGGGCATTTGGGTGTCGCCAGTGCCATGCAGCAGGGCGATGGCCACCGGGCGTCCGGGTCCGGTGGTGCAGGCGCCGGGTTTGGGCTTTTCCGGCAGGGCGCCACCGGCCGAGGCCACCGCCGCCACCATCTCCGGCCGGTTGAAGGCAAAGGCCTGGGTCATCTGCGCGCCGTTCGAGCCTCCTGCCATGAACACCTTCGACAAAGGCAGCTTGAACTCGCCAGACACCCGGGTGATCAGCGCCGACAAAAAGCCCACATCGTCGGCACCGCTGGCCACCGTGTTGTCGGCTCGGCAGTCGTCCCAGCCTGGGTTGCTCTCGATGTCCTTGGCCGGCAAGCCACCGGGGTAGACGACGACGAAGCCTTCGCGGTCGGCCACCGTGCGGAACACCGACAGCGGATGCTTGCCCAACTCCGAAACGCCCAGGCCCTCGCCGCCCCCGCCGTGCAACACCAACACCACGGCCTTGGGGCTGCTCAAGCCCGCGGGCAGGTGCACGCGGAAGCGTCGCTCCACACCGGACATCGTCAAGCTGTGCTCGCTCAGCCCGACCGGGTACGGGGCTGGGCTGGGGGCTGGGCTGGGGGCTGGGCTGGGTGCTGGGCTGGGTGCTGGGCTGGGGGCTGGGCTGGGGGCCGGGCCGGGGGCCGGCGCGGGCGGGGGCGGCGCAGGGGTGGGCACGGGGGCTGGCGCTGGCGTGGACGGGGCGTCACCGCCACCGCCGCCGCAGGCGCCCAAAGCGAGCATCACGCTCAGACTCAGCAAGCCCGCCCAGTGTGGGCGGCGTGGCTTGGCGCACAGCTGCAGGTTCGGCTTCATGGGCACTTCTTTCGATCTGCGGCGGCTTGAACGATCAGGTCGCGTCGCCGGGCTTGCGGCTTTCGCGTTGCTCCTTCATCTTGGAGCGAGCCACCTCCAACTCCTCCTTGGACAGCAGGCCGTCCTTGTTGGTGTCCATGCGATCAAAGCCCTTCTCCAGCCGAGCATGGCCCTTCACCTCCTCACGCGACAGCTGGCCATCGTGGTTGGCATCCAACTTCATCGCTTTGTGCCCGCGCTGTGCAGGGTGCTCTTTGCCCGCTGCCTGCGGGGTCTGCGCATTCAAGGCCACGGGCAGGGTCACACAAGCTACCAGCGTCGTCGCCACCAACCGTTTCAAGGTCTTCATCGCTCACTCCATGTCAAGTTCAAAACAAGGCCGGTGTCGCGGCCTCGACAAGCCCCGATCCAGTCCTGAAGCCGCCGGAGCCAGCCATCGACCGCTGTTCAGCAGCAACAGGCGATACCGGCAGGTACGTGGTTGGACCGTGGTGGGGTCGGACAAAGTCTCGTGCCCACAAACCAGCGCTTTGGTGACCGGCGTGCAAAGTTTCGTGAAGCCCGCGCCTGACACTGGCCCCCGCGGCCTGCTCTTACATTGCGCCCCATGCCGCCGTCGCTGTCGTCCGTCTTTGCCTTCCTGCCCTGGGCCGACTGGCTCGCTCTGGGTCTTTTCTTCGCCGCTTGGTGGGGCTACGCCCACTGGTCGCGTTGGCGCTCGGCCAAGCGTCTGTCCATCTTGGCCACCACCAACCGCTGGCGGCGCGAGTGGATGTTGCAAACCACCCGGCGCGACAACCGCATCGTCGACGCCGCCGTCACCCAGTCGCTCTCGGCCAGCCCGGCCTTCTTTGCCAGCACCAGCATCCTGATCATTGGCGGCCTGCTGGCCGCTCTGGCCGCCACCGAAAAGGCCACCGAGCTGGTACGCGAAATCCCCTTCGCCGCTCGCACCACCATGCTGGTGTTCGACCTCAAGCTGGCCGTGCTCACGGCCATCTTTGTGTTTGCCTTCTTCCGCTTCACCTGGAGCATCCGGCAGTACAGCTTCGGCGCCATCCTGGTGGGCGCCGCGCCCAGCGCCGACCAATTCCCCGACGAAGCCGCCCGCCAAGCCTACGCCGACCGCGCCGGCCGCCTCATGGGCATGGCCGCCGAAACCTTCAACGACGGCCTGCGCGCCTACTACCTCTCCTTCGCGGTGATCGGCTGGTTCGTCTCGCCCTGGGCCTTCATCGGCGCCACCGCCTTCGTGGTGTGGGTGCTGTACCGGCGGGAGTTCCACAGCGATGTGTTGGCGACATTGAGGGAGGGGTTGTGAGGCGGAGCGCGACCGTGCGGTCGGTTGGGCCTCACGGGGGATTGCCGTCCTCGGAGGAGTTGGGGGAGGGGGCAAAAGGCAAGACCTGACCCCGTTATCCGCAGCCAACACGGCGCGCAAGAGGCTTGGCCGCTACTTGGCCGGTGGCGAGGTGGCTCTTGCCGACGCGTCCTCTCGCCCCCAGCGCGCGCTCGATCACCAAACCCCCATCCAGGCCCTCAAAGCCTGGCAGATCACGTCACCTCAGTTGTTCAAGAAACGGGTGCAGGACCTGCCGGGGCTGGATATCTAGTGTCCATCATGTAGGAACCGTTCTAGCAGTCTGCATACAAGTTTTACTGCATCGAGCGGGGTGAGGCACTACTTGGGGTTCGTGAATTTGTATATGGGAACTAGGCTCCCGCTTCGAAATTTGCTCGCATAATCCATGACGGAAATTCGGTCGCCTGGCCTCATGCTTGAGAAGCTCTTTTCCGGCAATCCATTAAATTTGCTCATCGAATGAGCGTCGTCTAACATTGAAAGGAAAAGTAGTGAATATAGTGGACTCTGCCCAGATATGCCTCCGATTGAGTAAGACGAAGCTAGCGCACTGATGGCTGAGCTATTTCCCATTTGTGCAGATTTGTGCAAGAGATCGAGCGCCCTGTTGACGAGCCCGCCATCTTCTGCATTCCCAGTGCTATAACGAGAAAGCCTATATGCCGCAATGGAGAGGTCGTTCATATCGATGCTTTTATCAAATTCGGCGGCGGACAGCAGGAGTTTAATCTCTTTTCTCAGAATGTCATCGCCCGCTTGTTTGCAGTGACTTAATCCATCTGCCCCTTTGTCGCGACAAGCCCGCAAAACCTCCGCTGCCAGGATAGAAGCTGTCAGGTCGCCCGTAGCTGCTTTCGAGAGCAGGTCATTGGGAGCAAGCTCAAAATAGCTCTTGTCGGCATTTTTCTTGAGTTCATTTACTGAGCTTGGAGCAAAGGGCGATTTTCCGCCTAGTGCCAGTTGACGAACGTTTTGCGCGAATGCGATGTGCGGTGCTTCGGCCACATGAGGGGCGTTAATTGTCGAGTTAATTCGACCTTCGTTAATCGCAGTAGACCTCGCAGGGGACGAGGTGCCCTTTGCTGGGGAAGTAGTTTGGGCGTCGACTTGAGGCGAGAGAATCTTGTGGCCGAAATGGAGCGCGATGACCGCCGCTATCACAGTGGCTGTCACTAGGATCAATCCCTTCGTATTCATAACTTTGATATGGTTTCGCGCTTATGGTGGTGTGGTTCGACCTCTGCGAACAGACGTCGCAAGATAATGATGGCGCGACAACATACTTTTGCGATAGTGCTGTGCTCTGCGCCCCTGGGCACTTCTCGAAACCCCAATATCGGGCCTTCCGACCCTCCGCAACCCATTGATTCGCATGCCGAGTCGGCGGCGAATATTTGGTTTCGAGAAGTTCCCCCCTGGGTTCTGCAGCTTGCGGGGTGGTCGGCGATATGTGCCGACAACATCCTTCGGAGGCCAAGCCGCATCAGGTTGGCCGTTGTTAGGTCGACGGCCATTCGAAGAGTTGATGGCTCAACTCGGAGAACTCAACAAGAAGGTTGCCAAGTTCATTAATGGATGAAGTATCCGAGTGAAGCTTGAGGCTGCACCGACCACCCTCAGTCCCGCCGGCCGACATTGTTATTTCTAGGCAATAGTGACCGGTCGAGTCTTGTGGTTTGACACTTATTGAAAGGTATGAGTGTAATACTGAGACGTCCGCCAAGCCGCCGTAAGACCACTCGAGCTTTTGGTCAACTTCACCAGTCAGTTCAGCTAAACGTTGACCCAAGAGCCTCAGCTCAGAGGTCTCACAGTAAATCTCGACGGCGCCTGAAAAAAAGCCATTTGATGTGGCAAAAATCAGATTTATTGTGTACGGTTCCTCATACGGAACCCTCGTGATTCTGATGCCTGTCCAGTTCGTCGTGCTCGGGATCATTGCTGGGCTCCCACTTTCAAGAATTTTGGTGATGCTGGAAGGGCAGCGGGTGTAACAGTCAAACCGAAAAAACGAGGAGAAGTAAGTGGCTACTGCCCCTTCGTCTCCTCGCCAACAGCTAGACGGTCAATTATCTACAGCCTCCGCCTCCGCCTGAGAAATTGGTAACTATCTGGCCACCAGTGTCGACCCAACCGCCAACGACGACTACGCGACCACTGGGCTCGATGTAGCCATAAGTGCGGTAGCTATAGCTCGGCATGTAGAGATAAACCGCCTGGTAGCCACCGCAATCGCGTGGCTCCTTCTCTTCTAAGAGGTCCCAATATGCGGATTCAACAAGTCCGGCATTGGAAATTCCATCTGGTGAAGCTTGACCGGTATGAATTGTTTTCTTTACCTTCCCGGTGCAGCCCTCATCCACCGTATTCTTGAACTTTATCTGCGCTGTGCCCAGAGTCATTGAGTTAACCATGTAATGGATCTCAATTCGCACCTCCCTTTGCCTAAGATAAAACGCCGAGCCGATGAGTGAAACCTTTTCAGAATAATGCTTTATTTCAACGATTGAACGCTTCTCCCACCCAGCCAGCGCGAACTGAGGGTCCTTGAAGGGTCCATACATGATCAGCCTGCCCGGCGGCTCAGTGTTTATGCCGGAGTATATCTTCGCGCGCCATGAAGCAATGTCGTGCAAAGCGGATTCAAGAGTGGTTTCCTCCGAATAGCAACCGGGTTCTGATCGGCCGTCAACTTGCGCATAACTTGATGTGCATAGCAAAAGCAATGCTAGTGCCAACATCGTAAAACATCGGTGCATAAATCCTCCTTTGAAAATAGTTCATTGTAGGGCACTTCTCGAAACCTCCCTCACACCTTGAGCGCGTAGGCCGGCACGATGCGAAGCATGATCACCCCGCGCATCAAGCCCTCGGCCTTCTGGGGAACTTCTCGAAACCTACTTTCTCCAAACGGCGTCGTTATTGGAATCAATAACTTGCGCGGTGTCGGGCGGTCTAAATTTGAGGTTTCGAGAAGTGCCCTCTGGCGTCGCCAGCCCACTGCTGACCTGTTTGTTCAGGAACAGCGCCAGACCAAGCTGGGGGGCTTCATTGCCAACTTGGCGGCCATGGACGAGTTGGTGAACTTCGCCGCCATTGCCGCTCAAGTTGATGCCACGTGCCCGCGCCCGGATCGCGCACGAGGCGGCCGTCCGCCGTACCCCACCGGGCGGGCCTTGGGGTCAGGTCTTGCCTTTTGCCTCCCCTGAAGGGCCTTGGGATCAGGTCTTGCCTTTTGCCTCCCCGGATGGCGCACCTCATTGAGTGCACCTCAGGCGGGCGGCGCACTGCACATCTCCCCGGGCGCCAGCCTCTCCTGACCGGAAAAAGCCCTCGGGGCGGCCGGTTGCGAGCGCGTCCTCAGACCCAATTCACGAGCCGCTGGCCTCGCGCGGGATGAACCGCGCTGCGACCCCGCAGAAAGCGGCGCCCCTGGGCTCAGGTCTGCCCCGAGCGCGAAGCCGCGGCGGATCTTAGCGGCCCTGCCGCCTGCGCATCCAAACGGGGCCGCCCGTTGCAAACGGTGGCAAGCTGACCCCCTCGCGGCGCATCCCGGCCGACCTCCTCCCAGAAGGCCCCATGCACCCAACCGTTCCTGAAGTCCAGAGCACCCACGGGTCGCGAAGAAACCGTGTGGTGCTGTTGGCGGTTCTGCCCTTCATGCTGATCGCGATGGGCGCCAGCGTGTTCTGGGTCGTCCTCATCGGCCGTATCGCCCTGGGCGCGGTGGCGCTGTTTTTTCCCGTGGCCATCGTGGTGATTCCGGCCGCGTTGGGCATGGCCGGCCTGCTGTTGGGCGGCGCTGGCGCTGGACTGGCCGCGTTGGGGGCGATGCTTTGGTCGGGCAGCAGCCTCCGGCGCTGGGGGCTGGCTGCACCGGCCCTGCTCTTGGGGCTGAGCTTCGTCGCTGGCACGCCGTTTCTGCACGACAGCCTGGCCGCACAACTGGCTGACGGATTCGGTGTGCAGTGGTCGGCCTGGGCGCTGGTGGCACAGCTGGTGTTTCCAGCGGTCGTGGCGGTGATGGCGCTGTGCGTTCTTTGGCCGGGGGGATCGCCATCGCGACTGGCAACGGGCGTGGCGTGGCTGGGCGTGGGCCTGGCCTGGGCGGCGCTGTTCTATGAGCGAATCGGGGTCAGGTCTTGCCTTTTGCTTCCTGTCCCACTGCGTCGTCTAAACGTAGACAAAAGGCAAGACCCCAGTGGCACGGTCGGTTGGGCCTTACGGGGGATTGCCGTCCTCGGAGGAGTTGGGGCCGAAATGCCGGAATCCGGCAGTCGCGGTGCATCAAGCGGGCTCAGAGCGCCCAAACGGGGTTACGCGAAGTGCCCCTTGGAAGCGCTGCGCGAGGAGGCGCTCGGCGGCGGTGTGACGTTGGGGCTCGGTTGACTCGGAGGCGGCGTGGGCCCGGGGTTGGCCGGGTTCCAGGGCCACGATGGTGGCGCCCGAGGCCTGATCGAGCAACGTCGCGCCAAAGACTTCAGTGACCGCCGCCCGGGACGCGCCCGCGCTCACGCAACCAGGCCGTGGCCTGTGCGGCAGGTATCGGGCGTGCGAAGTGCCAGCCCTGCAACACGTCGCAGCCCATCTCGCGCAGCAACTCAACGTGTACCGGGGTTTCAACGCCCTCGGCCACGACCTTCAGGTCGAAGTTACGCGCCAAGGCAATGATGGTGCGGCAGATGGCTCGGTCCGATGCATCGGCTTGCAGGTGGCGGACGAAGCCCTGGTCGATTTTGAGGCTGTCGATCGGGTAGCGCTTGAGGTAGGCCAAGCTGGAGTAGCCAGTGCCGAAGTCGTCCATGGAGAGCGCCACGCCTTGCGCCCTCAGGGCGTTGAGGATGCGAAGCACACGCTCGCCGTTCTTCATGGCGATGCTTTCGGTGATTTCCAACTCGAGCGCATCGGCGGGGATGCCAGAGGCCGCCAGGGCCTCGGCAACGATGCCGGGCAGGCTGTCGTCTTCGAACTGACGGGAGGAGAGGTTCACGGCCACCCGAATGCCGGTGACGCCCGAATCCATCCATGCGCGCATCTGCCGCACCGACTGGTGCAGCACCCAGGTGCCCATGGGCACGATCAGGCCGCTTTCCTCGGCCAAAGGGATGAACTCGGCAGGCGAGACGGCGCCGAATTCGGGCGATTGCCAACGCATCAGGGCCTCCAAACCGACGATGGCCTCCCCCCGGCACGCCACCTGCGGCTGGTAGTGGATGGACAACTGCCCGGCATCGAGGGCCTCATGCAGGCCCTGCAGCAAGCGGGCGCGTCGGCTCAATTGGGCTTGGCCATCGGGGCTGTGGAAGGCCAAGGTGCCGCCTGGAACGGCCGGGGGCTCGGCGGCCTCGGCATGACGCAGCAAGGTTTCCACGTCCCGGCCGCCGGCCGGGAAGAAAGCGACGCCTGCCGTGGGCGCCAGGTGCACCGACCGCTCGCCAACCGCCAAGGAGGCCGCGAGGGAAGCCAGCAACCGGCGCAGTTCCTGCTCCACGGGGGCTTCACCCGAGACGCCTGAAAACACGACGGCGAAGCGAGCATCGCCGACGCGCCCCATCTCCATCCGGAGGCCACGCTCCACCGCTGCCGGGACACCCGTGACGAGCCGCTCGGCGCAGGCGCGCAGGGCGTCGTCGGCCACCCGCGCGCCATCGATGTGGCGTAACACGGCGATGCCATCCAACTCGATCGACGCGACCGCCAGGGACTGCGCAGCACGTCCGGCCGCATCGATCGCCGTGGCCAGCCGGTCTTCGAATCCCCGGCGGTTGGGCAGGTTGGTCACGGGGTCGTGGTCGCGGAGGTAGTCGGTTTCGGCCTGAAGCCGAACGATCTCGCGCGAGCGCTGTTCAGCGCGCTCCAGCTGGGTTTTGACCAGTTGGAGCAGCTCAGCGCGCTCGAACGGCTTGGTGAGGTAGTCGTCCGCGCCCAGGGTCATGCCTTCGCGCACGTCGCTGCGGTCGGCCCGGGCGGTGAGAAACACGAAGGGCACGTGCGTGGTGGCAGCCTCGGTGCGCAGCGCCCGCAGCAGGCCGTGGCCGTCCAGTTCCGGCATCATCACGTCCGAGATGACGAGCGCCGGGGTTTGGGCCCGTGCCATCTCCAGGGCCAAGCGGCCGTTCTCGGCGGTTCGAACCTCGAAGCCCTCCAACCGGAGGAGACGGGCGAGGTTGGTGCGGATGGTGAGATCGTCCTCGGCAATCAAGATGGTCATGCGGCTCGCCTGCTGGGGATGTATACGGTGAAGGTGGTGCCGACGCCCAAGGTGCTGTGGACCTCGATGCGTCCGCCATGCAATTCCACCGACTGCTTGACGATGGCCAAGCCCAGGCCGGTGCCGGAGATGTTGCCGACGTTGCTGGCGCGGTGGAACGATTCAAAGAGGCGCTTTTGGTCGGCTTCAGGGATGCCGATGCCCTGGTCGACGACGTCGAAGCGCAGGCCCTCATCCTCAACCCGAACTCGCAACTGCACATCGCCGCCTTCCGGCGAATACTTAAGCCCGTTGGAGAGCAGGTTGCCCAGCAGGTGGCGCAGGAGCTTGGCATCGAGGTGCCAGAGCCCGTCGACATCTGCCAAGTCGAGCAGGATGCGCGGCCGCCCCTCGCCATCGGGCCGTGACTGGGCAGCCTCGTTACGGATTTGCGCGCAAAGGTCGGTCAGGTCGGTCGCCGCTGGCGTGAAGCGGATGCTCTGAGCATCCCCGCGCCCGATGAGAAGGATGTCATCAAGCATGCGGGTCATGCGGGTGACGGCATCGCGGATCTGCCGAAACATCTCGTCCTTTTCCTGGGCATCCAGCCGCTCGCCGTACGTGGCGATCAGGTCGATCGACGACAGGATGCCGGCCAGAGGCGTACGGAACTCGTGCGACGTGGTGGCCACGAACCGGGACTTGAGCTGACCGAATTCGCGCTCGCGCGTCAAGGCGTTGAGCAGCTCTTCTTCGGCGCGCTTGCGCTCCGTGATGTCGACGAAGGTCCACAAGCTGGTGATGCCGCCATCGCTCGCAGGCATGCGCGAACCGTGCACTTGCACCCAGATGGGCTTGCTATCGGCGCGGCGCAGCTCCAACTCGCCCGCGTAGCGGCCTTCGGCGTCCAGGGTGGCGAGCACGCTGGGCAGCACGGCATTGAAGTCGGTCTCGCTGCGAAAGAGCAGCGCCACGGGCTGCCCCTGCAAGGCCCCCGGTGGGTAACCGAACAGCGCCTCGAGGGTGCTGTTGGCCCAACGCAGTTGTCGAGAGGCGATCAGGCCGATACCAATGACCGTGCTCTGGAGCATCACCTCCTGCTCTCGGGTCTTGGCCAGCAACTTCTCTTCCAGCTCGTGGCGTTGGGTCACATCACCCAGGAACGACAGCGTGGCGGCCTTACCCTCCCACTCGATGGCCACCGCCGACAGCTCGACCCACACCACGCGCCCATCGGCCCCCAGGATGCGGAAGGTGTAGCGCTGTTCGGCCGGCTCGCCCGCCAGGCGGCGCCGGTGGTTCTCGACCACGCGCTCAACATCACCTGGGTGAATGAAATGGGTGAACGGTGCCCCGCGCAACTCTTCGAGCGTGCGGTTCAGGCAACGTTCGAGGAAGGCGTTGGCGTAGATCACCCGACTCCCGCCCACGATGAGGATGCCTTCGGTGCCGTTCTCGACGATGGATCGGTACTTGGTCTCCTGCTCGCGAAGCTGGCGCTCGGTTTCTTTGCGCGCACCGATGTCGCGCAACAGTGCACCGAACAAGGGGCCGCGGGGGGTGTCCACGTGCCACAGCGAGAGCTCGACGGGAAACTCGTGCCCGTCGCGGTGAACAGCGGACATCTCGAGCACACGGTCAGAGCCGCGCGACTGCCCCGAGGCGAGAACGCTTTTCATACGTGCCTCATGGGCCTCGCGAAACCGCAGGGGAATGATGCGCTCGGACAACTTCTGGCCAAGCATCTCGTCGGCTGTCCAGCCCAGGATCCTTTCGGCACTGTCGTTCCACGCCGAGACCCGGCCCTCGGCGTCCAGGGTGAAGATGGCGTCGAGCGAGGCGTCGAGCAGCTGCTCGAACTGGCGGACGTCGTCCGACTGGCGGACGAGCGCGAGCCCGGCCTGCTCCTCGGCCAAAGCAAAGGTCGTCACCAAACCACACAGCAGAAGGTAGATGCAGGCGAAGCGCAGGATCTCGATCTGCGACAGCAAATGCGCACTGGCGAGCAAGGCGTAAAGGCCCAGGCCGCCCATGGCCAGCGCGGCACGGCGCGGACGCAACAGAAAAACCATCTGTGCCGGGAACAGGTAGGCCCAGTGGTGGACCGAGTGCCCCTGGATCGAGCCCATGGCGATGGCGATCACCGTGTAGAGGCCCATGGTGGCGCCGGCCACATGCACGCCCAGGGGCTTGGGCAGCCCCATCACCAGCAGAAAGAGCAAAGCCCCCACGCCGGCCGTGATGCCAGCCAGCAAGGCCGCCACGCTGTGGCCCATGGCCGCACTGAGCGGCCCAAGGACCAGCATGATCCCGGTGGTGATGGCCAGCAGCGCGAGAGTGGCCCGCCAACGCAGGTGCTCCCGAGCCTCGAAGAACTCTTTGTGGGTGTCCACGGTGACCCTCCCCGTCCGAAGGTGCCTGATCCCGAAGTGAGCGCCTGGCCTCTGGCCCGGCTGCCGACGCAGCAGGCGCTTCAGCCCATCGGTCGGCCAGCAAGCCAGCCAACGGCGCCCCGCGAGGGATCCACGCCAAGCCGAAGCCCGATCACCTTGCCAACCGACGACGCCAAGCCCCGCCGACTTCGTTGTCCATGCCCAGCGCAGTGTCGCAGACCTTCAGGCGAGCCCATTCGTCCCAGCAGCCGCCCCACAGGTAGCGAGCTGAAGCCTTCCCGCGGCGATCGGTGGCGCGTCTGCTGATGGCCCTGCGTCGAAAGGAGGTCGGCCGCGCCACCGTCGCGGTCTCAGCCCCGTGCGCGAACATGGCTCGGGGCAGGGGCTGCTTCTTCGGCGAGCGCTGCCCGGCGTTTCAGTGGGATTCGCCTGCCCTCAAGACGTCGGCAACCCCAACAGCGCCCGCGCTCGCACCGCCTCTGTGCCTGGGAAGCGCTCGGCGATCAGCCGCTCGGCCGCTGCTTGGCGCTGCAGCTCGGTCAGCTCGGGCGCCGTGCGCAGACGGGCCAGTTCGGTGCGGGCCTCGGTCAGACGGCGCTCCCAGGCTTGCCACTCGGCCTGCACGGCGGCTTCGCGCTCGGCAGCTTGGGGGTGCAGGGGCGGCGTGGGCTCGGGGGCGGCCGGCGCGGGTTGGCCGGATTCCAGCGCCACGATGGTGGCGCTGAGTTCGCGTTCCTCAATGGCGTAGAAGGCCGCGGCCCAAGCGGGGCCGAGGTGATGGCGGCGCACCTGCTGGCGCTCGGCCAACGCGGGGCGCCAGGTCTCGGGGCGGCGGGGGTGCACGTGGGTGCGCCAGGGGTGCTGCTGCAGGGCCAGGTAGCGCCCCCACAGGGCCAGCACCTCGTCGGCCACGGGCGGTGGGAGCTCGGTGCGGGCCAGGCGCGCCAGTTCGTCCTGCAGGGCGGCCAGGGGCAGTTCGCCCTGGCGGCTGAGCAGGTGGTCAAAGCGGCGGCGCAGACCGACCCCGGGGCGCAAGGCGCCTTGGCCGGGCCAAGCCCAGTCGCCGTCCAGCTCGGTGCCGGCCAGCGAGCCACGGCCCAGCACCGGCGCGGCGGGGGACGACGCAGGGCGAGAGGCGAGGCCGGCCGCCGCCGCCCGAACAGGCGCGGTGGGCGCGGGCATGGCGGTGTTGGGTGCGGCCGCCGGCGAGGGCCCGCCCTGCGGCGAGCCCCCGAACCAACCCCAGCCCACGGCAGCGGCCAGCAGGCCGGCGCCGAGCAGCACGGCGGGCTTCACAGGCCGGCGTTCTTCAGCCGGTTGGCGTGGGCGCGGTACACGGCCACGGGGTCGGAGGCGAAGACGCTGCGCAGGCCGAAGACGTGGTTCATCTGGTCGATGTGGTTCCAACCGTAGTCGTCGCGCAGCACGGTGCCCCAGTGGTTGGAGCAGCGGCTGACCAAGCCGTCGTTGGGCTCGAGGCCGAAGAACACGGCGCTGGCGCCGAGGAAAGCGTCGGACACGTCCAGCGCGTTCGTCAGCACCCAAGTGCCGCCCATGGAGTAGTAGCGCACGCCATTCACACTGGCCGGCCCGCTGCCGCAGGCGGTGGTGGGTGCGCCTTGGGGGAAGCGGCGGTTGAAGTCCTTGGCCCCCGCGGTGGACAGCGACTGCAGCGAGCCCAGCGCGTTTTGCGGGTTGCTGCCGCTGCCCGAGAGGTAGGCCACCACGGCGGACAAGCCATTCACCACAGCCGCCACCGCCGCTGTGGTGCCCGTGGCGCTGGTGATGCCCTGGATGGCGTCGGCCACCTTGCTGCCCTGGTGCGGCGTGCCCACGGTGGTCACGCTGGCCACCAAATCGGGCGCCACGGCGGCCACGTAGCGCGCGGTGTTGCCGCCGTGGCTGTGGCCCAGCAGGTTGAACTTGGTGTGGCCGTAGCGGGCCTTGAGGCTGCGCAGCTCTTTGAGCAGCTGCTCGCCGCGCACCTCGGTGCTGTTGCTTTGCGAAACGCTGGCCGTGTAGACCGTGGCGCCGCCCCCGCGCAGGTTGCTGGGCACGCCGTAAAAGTACTGCACAGGGCCCAGGGCGTCGAAGCCCAGCAGGCCGTGCACCAGCACGATGGGGTGCTTCGTTTGGGTGTACGTGCTCGCCTGGGCGGCGCCCAGCAAGCCAAGGGACAAGACCGCAGCGGCGGCCCAACGCAGAGGGAAGTTCTTTCGGTTCATGGCCAAGTCTCCTGAGGATGTCGATTCAGGGACCGCATCGCCCGCTCCGTCGCCCCTTGGGGGTGAGGGTTCGATGCCCCGTGCTGCCCATCGGAACCCGAGGACGAACGGAGCGGTGCTGGTGCGGCCCCCCGGGGGGGCGGGACAACAACAGGGCGAGGCGCTGAAGGCCGGTACCGCATGGCTGTGGCGCAACGCCCCACATCTCGAGAACGGGGGCCAGCCGACAGCTCAACGGGCTGGTTTGCGAAGACGGAGTGTGGTGAGGTACATGTGGTTACATACCAGGACCAACCCGAACAACGTGCAGGTTTGCAACGCGGTGAAACGCAAGCCAGCCTTCGCTGGAACGACACTGCGCCGCATGCCACTCTCCGCGCCCCTGTCTGTGCCCTTGCCGCTGTCGCCGTCGGCGCTGCTGTCCGCGGTGGAGATCGCGGCCACCGT
>NZ_JAPZSY010000090.1 GCF_027532025.1 Inhella sp. | reverse complement strand
CCCAGCACCGCGACGCCATCGCGCTCGACCCCGCGCTGTTCCAGCGCATCGACACCCTGCACCAGCAACGCGACCGCCTGCAACTCAGCACCGAACAACGGCGGCTGCTGGAGCGCCGCCACCGCGACCTGCTGCGCTCGGGCGTGCAGCTGCCGCCCGACGCGCAGGCGCGGCTGCGCGCCATCAACGTCGATCTGTCGCGGCTCGGGGCCGACTTCAACCAAAAGGTGTTGGCCGAGGTGAACGCCAGCGCCGTGCTTGTGGCCACCCGCAACGAGTTGGCGGGCCTCAGCCAGACGCAGATCGACGCCCTGCGCGAGCCCGATGGCCGCTACCGCCTGCCCCTGCAAAACACCAGCGGCCAGCCCATGCTGGCGCAGCTCAGCCATCGACCCACCCGAGAGCGGCTGGTGCAAGCCTCGCTCAGCCGCAACGCCCGCGGCGACGGCAACGACACGCGCGAACTCATCAGCCACGTGCTGCGCCTGCGCGCCGAGCGGGCCGCGCTGCTGGGCCACGCGCACCATGCCGACTTCACCCTTCAGACGGAAACCGCGGGCAGCACGGCCAAGGTCAACGCCGTGCTGGCCCAAGTGGCACCAGCCGCCGTGGCCGCGGCCCGCCAAGAAGCCGCGGCACTGCAAGCGCAGCTACAGCAGGAACACCCCGGCGCCACCCTCCAACCCTGGGACTGGGCGTACTACGCCGAGCGCGAGCGCGCCCGTGCCTATGGGTACGACCAAGCCCAGCTGCAGCCCTACCTGGAGCTGAACAACGTGCTGGAGCGAGGCGTCTTCCATGCCGCCACGCAGCTCTTCGGCCTGCGCTTCAAGCGCCGACCGGATCTGCCCGTCTACCACCCAGATGTCCAGGCCTGGGAGGTCATCGGCCCCCACGGACGAAGCCAAGGCTTCCTCCTGCTCGACCTCTACGCCCGACCCAGCAAGCGCGGCGGCGCCTGGGCCAACGCCTATGTGGGCCAAAGCCACCTGCTGGGCACCCAGCCGGTGGTCGGCAACCACATGAACATCCCCAAGCCCGCGGCGGGCCAACCCACCTTGCTGACCTGGGACGAGGTCAACACCCTGTTCCATGAGTTCGGGCACAACCTGCACAGCCTGCTGTCCGACGTGCGCTACCCCAGCCTGGCCGGCACTGCCGTGCCACGCGATTACGTCGAATTCCCCAGCCAAGTGAACGAGATGTGGCAAACCTGGCCCAGCATCCTGGCCCACTACGCCCGCCACCACCAAACCGGCGAGCCCATCCCCAAGGCTTTGCTGGACAAAATCAAAGCGGCGCAACGGTTCAACCAGGGCCATGCCACCAGCGAGTACCTGGCGGCCACCCTCATCGACATGCACCTGCACCAGCTGCGCGCCGAACAGATCCCCAGCGCCCACCAACTGATGGCCACCGAGGCCGAGGTGCTCAAGGCCCACGGCTTCGACGCCGTGCCCGTGCCGCCGCGCTACCGCACGCCCTACTTCAGCCACATCATGGGCGGCTATGCCGCTGGCTACTACGCCTACCTCTGGAGCGAGGTGCTCGACGCCAACACCGTGGAATGGATCGAGCGCAACGGCGGCCTCAAACGCGCCACCGGCGAGCGCCTGAAGCGCTACCTGCTGGCGCGCGGCGGCACGGAGGACCCGATGGTGCTGTTCAAGCAACTCGTGGGGCATGAGCCGCATTTGGGGCCGTACTTGAAGCGGCGGGGGTTGGTGACGGGCAAGCCGTGAGGCGTTGAGCAGGGTGCCCGTTTCCATGGCGCCTGCTGGGCGATTGCACCGCGCCTGCTGAGCTCATGAATCAAGCCCGCAGCCGGGAAACGTCGCAATAGGCTGAAGTCCGGGCTGTTCGGCGACTGGCTGTTCGGTATTCGGCTGTTGCCCCGTTCGTCGGCGCCGAGCAGCGCAGTGCAGGGGGGCGCGCGCGAAGCGCGCTTCGTGAACTGACCCGGGATTGCTGTCTGACCGCAGTGAGCGCAGCGAACGAAGGGAGTTCAATCCCAGCCCCCCCCCGGAACGAGCAGCGCAGGGAACCCCAGCCGCAGGCTGGGGCGCTGGAGCGGAGGCGCGGTTTTGGCTACTTTTTCCAAGAAAAAGTAGCCCGGGGTGCAGGGGCGGAGCGCCCTGCGGGCTATCACGCCCCGCGCAACCCAGGCCCCCTCAGCCGGGCACCTTGAACACCCCCACCGCCTCCCGCATCACCACCGCCTGCTGCTTCAAGCTCTCGGCCGCCGCCGCCGCTTGCTCCACCAAGGCCGCGTTTTGCTGCGTGGCCCGATCCAGATCGGCCACAGAAGCGCTCACCTGACCAATCCCTTGCGATTGCTCGCTGCTGGCGTGGTCCATCTCGTTGATCAAGCTGGCCACACGCTGCACCTGGGCCACGATCTCGCCCATGGTGCTGCCCGCTTCGGCCACCAAGGCGGTGCCGGCATCCACACGGTCCACGCTGGCGCCGATCAGGCTCTTGATCTCCTTCGCCGCTTCCGCGCTGCGTCCGGCCAAGGTTCGCACCTCGCCCGCCACCACCGCAAAGCCTCGCCCCTGCTCTCCGGCGCGGGCCGCCTCCACCGCCGCATTCAGCGCCAAGATGTTGGTTTGGAAGGCGATACCGTCGATGACCCCAATGATGTCGGCGATGCGCTTGGAGCTGGCACTGATGTCGTTCATCGTGCTCACCACCTGCCCCACCACCTCGCCCCCGCGCTGGGCCACGCGGCTGGCGCTGGCGGACAACTCGGTCGCCTTGCGCGCCGTGTCGGCGTTGTGGCGCACGGTGGCGCTCATCTCTTCCATCGACGCCGCCGTCTCCTCCAGATTCGCCGCCTGCTGCTCCGTCCGATGAGACAAATCGGCGTTGCCATTGGCGATCTCTGCCGATCCCGTGGCGATGGCGTCGGCGCTCTCGCGCACATGCCGCACCAGCACCGCCAGCTTGTCGTTCATCTCGGCAAAGGCGGCCAACAACTGCGCGATTTCGTCGTGCCCCGTCACCACGATGCGCGTGCTCAAGTCCCCCGACGCCACCGACTGGGCCAACACCAAAGCCTCGTGCGTGGGCACCGTGATGGAGCGGGTGATTCGCCAAGCCAACACCGCCCCCAGCAGCAGCGCCACCAGGGTGATCAAGGGCACCAGCCATTGGCTGCGAGCCTTGGCCTTCTGCGCGGCTTCGTACTCGTTTTGCGCCAGTTGAGTCTGAAGCGCCAACAAATCGCCCAGGTGCTGGGCCATGGGGGGCGCGAACTCGGCCACCTTGCCCAGGAAGGCGTTTTGAACAGCGTTGTAGTCCACGTCCTTCAAGGCTTGACGGGCCTCAGCCAAACCCTCCCGGGCGTACGCATTGCGGGCGCCCATCAGTTGGTCGACCAAGGCCCGCTCTTGCGGACCCAATGCCCCAGACAGGTAGCTTTGGAGCAGTTGCTCGGAGGCGTCCGCGTTGTCCGTCAGCTCCTTGAGCGCGCGCGCCGTCGCCGACTCGTTACGCAACAGCAGCGCCTCAGCGATGAGGTAGCGGTCCCGGATGGCCATGGCATTCACACGCCCGAGCTGCTCCAGCGGTACCGTCCGCTGCTGGTACACGGACTGCAGGCGATCGTTGGTGCGGTCCAACTCCCACAGGCCCAGGGCGGCCACCGCCAACAGCAGCGCCAACAACACGGTGAAGGCGCCGCCCAGACGCTGCCCCACCCGCAGTTGCATCAAATAGCCCATGCGCGCGCTCCTCGGTCCGTCAGGGAGACGGCTTCCGTGCCTGAGGGTAACGGCCACTGGCGGACGCGCTGAGAGGGGGCTAACCCCAGTCAAAGCCCGCTGGCTCGCCTGCCAGCGCACGTTCGGCCCAGGAACGTGCAAAGCGACACAAGCGCCATGGCACCGTGGTGCACTCACCCCGGTGGGCGGGCGGCCGGCCAGTCGCGCGCCAACAGACCATAGATGGCCGAGTCCGACACCACCCCGCCGACGATCCAGCGCTCGCGCAAACGGCCCTCCAGCTGGAAGCCCAAGCGCGCGAGCAGCGCTGCCGAAGCCGTGTTGGCGGGGTCGATGTCGGCCTCGACGCGGTGCAGGTCCAACGGGCCAAAACCCCAGTCCAGCAGCGCCCGAACCGCCTCCCCCGCGTAACCTTGCCCCCAATGCGCCGGCCCCAGGCCGTAGCCCAACTCGGCCCGGCGGTTTGCCGGGTGGATGTTGTAGAGCGTGCAGGTGCCCAGCAAGGCCGCATCGGCCAGGCGCTCGACCCCCAAGCGCACGTGCGCCCCTTCGGCCAAGCCCAGCTGGTCTTGCGCGATCAAGGCCTCGGCCTGCGCGCGCTCGGTCCAGGGCGGCGCGCTCCAAAAACGCGTGAAGCGTGGATCGGCGTGGATCTCAAACAGCGCGGCAGCGTCGTCCGCCCGCAAGGCACGCAGCCGCAAGCGCGGGCTGTGCAGTTGCAAAGCACGGTGATCGGTCATGGGCATCGCCTCGTCGAAAGGCCAATGAAAACCGCCCCGATGGCGAGCCATTTGGGGCGATCGCGTTGGCTGGCGGAGCAGGAAGGTCTGTAGCGCTGACTTGCTCAGGCTCCGAGGGTAGCGAATGTTGGTGGCGGCAGGGCTTCGAACAAATGCCCCCTGTGACCAAGCTCAAGCGCGCGATCGTTGAACTCCGCCGGATGCGGTGGAGCGAACACAGTGACCCCAGCCCGCCAAAGACCATCGCCCGTAGCCCGGCACGGGCATGCCTTTCACCGCTCGCGGCTCCAGCCCATGCGCCGCAGGAGCCCGTTACGCCGGACGGCGTGATGCCAAAACACCGCCGCGACGTGCAGCACGATCAATGCCATCAGCAGCGTCGCGGCGATGGCGTGGAGCACACGCATCCACCGACCGTCAAACGTCGCAGGCAGAGGCTTTCCAGACCCCCCGAAGACGTTGGAAGGGAGATCAGCGTTCACGGCCAAGGCAATACCGCTTGCGACCGTCGCGAACACCAGACCATACAGGGCGCGGTGCGACCAGGGGCCAACCGCGTCGGTCCACGCCATGCCGGTCGCAACCGCAGGCGGGCGCTGGGTGCACACACGAAAGATCAAGCGCACGACCATCAGGCAGCCGATGATGGCCCCGTTGATCATGTGGCCCCGCAAGCTGTCGAGCTTGGCCGGGTCTGAGTTGGGCAGCCTCTCCAGCGAGACGCACCCCATGAGGAGGCCCAGCACGATCAGCCCCCCCCCGAGCAGCCAGTGCAGCACGACGAGTGCGGGGGGGTGTCGCCAGGAGTCTGCGCGGCAGAAGCCCAGGCCGTCGCCGAGATCCCGGGGGCGACAGGCTAGGCGCTGGCGACGCCGCGTGGCGGGCTACGTCAGGAGCCGGCAACGACGCTTGTCGCCCCGGGGGCTCGCCCCGAAGGGTGGCCCCTGGATCCGGCGCATGCGTTGTCGCTCCTTCTTGTGGACACGAGTCCACGGCGGCGTCGCTCCTAGCCTGCGCCGGACCAGGGGCCACGC
>NZ_JAPZSY010000118.1 GCF_027532025.1 Inhella sp. | reverse complement strand
AGTCGGACTTGCAAAATCCAGTTCCACCCGAACAGGCGGTGTTGAAGTGGCGGGGGATTGGGCGGTGATCAAGTTGCCGAGCCCTGAGGCGATCCGAGCGTCGGCCGAGTCAGGGCGGCGGCATACACGGCCAGGCCAGTCAGGGCCAACAAAAGGGCCGCCAGCCCCATCTTGGCGATGGCCCGTAGCAGCCAGCGGATGTTGAAGCCCGCCGCGCAGAGCACCGCGTGCAACGCGTCGCCCTCGGCGCCCTTGAGCCAGCAGCGGTCCATGCGGTGATCAGCCTTGGCGTGGCCGATCAGCGGCTCGATGGCCTGGCGCCGCTTCAGCCACGTCTTGTGTTTGGGCGTGAGCGACTTGAACTTGCCACGGTGGATCACTTCCAGCGGCGCCAGATCCTTGTCCACGCCCCGGTAACCCAGGTCCACGATCGCCGTGTGCGGCTTGACCCCGATGTCCTGCAGCAGGGTGTTGGTCTGCTCGATCTGCGCGGCCAGTGTGTGTCCGTCATACGGGTTGCCAGGGAAGCTGCGCGCCCCGACCATCAGGCCTTGCTGGTGCGTGACGGCAAGGCTGACCTTCACGCCGAACTCATAGGGGTTGCGCGCCTTGCCCTTGCTGATGCACTCGGTCTCCGGGGCGTGCAGCGCGTACAGCTTGTTCTTGTCCTTCGGTCCTTGCTGCTGGATGCGCTCGGCCCGCTGCACCCAGGCGTCGAGCCGCACGCGGGCTTCGTCGGCCAGGCCGCCCATCTTGCGGCGCACCTCTCGCAGCAGCCGGCCCAGGATCGTGCGCTGGCGTTTGAGCACGCCGCGCAGCCGCTTGAACTGCTTGGCGTGGGCGTAGCCGCCGGCCTTGCGGCGCAGCGCCTTGCCCTCGCGCTCGTGGGTCTGCTTGAGTTGGATGCCGGCGCGCTTGGCCAGCCTGGCAATCTTGTCGCGAGCGACTTCCAGCAGTCGGCTGTCGGTGGGGTGCGCGATGGCCTTGCTCTGCACCGTGGTGTCGACG
>NZ_JAPZSY010000100.1 GCF_027532025.1 Inhella sp. | reverse complement strand
GTCACCGCCGACATCGCCGCCAAGGTCTGACCCACCGCCGGCGCGCATTGCGTTTTTTGGGGTTCGGCCCCGTTTGAACAAGGATTTCCACCATCGCTACCTCCTTCATGGACCGCCGCACGCCCAACGTGGAGCGCAAGCACCGTCTGAACCGCGAAGTCATGGCCCCCGAGGTTCGCCTCAACGGGGTGGACAACGAGCCCTTGGGCATCGTGTCGATCATGGAAGCGCTGCGACTGGCGGGTGAGGCCGACGTGGACTTGGTCGAAATTGCCGCCACCGCCAGCCCGCCTGTGTGCCGGCTGATGGACTACGGCAAGTTCAAGTACCAGGAACAGAAGAAGGCGGCGGAGGCGAAGGCCAAGCAAAAGGTCATCGACGTCAAGGAAGTGAAGTTCCGCCCGGGCACCGACGACGCCGACTACAACGTGAAGATGCGCAACCTGCGCCGCTTCATCGGCGAAGACGGTGACAAGGGCAAGGTCACGCTGCGTTACCGCGGCCGTGAAATCACGCACCAAGACATCGGCCTGCGCTTGCTGGAAAAGATCCGCGACGAGTTGTCCGACATCGCCGTGGTCGAGCACATGCCCAAGTTGGAAGGTCGCCAGATGATCATGATCTTGGCGCCCAAGAAGAAGTAATTTGCAAGATTCGGTCGGGACGCTTTGGTCGGCGTCTCGGTCGCTACAAGCCGGTCAGGCCATCAAGTGCAGGGGGTGACCCCGGCCGCCCAGATCGGCATATTCCTAAGGAGCAGTCATGCCCAAGATGAAGACCAAGAGCAGCGCGAAAAAGCGTTTTCGCGTGCGTCCGGGTGGCACCGTCAAACGCGGTCACGCGTTCAAGCGCCACATCCTGACGAAGAAGACCACGAAGAACAAGCGCCAACTCCGTGGCGCCGCGAACGTGCATGAGACCAACATGGGCCACATCGCTGCGATGCTGCCCAGCGCTGGTCTGTAATCTCAAGAACTGAAGGAGAAAACACATGCCTCGCGTCAAACGTGGTGTCACCGCTCGTGCCCGTCACAAGAAGGTCTTGGCCCTGGCCAAGGGCTTCCGTGGTCGTCGTAAGAACGTCTTCCGCATCGCCAAACAGGCGGTGATGAAGGCGGGTCAGTACGCCTACCGCGACCGCCGTGCCAAGAAGCGCGTCTTCCGTCAGCTCTGGATCGCCCGTATCAACGCCGCCTCGCGCGGTCTCGGCCTGTCCTACAGCAAGTTCGTGGCCGGCCTGAAGAAGGCCCAGATCGACATCGACCGCAAGGTCCTGGCCGATCTGGCGGTGCACGACCCCGCTGGCTTTGCCTCCATCTTTGCGAAGGTGAAGGCCGCGCTGGCGTAAATCGACCAGGGCCCCTTCGGGGGCCGATGAGCCGCCCGCGTCAAACCGGGCGAGCCCTTTCCGAAGGCCGAACACCGCCGGTGCTCGGCCTTCCTTTTTTCTGCTTCCCATGTCTGCATTGCTTGACCTGATCGAAGAGGCCCGCGGCGCGTTTGCCCAGGCCGCCACGCCCGCCCAGTTGGAGGACGCGAAGGCGCGTTTCCTGGGCAAGAGCGGCCGCCTGACCGAGCTGATGAAGGGCCTGGCCGCCTTGAGCGTCGACGAAAAGAAGACCCGCGGCGCCGAGATCAACCTAGCCAAGCAGCAGGTGGAAGCCTTGCTCACCGGCCGCCGCGCCGAGTTGGCCGAGGCCGAGCTCAACGCGCAGCTCAAGGCCGAGGCCCTGGACGTGACCCTGCCCGGCCGCGCGCGTGGGCAAGGCGGCTTGCATCCCGTCACGCGCACCATCGAGCGCATCGAGGCCATCTTTGGCTCCATGGGTTTTGACGTGGCCGACGGCCCCGAGATCGAAACCGACTGGATGAGCTTCACCGCCTTGAACAACCCGGAAAACCACCCGGCGCGTTCGATGCAGGACACCTTCTACGTCGACCTGAAAGACGACCACGGCGCCTGGCTGAACTTGCGCCCGCACACCAGCCCGATGCAGGTGAGGTACGCCCGCGCCCACGCCGCCCAGCACGCGGGCGAGGCGCACATGCCAGAGATTCGCGTCATCGCGCCGGGCCGCACCTACCGCGTGGACAGCGACGCCACCCACTCGCCCATGTTCCACCAGTGCGAAGGCCTGTGGATCGGCGAGAACGTTTCGTTCCGCGACCTCAAGGCGGTGTTCACCGACTTCTGCCGCCGCTTTTTCGAGACCGACGCGCTGCAACTGCGCTTCCGCCCCAGCTACTTCCCCTTCACCGAGCCCTCGGCCGAGATCGACATCGCCTTCAGCGAAGGTCCGCTCAAGGGTCGCTGGCTGGAAGTGGCCGGCTCGGGCCAGGTGCACCCCAACGTGGTGCGCAACTACGGCTTGGACCCTGAAAAGCACGTGGGTTTCGCCTTCGGCATGGGCCCCGACCGCTTGACCATGCTGCGCTACGGCGTGAACGACCTGCGCCAGTTCTTCGAGGGCGACCTGCGCTTCCTCGCCCAGTTCCGTTGATCGAGTTCCGAGATGCAATTCCCTGAATCCTGGCTGCGCAGCTTCTGCAACCCCGCGCTGAGCAGCGAACAACTGGCCGACCTGCTGACCCTGTCGGGCTTCGAGGTCGAGGAACGCCAACCCGTGGCCCCGCCGTTCAGCGGCGTGGTCGTGGCCGAGATCGTCGAGGCCGCCCAGCACCCCGATGCCGACCGCCTGCGCGTGTGCAAGGTCAACGCCGGCGGCGCCGAACTGCTCCAGATCGTTTGCGGTGCGCCCAACGCCCGCGTGGGCATCAAGGTGCCGCTGGCCACCGTCGGGGCCGAGCTGCCGCCCGGTGAAGACGGCAAGGCCTTCAAGATCAAGGTGGGCAAGCTGCGCGGCGTCGAGAGCTTCGGCATGTTGTGCTCGGCCCGCGAACTGGGCCTGAGCACCGACCATGGCGGCCTGCTGGAGTTGGTGGCCGACGCCCCTGTGGGCCAAAGCATCCGCGAGCACCTGGCGCTGGACGACCAGCTGTTCACCCTCAAGCTCACGCCCAACCTGGGCCACGCGCTGTCGGTGATGGGCGTGGCCCGCGAGGTGTCGGCCCTGACCGGCGCGCCGCTGACCCTGCCGGCCATGGCGCCTGTGGCCCCTGCCATCGCCGACCAGCTGCCCGTGAAGGTCGAGGCGCCCGAGCTGTGTGGCCGCTTCGCCGGCCGCATCGTGCGCGGCGTCAACCCGAAGGCCGCCACGCCGGCCTGGATGGTCGAGCGCTTGGCCCGTTGCGGGCAGCGCTCGGTGTCGGCCCTGGTCGACATCTCCAACTACGTGATGTTCGAGCTGGGCCGCCCCTCGCACATGTTCGACCTCGACAAGGTGCACGGCGGTTTGCAAGTGCGCTGGGGCCGTGTGGGCGAGACGCTCAAGCTGCTCAACGGCAATACCGTCACGCTGGACGAGAAGGTGGGCGTCATCGCCGACGCGCAGCAGGTCGAGTCCTTGGCCGGCATCATGGGCGGCGACAGCACCGCCGTGGGCGACGACACCCGCAACGTCTACATCGAGGCCGCCTTCTGGTGGCCCGAGGCCATCCAAGGCCGTGCCCGCCGCTACAACTTCAGCACCGACGCCGCCCACCGCTTCGAGCGCGGCGTCGACCCCGCCAGCATCGCCGAGCACATCGAGCGCATCACCGCGCTGGTGCTCGAGATTTGCGGTGGCCAAGCCGGCCCGTTGGACGACCAAACCCTGCGCCTGCCCGAGGCCAAGCCCGTGACCCTGCGCGTGGCCCGTGCCGCCAAGATCTTGGGCATCCCGGTCACCCAGGCCGAGTGCGTGCAGGTGATGCAGCGCCTGGGCTTTGCCTTCACCGAGGGCGAGGGCACGCTGACCGTCACGCCGCCGAGTTGGCGCCACGACATCCAGATCGAGGAAGACCTGATCGAAGAGGTCATCCGCGTGCTGGGCCTGCACCGCTTGGACGACGCCGCGCCCTTGGGCCCGGTGGTGCCGCGCGTGCTGCCGGAGCGCGTGCGCCCCTTGAGCCTGCTGCGCCGCCAACTGGTGGACCTGGACTACCAAGAGACCATCAACTTCAGCTTCGTCGAAGAGCGCTGGGAGCGCGAGCTGGCTGGCAACACCGACCCGGTGCGCGTGCTCAACCCCATCGCCGCGCCGCTGTCCGTCATGCGCTCGTCGCTGATGGGCAGCTTGGTCGCCGTGCTGCGCCACAACCTGGCCCACCGCGCCCCGCGCGTGCGCCTGTTCGAGACCGGCCGCGTGTTCTTGCGCGACGCCAGCGCGACCGACGGCGCCTTGGAAGTGGCCGGCCTGCGCCAGCCCCGCCGTGTGGCCGGCTTGGCCTACGGCCCGGTGGACGGTTTGCAGTGGGGCGGCAAGGACCGTCAGGTCGACTTCTTCGACGTGAAGGGTGACGTGGAGGCCCTGCTGGCCCCGCGCCGCGCCACCTTCGTGGCGGCCGAGCACCCGGCGCTGCACCCCGGCCGCAGCGCCCGCGTGGAGCTGGACGGCCAGCCCATCGGCTGGGTCGGTGAGTTGCACCCGCGCTGGCGCCAGGGCTACGAGCTGCCCCAGGCCCCGGTGCTGTTCGAGCTGGACTTGGACGCGCTGCTGCAGCGCCCCGTGCCCGCCGCCAAGACCCTGCCGCGTCACCCGGCCGCGCTGCGCGATCTGGCCGTGGTGGTGGGCGAAGGCGTGACCCACGACGCGCTGATGGCCGCCGTGGCCGCCGCCAACGACCCCATCGTGCAAAGCGCCCGTTTGTTCGACGTCTTCAAGCCCGCCCAACCCACGGCCGACCTGGCCGCGGGCGAACGCAGCTTGGCGCTGCGCATCGAGCTGCAAGACGAGAGCGCCACGCTGACCGACGAACGCATCGAACAGGCCATGGCCGCTGTCACCGCCAGCCTGCAAACCCGCGTCGGCGCCCGCCGTCGCGGCTGAGAACCCTGTGAGGACCGCCATGAGCGAACCGATCAAGCCCTCCGCCCTCATCGCCTCGATCGAGACGCCGACGCTGACCAAGGCCGAACTGTCGGAACTGCTGTTCGACAAACTGGGCTTGAACAAACGCGAGGCCAAGGACATGGTCGAAGCCTTCTTCGAGCTGATGAGCGACAGCCTCACCCGCGGGCGCGACGTCAAATTCAGTGGCTTTGGCAACTTCGGCCTGCGCCAGAAAGCCGCCCGCCCCGGTCGCAACCCGCGCACCGGGGAGCTCATCCCCATCGAGGCCCGTCAGGTCGTGACCTTCCACGCCAGCCAAAAGCTCAAGGACCTGGTTCAGGGGGACTGATGCCGGTCCCCAGGCGCTAGCATCCTGGACCCACCTGTCGCCTGGACGCCATGGACCCGAACGCCTTGCCCACCATCCCTGCTCGCCGGTACTTCACCATCGGCGAGGTGAGCGAGTTGTGCGGCGTCAAGCCCTACGTTCTGCGCTATTGGGAGCAGGAGTTCACCCAACTGCGCCCGCAAAAGCGCCGCGGCAACCGGCGCTACTACCAGCACCACGAGGTGCTGCTCATTCGTCGCATTCGCGATCTCCTTTACGACCAGGGCTTCACCATCAGCGGCGCGCGCAACCAGTTGGCCGATGCCTTCGCGTCCCCCATCACTTTGCAACCGTCGCCGTCTGCTCACGAGGGCCCGCTGAGTTGGCCCGAGTTGCGCTTCGAGTTGGAGCGCCTCAAAGAATCGCTCGGCAACTAGGCTATACTGCAAGGCTTCGTCGGGGTGTAGCGCAGCCTGGTAGCGCACTTGCATGGGGTGCAAGGGGTCGCGAGTTCGAATCCCGCCACCCCGACCAAGAATAAGAAGAGAAATCAAGGACTTAGGAGCTTCGGCTCCTAGGTCCTTTTTTCATTTCCGGCCCAGCAGTGCCTTGTGGGTGCTTGATTTGGCAATTTGGTGGCAATTTGGCATTTGCTAGGCCACCTATCGCGCCTCCATGCGCCTTGTTTCGAGCTGTTGTTTGCAGGCTCATGCCAGCGAACTCTTGACGGTTCCCTGATGTTTGTCGTTTGCCCGACACACCCGCACGCGCGCGCGCTTGGTGCGGTTTGCCCGGCTCACGCGCACGCGCGCGCACCTGGTCGCAAATGCGCTGAGCACGAAGGCGCGATTCCCTTTTTTTGCCGTTTGTTTATGGCGGGCAGTAGGTCGAGTCTGGTGCTAGAAGCCCAACGTCGAAGAGAACTGTCTAGCCTTCACTTGGTCCCAACTGAACCGCCCCGGGTTTCGCGGGGGCCCGTTGGTTTAAGTCAGACGGTCGCGGCCTGACCAGCGCGTTGTCGATGGTAGTTGGCCTCGAACTCGGCTGGCGGTAGGTAGCCCAGGGGTTC
>NZ_JAPZSY010000127.1 GCF_027532025.1 Inhella sp. | reverse complement strand
GGGCGCGCGGTGGGTCTGGGCGCCGCTGGCGCAGCAGCGCTCCCCACCAGCCCCACGGCATGGTGCACAGCGCTGGCCGCCGCCAAGCTGGCCAGCGACCCCATGGACTGCGTGAGCTCACGGCGGCCCCCGCGCTTGTCGGGCTTGTCGAGCTTGTCCTGCTGCCGCGAACGTGGGCACCGGAGCCCCCGGCAGCGGCAAACGCTGGGCACCGCCCAAGCGCTCCACCACCCGCAGCGGCCCGTGCTGGCACTCCGGAGGTGCTCGAAAGCCCATCCCTGCACAACAAGGCCGTGTGTCGATTGGCAGTCTGAATGTGCCTCTCAGCCCGCCAGCCGCGCCCGGTGCCGCGCCACCTGCGCGCGCACCTGCGCCGGAGCCGTGCCGCCCAGCACCTGCCGCGCGGCCAGCGAGCCTTCGAGCGACAGCGGGCCGAACACGTCGGCGCCGATGCGCGGCTCGATGGCCTGCAGTTCTTCCAGCGACAAGGCGGCCAGCTCCAGGCCGCGCTCGGACGCCAAGCGCACGGCGTGGGCCACGGTTTCGTGGGCGTCGCGGAAGGGGATGCCTTTCTCTCGCACCAGGTAGTCGGCCAGGTCGGTGGCGGTGGCATGGCCGCGCTGCGCGGCGGCGCGCAGGTTGTCGGGGCGGGCCTGCAGGCCGGCCATCATGTCGACAAAGATGCGCAGGGTGTCGCGCAGGGTGTCCACCGTGTCGAACAGCGGTTCTTTGTCTTCTTGGTTGTCCTTGTTGTAGGCCAGGGGCTGGCCCTTCATCAGGGTGATCAGGCCAACAAGATGGCCCACCACGCGGCCGGTCTTGCCGCGGGCTAGCTCGGGCACGTCGGGGTTTTTCTTCTGCGGCATGATCGACGAGCCGGTGCAGAAGCGGTCGGGCAGGGTGACGAAGCCGAAGTTTTGGCTCATCCACAGCACCAGCTCTTCGCTCAGGCGGCTGATATGCACCATGGCCAGGCTGGCCGCGGCGGTGAACTCGATGGCGAAGTCGCGGTCGCTCACGGCATCCAGGCTGTTCTGGCACACGCCATCCATGCCCAAAGTGCGGGCCACGCGCTCGCGGTCCAGCGGGTAGGGCGTGCCGGCCAAGGCGGCAGCGCCCAGCGGCAGGCGGTTCACGCGGCGGCGCACGTCGCTCAGGCGCTCGTGGTCGCGGGCGAACATTTCCACGTAGGCCAGCAGGTGGTGGCCCAGGGTGACGGGCTGCGCCACCTGCAGGTGGGTGAAGCCGGGCATGACCACCTCGGCGTTGGCCTCGGCGCGCTCCACCAGCACGGTTTGCAATTGGTTCAGCAGGGCGAGCAGGCCGTCGATCTCGCCGCGCAGCCACAGGCG
>NZ_JAPZSY010000123.1 GCF_027532025.1 Inhella sp. | reverse complement strand
GCCCGGGAACTCGGGCGGGATCTTGCGCACCACCTTGGGGTTGGCCATGACCGAGAGCGACAAGCCCAACGCCAGAGCAAAGACAAGGTTGCGAATCATGGTGGTGTCCTCCAATCGAGTTCTGGGGAAACGTAGCAAACGTTGGCGAGATGCTAGCGGCTCAGTGCGACTTGAGCCGTCGCAAGGCGCGCAATAGCGCACACCGTCGGCGGTGGTGGACCCTCATTCGGCCTCGGAGTCGCTTCCCGCGTAGGCGCGCCACGCGCGGGTGGCCCGGGTCATCAGGCGCATTTGCTGCTGGAAGCGCCGGCATGCCACACAAAAGCGCAGGTGCCAGCTCAGCGCCCAGCGGTCTGCCCACGGCAGGGGTTCCGCCTCGCCTTGCACCATCAGCCTCGTGGCCTCTCGGCAGCTGCGCATGCCCCAGACGCGCTTCATGCGCTTGCTCCTTGGAACCAGTGTTGTTCGAGACAGGCGCGCAGCCGCAGCCGCGCGCGGTGCAACATCACCCACAGGTTTGTCGGGCTGATGGCCAAGGCCTTACAGATTTCCTCGGTGTCCAGCTCCAGCCACTCGCGCATCATGAACAGCCGACCCTGTTGCCCCGGCAACTTGTCGACGCAGGCCTCGAGCACGCGGAAGAACTCCACCTGCTGCAAGCTGGCTTCGGGTTGGGTCCATTCCTTGGGCGAGTCGCGCCAGTGGCCATCCTCATGGAAGAGCAGGTCCTCCAGTGGCTCGCCGTCCTCCGCCGTGGTGGACAGCTCTCGCGTTTGCCGCCGAATCTGATCGACCAGCTTGTGCTTGAGGATGCCGATGAGCCAAGTCTTCAGTTGGCTGCGCCCCGCGAAGGTCTGGGGCTTTTCCAGGGCGACCAACAGCGTGTCGCTCACTGCATCCTCCGCCCAGGCCGTGTTGCGCAACTGAAGCAAGGCAAACTTCAGCAGTTGCGGCCGCAGCCGCTCGAGTTCCTGGGCCAAATCGTGCATCGTGTGCTCAAGGTGGGGCGATGCAGTGTAAGGATGGGACTGGGCGACCCGACTGTGCAGTTCCATCCACTCTGTGACTCGAAAGGACTTCTCATGGATTCCAACCGCCGCGTGCTTGCTGCCGTTTCTGCCGCCCTGGCTCTGGGGCTGACGCAAAACGTCGCTCTGGCCCAAGACAGCAAGGCCAAGGAAAAGTGTTACGGCATCGCCAAAGCCGGCCAGAACGATTGCGCCAACCTGAGCGGCACGCATTCCTGCGCTGGCCAGGCCACCGTGGACAACGCCCCGGATGAGTGGAGGTACGTCCCCAAAGGCCAATGCGCGGCGATGAAGGGCATGTCGGCCGAGGAGGCCAAGGCCAAGCTGAAGAAGAAGTGATGCACTGCGGCATCGGCTGGCGTCACCCCCATCACCGCGAGGTGTTGGAACGTCTGCCGATGCTGCCGTTCTTGGAAGTGCACGCCGAGAATTTTTTTGCGCCCGGCGGTGCGGCGCGTGGTTTGCTGCACGCGGCACGCGAGCATTACCCCATCAGCCTGCACGGCGTGGGCCTGGGGCTGGGCTCGGCGGCAGGGCTGGACGAATGGCACTTGAACCAGTTGGCCCGGCTGGTCGATGAGATCGACCCGATTCGGGTGTCAGATCACGCCTGTTTCGCGCGCACCGAGGGCCCCACCCTGCACGGCCTGGACTTGTTGCCCATCGCGTTCGACGACGACAGCCTGCGCCGACTCGTGCGCCACGTGCACCAGGTGCAAGACCGGCTCCGCCGACCCCTGTTGGTCGAAAACCTGAGTGCTTACCTGGCCTGGGAGAGCGACACCATCGCCGAGCCCGAGTTTTTCAATGCTTTGACCG
Organism: Inhella sp.; assembly: GCF_027532025.1. Lineage (GTDB taxonomy): Bacteria > Pseudomonadota > Gammaproteobacteria > Burkholderiales > Burkholderiaceae_C > Inhella. Next base: position 11,251 of record NZ_JAPZSY010000123.1, on the reverse strand, counting down.
CCGCCACGGGGTGTGGGCTGCTCCTGGACCTCAACAACCTGATGGTCAACGCCAAGAACCGAGCCGAGGTCGATCCCCTGGCCAGCGCTTGCGCGTGGGTGGATGCGCTGCGGCTGGGCAGCGTGGGTCAACTCCATGTGGCCGGCCATGCCGACGTGGCGGGGGTGGCCATCGACGACCATGGCAGCCCGGTGAGCGACCCGGTTTGGGCTTTGCATCGCCATGCGGTGCGCGTGCTCGGCCCGCTGCCCGCGCTCATCGAGTGGGACACCGACATCCCGGCGCTGGACACCTTGTTGGCCCAAGCCGAGCGGGCCGACGCCCAAAGCCAGGCATGAGCGGTCAGGACCTGCTGCTGCGCGCGCTGTGGGGCTCGGCGCCGCCCGAGGTCTCGGTGGTCGCCGAGGCCGGTTGTCGCGCCTTGCCGGGCCTGGATCTGGCGCGCGGCTTGCAGATCTACCGCGAGAACGCCAAGGCGCTGAGCGTGCGCGCTCTGGCCGTTGCCGCCCCCCGCCTGAGCGCTTGGCTGGGCGATGACTTCGCTGGCTTGGCTTGGGCCTACGCCCGGGCCCACCCGCCGGAGCGGGGCGATGCCGCCGAGTGGGGGCTGGATTTGCCCGCGTTCTTGGCCACCGTGCCGGGCATGGAGTTGCTGCCCATCGACTTGACGCGGCTCGACCTCGCGTTGCACCGACTGGCGGGCGCGCCCGATGAAGCAGCGCCACCCCCCAGCCTGTGGCAACGGCTGTCCGAGCGGCCGGCCGATGCGTTGCGGCTGCGGCTGAGCGCCCATCTGTCGGTGCACCACCTGCCGGCTCTGGCCGAGCCCCACGCCTGGCCGGCCGCCCAGGTGGACGTGCCGGCCAGCGACGACCCGCCAGGGCCGCTCGAGCCTTGGTCGGGCCACGTGTTGGTGTGGCGCCAGGGTTGGCGGCCCGCGTGGGGCCCCGTATCGCCCGCTGGCGCCCGCTGGCTGGAGGCGCTGGCGCAGGCGCCGAGCTTGGCGGCTGCCCTGGATTTGACCCTGGCCGAGCACCCAGATTTCGACTTGGCGGGTTGGTTGGCCCGGGCTGCGGGTCGGGATTGGTGCCAGGACGTGGTGTAAGGCAGCCCCTATCGAGCGCGACTGTGGGCATCGACCTTTGGAGATGCCATGTCAGTGAATGCCCCGCTTGCGAGCCCCGATCGTGGGTTCTTGCCCCCTTTGCGCTGGATGTGGCGCGTGCTCAGCGACCCGGGCGCGCTGCCCAGTGCCGGGCCCCGGTGGCCGCGTGGGGTGGCGCTCGACCTGGCTCTGGGTGGGGCACAAGCCGCCTTGGCGTTGTGGGCGCGCTTCGTCGTGGCCTGGGCGTTTTGGTTCTCCGGGTTGACCAAGGTTCGCGACTGGGAAACCACCCTGGCCTTGTTTGAAAACGAGTACGCCGTGCCCGTTTTGAGCCCCGGGTTGGCGGCTTGGCTGGGCACCGGGGGCGAGTTGGTGTTGCCCGTGATGCTGCTGCTGGGTTGGGGTGGTCGCCTGGCCGCCTTGGGTCTGTCGGTGGTGAATGCGGTGGCGGTGATCAGCCTGCCCGAAGTGGCGCCTGCTGCGTGGGTGCAGCACCAGCTTTGGGGAGCGCTGCTGCTGGCGCTGGCGTTCTGGGGGCCGGGTGGCCTCAGTGTGGATGCCTGGCGCACCCGCCGGCTCACTCGTTCGGGCGAATGCCGATGACCATTTCCTTTGGCACGGTTCCGTTGGTGTCTCGCGGCAGCGTGGCGGTGGCCAGCACCGCCCTAAGCGCCCACTCGTCCCACTCCGCGTTGCCACTGCTGCGTCGGATGGTGGCCGAGAGGATGGTGCCGTCGCTGGCGCAGCGCACCAACACGTCGGTCACCAGTTCGCGTGGAAAGTCTTTGGGGGGACGGATGTTCGGGCGCACGCGCGCCATGACGCGCCCCGCGTAGCTGGCGCTGGGCCCGGCGCTCACTTCGGCGTTGCCGGTGGCCTGAGGACCCCCCGTCCCGCCCGCCATGCCCTGAATGCGTCGCAGCTGTTCTTGGCGCAGTTTTTCGCGCTGTGCATCGGCCCGTTCTTGTTGACGTTTGGCATCGCGGGCTTGTTCGATCTTTTCTTGTTCAGCGCGAGCTTTTTCCTGCTGGGCCTTTTCGCGTTTTATCTTTTCAGCTTGAAGGCGCTCTTCGCGGGCCTTGGCTTCGCGCTCGCGCCGCGCTTTCTCCAGTCGCGTCTGCTCAGCGCGCTCGCGCGCTTGGCGCTCGCGTTCCTTTTCCAAGCGGATGTCGGCCTCGCGCTGCGCTTGCAGTGCAGCTTCGTCGGGGGCCGGTGGGGTGGGCGCCGGCGTGTGCGTGGGATCCGGGGGCGGCGGCGTCTCGAGCGGGGGCGCCGCGGCGCGTGGCACGGTGGCCCACAACTCCGCTTCGAAGGCAGGCTCTTGGGTTTGCGTTCGCCAATCCAGCCCAAACTTCAAGGCCACCAGCAGCATCGCGTGCGCCAGCAGCGCCAAGCCGACACCGCGACCCAAGCCGTCGGTCTGCGAGGGGCGCCAGGGCAGGGCGTGCATGGTGGCGCTCAGGGGGCCTTGCCTTGTCGAACCGCCAAGCCGACGCGGGCCACGCCAGCGCGTTGCAGGCGGTCCATCACGTCCACCACGGCCTCGTACTTGACCTGGCGGTCGGCCTGGATGACGACAGGGGTGTTGGTGTTGCCCGCCTGGGCCTGCAGCACGCGTTCGGCGATGCGGGCCAGCGTGACATCCTGGGCCTCGGCCTTGTCTTGCTTGAGCTGCAGGCTGCCGTCCTGTTTGACGATGACTTGCAGCACCCGATCGGGCTGCTGCTTGCTCTTGCCCACGCTGGGCAGGTCCACCACGCCGGTGGTGATCAGTGGCGCGCTGACCATGAAGATGATCAGCAGCACGAGCATCACGTCGATGAACGGGACCATGTTGATCTCGTTGATCGTGCGGCGTCGACCGCTGCGACCTGCAACGCCTGGCATGTCAGGCTCCTTGTGCCGGTTGGCTGGCGTTGCGCTGCAGGATGTTGGAGAACTCTTCGATGAAGGTTTCCAAGGTGATGGCGCTGCGGTCGATCTGACGCGCAAAGCGGTTGTAGGCGATCACCGCAGGGATGGCAGCGAACAGGCCGATGGCCGTGGCCACCAAGGCTTCGGCGATGCCCGGCGCCACCGTGGCCAGCGTGACCTGGGTGAGGTTGGACAGGCCGACGAAGGCGTGCATGATCCCCCACACGGTGCCGAACAGCCCCACATAGGGCGACACCGAGCCGACCGAGGCCAGGAAGGACAAGTTGCTTTCCAGCGCATCGACCTCGCGCTGGTAGCTGGCCCGCATGGCGCGCCGGGCGCCGTCGAGCATGGCACTGGTATCGGTCACGCGCCGCTCCCGCAGTTTCAGGAACTCGCGCATGCCGGCGGCGAAGATGCGGGCCAAGGGTGCCTCGGCGTTCTTGTGGCTGACGCCTTGGTACAGCTCGTTGAGGTTGCGCCCGCTCCAGAACTCCTGCTCGAAAGCGTCGTTGGCCTTGCGCACCTTGGCCAGGCCAAAGAGCTTGCTGAAGATGACGCTCCAACTGGCGATCGAGACGATGAGCAGCGAGGCCATCACCAGTTGCACGATGAGGCTGGCCTGGGCCACCAGGGCGAAGATCGAAAGGTCTTGGTTCATGGCCGGGTTGCAGTGTGGGTCGGGGCGTGCAAGCGTTGCAAGAGGTCGGGGTCGAGGCGCTGGGGCCGGAAATGCTCGGTGTCCACACAGGCCACACGGATGCGGGCGCGCAGCAATTCGATGTCGCCGCGCCAGATGCTTTGGCCAAACACCACGCTGGCGGATCGGGCCTCGGACACGCCCACGCGCACCTCGAGGAGGTCGTCCAAGCGCGCGGGCTTGAGGTAATGCGCGTCCACGTGGTGCACCACGAAAACACGGCCGCTGCGCTGGCGCTCGGCATCCTGGTCGACGCCCAAGGCGCGCAACCATTCGGTGCGAGCGCGCTCCAGAAAGCGAAGGTAGTTGGCGTGATACACGACGCCGCCCGCGTCGGTGTCTTCCCAGTAGACGCGAACGGGTAGGCGATACGCGACAGGCGGGATCACGTCCGGCGGGGCTGGGGCGCTTGGCGGGCGGCTGCGACCTCGACGCGCCGCACTTGGGCGGCCACGCGGTCCAACACGCCGTTGACGTACTTGTGCCCATCGGTACCGCCGAAGGTCTTGGCCAGCTCGACGCCCTCGTTGATCACGACCTTGTAGGGCACGTCGATGCAGTGTTGAAGCTCAAAGGCCCCCAGCATCAGCACGGCGTGCTCGATGGGCGAAAGCTCCTTGGTCGGTCGGTCGACGTGCCCAGTCAAAAGGCCGTCCAGCACGGCGGCTTCGCGGATGCAGCCGTGCAGCAGCAAGTCCAGATGGCCTTGGTCGCACTTGGCGTAACCGGGCTGCTCGCGCAGGTGGGCATCGATGGCGCCAGCGTCGTCGCCGCTGAGCAGCCATTGATAAAGGCCCTGCAGGGCGACTTGGCGGGACTGGCGGCGCGCGGAGCGGTTGGACGTGCGGGGGGCGTTCAAGAGGGCATCTCCATGCGCAGGAACTTCAGCAGTTGGGCCATTTCGACGGCCACTTGGGCGCCGTCGCGGCCTTTGTCGATGCGCGCCCAAGCTTGCGCGTCGTTCTCGACGGTCAGGATCACGTTGGCGATGGGCAGGCCAGCGTCCAAGCCGACGCGGGTCACGCCGGCGCCGCTTTCGTTGGCCACGAGCTCGAAGTGGTAGGTCTCGCCGCGGATGATGCAGCCCAAAGCCACCAAGGCATCCACGCCACCGCGCCGGGCCAGAGCTTGCAGCGCCAGCGGCACTTCGAGCGCGCCGCCCACTTCGATGCGGGCGGCCACCGTGGCACCCAGGCGGGTCAGCTCCGCTTCGCAGGCTTCCTGCAGGGCGCGTGTGATGCCGTCGTTGAAGCGGGCGCGCACGAGGCCCACCCGAATGCCACGGCCGTCGAGCGCCACGGCCTGGCCTTGGTCAGCGCCCTGCATCAGCGGCTCCGGCAGCGAAGGGACGAAAGCCCACGACCTCGAGGTTGTAGCCCACCATGCTGGGCATGCGACGCGGGCTGCCGAGCAACTCCATGCGCTGCACACCAAGGTGGCGCAGGATTTGTGCGCCCACGCCGTAGGTGCGTAGGTCCATGTTGCCGGTGCGCGGTGCGCCGCGACTTTCGCCGGCAAAACGACCGGGCAGGTCGGCAGCGGCATCGCCCACGTTCAGCAGCACGGCCACGCCCGCAGGGGCTGCGGCCAAGGTGGCCAAGGCGTCGTCAAGGCCCCAGCTGTGCCCGCAGGCGTTGGCGTCGAGCAGGTCGAACACCGACAAGGGCTCGTGCACCCGCACCAGCACCGTGTCGCTGGCGTGCCAGCGGCCCCGGCGCAGCGCCAGGTGCTGGGCGCCCGTGCGGTCGGCGAACAAGGTGGCGTCGAACGCGCCGTGGCGCGTGGCCATGGTGCGCTCGCCGCGCACCTCGATGAGGCTTTCGTTGCGGCTGCGGTATTCGATGAGATCGGCAATCGTGCCGATCTTGAGCCCGTGCTCGGCCGCGAACTTTTCCAGATCCGGCAGCCGCGCCATGGTGCCGTCGTCGTTCATGATTTCGCAGATCACCCCGGCCGGTGTGCAACCGGCCATGCGGGCGAGGTCGCAGCCGGCTTCGGTGTGGCCCGCGCGCATGAGCACGCCACCGTCTTGCGCTTGCAAGGGGAAGATGTGGCCCGGTTGCACCAGATCGCTCGCCCGAGCATCGCGCGCCACGGCGGCCTGCACCGTGCGTGCGCGGTCGGCAGCGCTGATGCCGGTGGTGACCCCGGTGGCCGCCTCGATGGACACCGTGAAGGCGGTGCCATGTTGGGTGCCGTTGCGCGTGGCCATGGGCGGCAGTTGCAGGCGCTCGCAGCGTTCACGGGTGAGAGTCAGGCAGATCAGGCCGCGGCCGTAGCGGGCCATGAAGTTGATGGCTTCGGGCGTGACGTGGTCGGCTGCGAGAACCAGGTCGCCCTCGTTCTCGCGGTCTTCATCGTCGATCAGCACGACCATTCGGCCAGCGGCCAGATCGGCCACCAGTTCGGGCACGGGGGACATGGGCATAAGGGCGCGATTGTAGGTTCGGGGTTACCCGGGGGCCTGAAGCCGCAGGCGAAGGTCGGCTCCCACCGGGGTGCATTCCAGCCAATGCCATCGGTGCGCGTCGTCCAGGGGCCAGGCGAATGGGCTGGCGGCCACACCCCGGCCTTGCCCGAGGAGCTTGGGGGCGATGTAGACCAGCAGTTCGTTCACCCAACCCGCCGCCAGCCAGGCGCCGTTCAGCGTGGCGCCGGCCTCGATGTGCAATTCGTTGACACCTCGGCGGCCCAACTCGGCCAAAACGGCGGCACCGTCGATGCGGCCCGTGGCGTCCAAGGGCGCACACCAGGCATCGCCCACCGCCGAGCCGTGGGGGCCGTGCACATGCAGGCAATCGCCTGGCGCGGCCAGCACGCGGGCTTCGCGGCGCAGGCGTCCCGCGGTGTCCAGCACCACCCGCAGCGGTTGCCGAGCCGTCGGCCAATCGCGAACGTCCAGTCGGGGGTCGTCGGCCAGCACGGTGCCGATGCCGGTGAGCACCGCGCCCGCCCGGCGTCGCCACCACTGCCCATCGCGCCGGGCCTCCGGGCCGGTGATCCAACGGCTGGTGCCGTCGGGCAGGGCGGTGAAGCCATCCAGGCTGGCCGCCCATTTCATGCGAACCCAGGGGCGGCCGGTTCGCATGCGGTGCAGGAAGCCAACGTTCAAGGCCGCAGCCTCGTCAGCCAAGACCCCACGGGTGATGGTCACCCCGGCCGCGGCCATTCGGGCCAGTCCCTGCCCACCGACCAGCGGGTTGGGGTCCTCCACCGCGATCACGGCGCGCGCGATGCCAGCGGCGAGCAGGGCGTCGCAACAAGGTGGCGTTCGGCCGTGGTGCGCGCAGGGTTCCAGCGTGACGATGGCGGTGCCGCCGCGTACCGCCAGGCCGCGCTCGGCGGCTTGGCGCAGGGCCATGACCTCGGCGTGGGCCTGCCCCGCCGCCTGGGTGTGTCCTGCGCCGACGAAGCCACCGCTGGCATCGAGCAGCACGCAGCCCACGCGCGGGTTGGGGTCGGAGAGCCCGATGGCCTGCTCGGCCCAGGCCAGCGCCAGGCGCATGGCCGCTTCGTCGGACAGCGGGGTGCCGACCGGCGGCGACGTGGGCGTTGGGAGCGCAGCGAAACGGGCCATGCCGCCAGTCTATGGGCCGCTCAGGGGTGGACTTCAGGGCTGATGTCAGGGCTGATGTCAGGGCTGATGGGCCGCCGTGTGCTCGGTGGGGCAGGGGCGGCCGGCGCGCCGCAGCAAAAAATGTTGCTGGCCCAGGCTCGCGAGAACCCGCGCGTAGTCGGCCGGGTGCTCGTCGTTGTCGATGCGGCCATTGCCATCTCGGTCCACGCTGAACCGACACACGCGCCATCCATCAACACCCCAGGGCAGGCCGGTGAGTTCGGTGCGACCGCTCCAATAGGCCAAGGGGTCGGCCGTGTCGGGGGTGCGCAGCGCGATGAGGCACAGGTAGCGGGTGGCGTCGGCGCGTCGACGCGTCCAGCAGCTGGGGGGCACGGGATGGGGGTGACTGCTCAGCGTGGCTTGCATGCCGAAGTCCGGCATGGCCGTGTCGGGATCGGTCAGCACGTGTCCGGTCACCCACACCATGGGCTGCGGCAGCGCAGTGCACACCTTGGGGTCAGCCGATTCGAGCTGCTGGTCAGTGGGGTGGCCGCCCAGCTCGCAGCGGTGCGTGATGGCGGCCTGGCGATGGTCCAGGCGCCACGCCCAAGCGTGGGCGCCATCGGGCTGCCAGAGGCTGGCGCCCGGGCCAACGCGGCGCGTGTCGGCCGGCCATGCGCCGGTTCGGTGGCCGCCATCCAGCCAAGCCATGCCGTCGGCGGGGCCTTGGGCGAGTGCCGCGGTCCACAGCGCAGAGCCGGTTGCGAGGCTCCCTTGCCAACGCAGGCGCTGCGCTGCGTCACGGCCTTGCCAACGCACGGTCAGGTCGATGTCCCACCCGCCAGGCTGGGCCGTCACCTGCCGGGTCAGTTCGTAATCGGCCCCGAACTTGGCTTGGTGGGCCGCGGAGTCGGTCAGCGCTGCAGCGCCACGCAGCGTCCATTCGGATTGCAGTTGGTCCCAGTGTTCGAGCGCCCACTGGGTGGCCTCGGCGCGTTGCCGGCTGTCGTCGGCCGCCATGCGGAGCCGGCTTTGCAGTGCCAGCGTGCCCAGCATTCCCATGCCCATCACCAGCAAGGCGATCAAGGCCTCGACCAGTGTGGCGCCGCGGTGTCGATATCGGTTCATGCTGCGGGCCACCGACCACCTGGCAAGCGCACGAAGCTGCCGGCCTCGCGCTGCAGGCGCAACAGGACCGCGCGGTCGTGCCGCACGCGGCCCTGGCGGTCGGCGCGAAGCCCGCCGCTCACCACCAGCGCGCCCTCGGTTTGCCACGCTTGCCCGCCGAGCTGGGCGTCGCCCCCCACGAGCAGGGCGCCCACGAAGCGGCCGCCGCCGCTCCAACGCAAGTGGCCTTCCACGGAGAGCAGCAGAGGGCGCGAGGCATCGCCCCAGTCCACGGGGGTGTCGAGCTCTAGGTCGCCATCGACCTGGACCCATCGGTGCCCCCGCCGCCAGGCGCTCGTCACGGCCTCGGCGGTGCACGGCGTTGCGCAGGCGATGCGGTGCAAGCCGGGCGGGGTCTCGCCGGCGCCGGCGCGGCGACCGAACAGTCGGCGGCGCAAGCCGTCGTCGCCCAGGTCCTGCAGGCTGGGGTCGCGGCCCAACCAACGTTCGGCAGGCAGGCTGCCGGGTGGCCCGACGAGACCAGCGGTGGATCCCGTCACGGCCCCTCCCGCGTGCAAGGCCAGGCCCTGGGTGCTGGGGTCCTCGTTGCTGAGCAGCAAGCCGTCGCCCAGGTCCACCGCGCCCTGGACCATCAGGGCGCTGGCCGGCAATTGGCGCAGGGCGGGGAGCCAACCCACGTGCTGTTGCAGGGGGCTGTGCCGTGCTTGCTGGCGGGCGATGGAGCCCTGGGGAAGGTCGGTGCGGCACTCGGCACTGCCCTGGGCACAGCCCAACACCAGCAGGCGCAGCACGTCGGGGTGGTCGGCCATGGGCTGCAATTCCACTTTCAGCGACTGCGTGCGCTGCGGTGGGGTGTCGCGCAGCGGCACCGATGACCCAGGCCCAGCGCAGCGACAGTCCCAGCGTTCGTCGGCGATGGCATCGCAGACCATGGCGGCATTCGCAGGCAGCAGGGTCCACGGACCAGTCGCAGGGCGGCGGAGCCAGCGTTCGGCCGCCGGTGTGCCCGCATCCCCGCCGCGGGGCCATTGGCAGCGGTCGTCGATGGCGCCGGCATTCAGCAAGCCCAGCGCGCGCTCGGCCCCCCAAGCCGCCGCCGCCTGCGCGCGGGCGTCGTCCTGCATGACCCGCGCCATGCGGTGCTCGATCAGCAGGTGGCGGTTGGCGTAGGCCGTGGCCAGGGCCGTGAGCAAGAACAGGCCCAACAAGGTGACCAAGGTGGACAGGCCCTGAGTCCTGCTGGGGGCGAGGGTCAGGCGGCGCATTGGCCCTCCACTCCAGGGCTGTCGATGGGGATGCGCCAGTCCACAGACCGTCGCACGCGGGGGTCGCTGACGGCCTCGACGTCGATTTGGACGCGCAGGGTCCGAACCGTGACGCGGGGCGGGCATTGGGCGGTGGACCCGCAAGGTTGAGCGCAGGTCAGTTCGGCGTCCATGACCACGGCTTCTTGGTCTGCTTCAAAGCGTCGCACGGCCACGGACGATGGATCGTTGAGCGGCTGGAAGCGACCTCCGTCGGTTCGGAATTCGAGGGTTGCACCGCGCCACCGCAGGGCCTTGCGATCGGCATCGTCCAGGCGCTGGTCTTCGCGTTGGGTGGGGTCGCTGACCGCTTGGCTGCTCGCGAAACGGAGTTCGCCCGCCCGGACTTCGATGGTGTCGTAGGGGTTGGCGCGTGGCGTGCCGGTTTCGGGCGTCCACAGCCAGGCGCCCGGCTCGCCCCAAGCGCCGGCTTGGCGCAACTCTCGCCGCAGCAGCACTTGCAAGGCTCGAAGGTCGGCTTGCAGTTGGGTTTGGGCCAGCATCCGCCGGTGTTCGTGCAACTGCTGGGTCATCAGGGCGGCGGCGCCCGCCATGAGAAACAGCGAGACGGTCAGGCCGACGAGCAGTTCCACCAAGGTCATGCCGCGTGTCCCGTTCATGCGGCGAAACAGCGGCGGCTGCTTTCATCGCCGCTCGCGCTCCACGCTTGTTGCCGTTGGCGGTTGGCTTCCACAACCAAGCGCAGTCGCTGGCAGGTGCCGTCTTTGCTTTGCGGCGACTCCGCCACGGGGCGGGCCTCCAAGGTGTAGCCCTGTCGATCGGCGGCCAGAACGCGCACCTCGTAGTGGCCCGCCGCCGAGCGAGCGCCGAGCGCCAGCGTGTCGAGGGCATCGGCGTAGCGCGTGTGTTCGCTGCGGTGGCGTTCCTGAGCCAGTTGCACGGCGGCCAGTGCCGACCAAGCATCGGCCCGACGGCTGCGGTGAACCGCGTCGGCATAGCTGGGGTAGGCCACGGTGGCCAGGATGCCCGCGATGCTCAGCGCAATGCAGAGCTCCGCCAGCGTGAAACCGCGCTGATGAGCCGGGCGTCTCACAGGGCCTCCGTGCGCAGGCGGCCTGTGAGCGCCACGACCACCCGCTGCCCGCGGCCATCTCGGTCGACGAATGAAACGCTCCCCGTGGGTGTGACGGTCATGCCGCCCGAGTCAAAGCTCATGCGGGCCACATTGGCGCTCAGGCGCACCCCCCGTTGAGCGGGCAGCCACTCGGCGGTCAGCAGTTCGGCGTCGCTGACGCAGCGCACCTCGCCGGCCTCGTCCAGCGCGCAGCCATCGCGTGGACCCTGGTGAACCGTGTAGCCACTGCCCTGCGCGCTCTCGTGGAAGCGCAGGTGCACGCTGGCGCCGTTGCCCAGCGCGTGCAGCCGGGCGTGCTGGACGTGGACGCGGAACTGCGCCACTTCACCCTGCTCTCGTTGCCGCTCCATGAGGCGCCCAGTGGCTGGCACGGCAGCCGCCAGCAACACGGCGGCGATGCTGCAGCACACCATGGCCTCGATGAGACTGAATCCTCGAACACCGC
>NZ_JAPZSY010000110.1 GCF_027532025.1 Inhella sp. | reverse complement strand
CCGCCGCCGGCGCTGGCCTTGATGAGCACGGGGTAGCCGATGCGCGTGGCCTCGCGCTTGAGCAGCGCTGGGTCTTGGTCGGCGCCGTGGTAGCCGGGCACCAGGGGCACACCCGCAGCCTCCATCAGGCGCTTGCTCTGGGCCTTCAGGCCCATGGCCTGGATGGCGCTGGCCGGCGGGCCGATGAAGACCAAGCCGGCATCGGCGCAGGCCTGCGCAAAGGCCTCGTTCTCGCTCAGGAAGCCATAACCCGGGGGGATGGCCTGCGCGCCGGTCGCCTTGGCGGCCTCCAAGATGCGCTGCCATTGCAGGTAGGAGTCGCGCGGGGCGGCGCCGCCCACGCAGACGGCCTCGTCGCAGGCTTTGACGTGCTGCGCGTCGGCATCGGCCTCGGAGTAAACGGCCACGGTTTGGATGCCCATCCGGCGGGCGGTGGCGGCCACGCGGCAGGCGATCTCACCGCGGTTGGCGATCAGGATCTTGGAAAACATCGGCGCTCCTTGTGGGAGGGTTTTTGTTGGTGCGGGACGCCGGGTGCGCGTCGCCAAGGGCGGCAGTATCGGCGCTGGGCCGCTCAGAGCAGCTCGATGCCCCAGTGCCGCAACACCCAGGCCCAGGCCAAGAACAGCAGGGCCGTGAAGGCCACACTGGCCAGCAAGGCCGGCCAAAAGCCCCAGCGCATCAGAAACCAGGAGAACAGCAAGAACATCGGCAGCGTGGGCACCACATACCAGAAGGTGTACTGCGCGTGCCGGGCCAGTTTCTCGGCGGGTTGGCCCTCGGCCTGCATCCACACCAAGGCCAGCACGGTGACCCAGGGCAAGGCGGCCACCAAGCCACCCAGCCGGTCGCTGCGGCGCGCCACCTCGCCGATGGCCACCACCAGCGCGGCGGTGACGGCGACCTTGATCGCCAGCCAGCTCATCGCTGCGGCTCCGGGCGCCCACGGCGCCACAAGCGGCCGATGAAACGCCACAGCGCCCAGGCCAGGCCCACCATGGCCAGGGCCAGCAGCAGCACCACGCCCAGGGCCCAGAACGGGTGCGCCCAGCCCAGCCACAGCAGCGCGGGCACGACGGCGTCGCCGCCCAGCGACAAGGCCCAGTTGCTGAAGGGCTCGGGCGAGTGGTTGACCGCGGCGCGCGTGCTGGCCTTGGCCGCGTGCGCGCTGGCCGCCAGCGTGCCCCCCGCCAGTGCCGCCAGCAGCGCCCAGGCCTGCGCGTCGCCGCCGCCAAACACCCCGTAGGCCAGCGCCGCGCCGGCCGGGATTCGAACGAAGGTGTGCACCGCGTCCCACACGGAATCGACCCAAGGCACCTTGTCCGCCAGGAACTCCACCGCCATCAAGACAGCGCTGCCGGCCAGCACCATGGGCGACTGCAGCAGCACCAAACCCGGCGGCAGCTCCACCCAGCCCAAGCGCCCTGCCAGGCCGGTGAAGAAGACCACGGCGTAAAGGCGCAGGCCGCTGGCCAAACCCAGGGTGGCGGCCAGGGCCATCAGGTCGGGCAGGTCGAAGCCGGAGGGCAGGGTCATGGGGCGGTCCCGCGCGGAAGGCCCAAGATCATGCGGCCCAATGGCCAACGTCCGGTCCGCGCGCAGTGAGCGATGGCGACTGGGCTCACGTCGCGGGCCTGCGCATGGGCTGGTAGCGGACGCCATGCTGACACTGCGCAGGGCCGTCGGGCTCGAAGCCCCAGCAGGCGTAGAAGGCTTGGGCCGCCAAGCTGGCGTTCACGGTGGCCGCTTGGGCTGGGTCGAAGCCGTCCACCAAGGCCTGCATCAGCCGACGGCCCAGGCCCTGGCCTTGCCAGGCCGCATCCACGAAGAGGTGGAACACGTGCTGCGGCGGCCGCGCGGCCGCCAAACCCACAAGGGCGCGGTCGACCTCGGCCACCCAGTAGCGGTAACCAGCGATGTAGTGCGCCTGGCGCTCGGCAGCGATCGACGCCAAGAACGGCTCGGTGTCACGCCCGTCGGGGTGCGCGTAAAACGCCGGGCTCAGCGCCCGCACCAAGGCGGCGCAGGCCTCGGCGTCGCTGGCCCGCGCCAGGCGCAGTTGGGGCGTGCGCGCGGGTGCTGGGGTCAAGCTCAGCCGGCGGCGACTTCCTGCACCGCCATGCCCAAACGCTGCAACAAGGCCTTGTCGGCCTCGGCCTGCGGGTTGCCGGTGGTCAGCAGCTTGTCGCCGTAGAAGATGCTGTTGGCGCCGGCCAAGAAGCACAGGGCTTGCAGGCTTTCGGGCATGGCTTCGCGGCCGGCGCTCAGGCGCACCATGCTTGCTGGCATGGCAATGCGGGCCACGGCGATGGTGCGCACGAACTCGAAGGGGTCCAGCTCGGCCGTGCCGGCCAGCGGCGTGCCTTCGACCTGCACCAGGTTGTTGATGGGCACCGACTCGGGCGGCGGGTTCAGGTTGGCCAGCTGGGCCACCAGGCCGGCGCGTTGGGTGCGGCTTTCGCCCAGTCCCACGATGCCGCCGCAGCAGACCTTCATGCCCGTCTCGCGCACGGCGGCCAGGGTGTCCAGGCGGTCTTGGTAGGTGCGGGTGGTGATGATCTCGCCGTAGAACTCGGGCGAGGTGTCGAGGTTGTGGTTGTAGTAGTCCAGCCCGGCGTCCTTGAGCTGCTGGGCCTGCGAGGGCTGCAGCATGCCCGCGGTCACGCAGGTCTCCAGGCCCAGGCCCTTGACCTCGCGCACCATGGCCATCAGCTGCTCCATGTGACGCTCTTTGGGGCTGCGCCAGGCCGCGCCCATGCAAAAGCGCGTGGCGCCGCTGGCCTTCGCGGCCTCGGCCGCGCTCTTGACCTCGGCCAGGTCCATCAGCTTGTCGGCGTCCAGGCCGGTGTCGTAGTGGGCCGATTGGGGGCAGTACTTGCAGTCTTCTTCGCAACCGCCGGTCTTGATGCTGAGCAGGGTGCTGAGCTGCACCTCGTTGGGGTTGTGGTGCTCGCGGTGCACGGTCTGCGCGCGGTGCATCAGGTCGGCGAAGGGCAGCGCGAACAGCGCCTCGATCTCGGCCACCGTCCAGTCGCCTGCATGGACGCCCCCAGCCTTCGCTGCCGCTTCGTCACACCCCACGGGGGCGCCATCGGCTCGGGAACGGCCCGTCGCCGATGCGGTTTTCACGGGGCGGTGCAGGTGGATGGGTTGCACGGGAGCGTTCATGGCGTGAGCAGCACTTTCATCGTCGGCATCAGGAAGAACGGGCGCGCGCCCCATCATTCGGCGGCGCGGCCCAGCCCAGCATTGTCAGGGCGCTGCGGGCGCTAACGAGAGCAAGCGGCGCCAGGCGTCGGGCACCACGGCCCAGCGCACCAAGTCAGGGGCCGGCGGCAAGGTGGCCGGGCAGGTCGCCTTGCGTTCGCTGCCGTCCCCAAAGCCCAGCCGGTAGGTGGGCCCGGTGGCGCAGGCGCGCACCAAGGCCTCGTGGGCCGACGCCAAGCGACCGAAAACCGGCACGCCCTCGATGCGCCGTAGCGCGCCTTCCAATGGCCAACTGACGCATCGCATGGTGCCGTTGGGCGCCAGTTGCACCTCGTGGTCGAAGCTGTAAAAGCTGACGCCTTGGCAGTCGGCAGCCATCAAGGCGCCTAGCCACTGTTGGCTGTCTCGCGGGGAAAGCGCCGCCTCGGCCACGGTTTGGCGGTTGAACAAGCCCAGCTGCTCCAGGTGGTGACGAAGGGGCGGCCCCAAAGCTTGCTCCGGACCAAGCCACCAGGGGGCCAGGGCCTGAGCGCCGCCCCAGGCCACCAAGCTGCGCCGGCTCAAATGGGGATCCAGGCGGTGCAAGCTGGCCAACTGTTCCACCAGCGACACGCCCGGCTCGGCCGCGCGCCGGTGCGCTTGCGCCAGAACCAGCAAGGCCACCCCACAGGTGTATATGCCCTGGTTGCGATTGGCGGCCATTTGGGCCAGGGTGAGCCCGCCGGCCAAGTCGACGCAGGCTTGCACAGCCCCCTGCGCGGCGCGCTGCACAGTGGCCAAATCCATCCAGCCTTGCTCTAGCCCCAAGAGAAGGGCCATCCACTCCGCGTGGCCTTCGTGCAGCCAAGGCTCGGTGTGGTCCGTGGTGTAACGGCCCGCGTTCCACCAGTGCACCACTTCGTGCGAGACAAATCCCCGCAGCCAACCCGCATCGCCGTCGCGCGCCGTTTGCGCCAAGCGCAAGCGCATCATCCTGCCACCGTCGGTATCGCCGTGGTAGCCGGGCCGGTCGCTCAAGGCCACGACCACGCCCGCGGGCCCGGCCATGCCCACTCCATACGCCCGCGTCAGGCGAGCCGTGGTGCGGGTCAAGGTGTCCAGAATGAGCGTCCGGCGGTCAGCGTCCAGCCGGGGGTCCCACACCAAGCGGCCGGCTCCGAAGGATTGAGAAGGGGCGCGCCCCAGGTACGCCATCTGATGGGCCCCCACCGCCGACAGCCAAGCACCCCCGTGTTGGCGTTGAGCCAGAGCCGCATCCACCTCCTTCGCGCTGAACCACTGCGTGAGCCGCTGTTTGGCCCATCGCCCCTGCCACAGCACCTCACCGCCTTGGGGCGGATGCCACACCCAGCGCAGGCCGTGACCGGCCACGGGTGCGGCATAGGCGCCCAAGAAAGCCACAACCCCAACCGGCGCTTCGGGATCGCCCACGGGCTGGGCGGGCTCGTACTGGGCGTTGGCGGCCAGCAGTTGCGGCTGCACCCGCAGGGTGGCCCGACGACAGCCCGCTGCCAAGCGCAGGGTCAAGCCCTCCAGCACGGTGCAGGAGTCGGCCGCCATCACCTGGCGGCCCCACCAGGCCTTCACCTCGGGCGTATGGTTCAACTCCAGCGTGCGCACCCCGTCTGGCGGGGTATAGCTGACCTGCAAGGTACCGTCGTCGCGCCACCGGCCCTCGATCTGCAAGGTGCCGGCCATTCCGCCTGCGGCCGCTAGCCCCCAGCCCACCGCCACCAACACCGCCCTGGCACGACCGCTCCACCCGGCAGGCGCAACTCTCACAGCATCTCGGGCGGTGCGGAAGCCCGTCATCTCGGTCATCCATGAGTTCATGGCGTGAGCAGCACTTTCTTCAGCAGTTCCGCGTCGAGGCAGGCCGCGACGGCGGACGGGGTCGGGTGTTGGAGTCGGGGCACGGCGCCTAAACACGGGGCGGGCAGCAGCGCCTTCAGAGTGGCGAGATTGTCGGCGTGTTGCAGCATGCCGGCGTCCACGGTGTTGCCGACCCAGCCGGCCAGGGTCAGGCCGCGCGCGGCAATGGCCTCGGCCGTGAGCAGGGCGTGGTTGATGCAGCCCAGGCGCAGGCCGACGACCAAGACGACCGGCGCAGCCAGCTCGCGCGCGAAGTCGGCGCTGTCCCAGCCGGCTTGTTCGTCCAGCGGCACGCGCCAGCCGCCCACGCCTTCGACAAAGGCCAGGTCCAACTGGGCCAGCGGCGCGCGCACGGCGGCCAGCACGGCCTCGCGGCGAATGGCCGTGCCCTCCAGGCGCGCGGCCAGGTGGGGGGCGCAGGGCGTCTTCAGCTGGATCGGGCCGACCTGCTCGAGCGTCAGGCCCGCGCGCTGGGCGGCGTGCAGGGCCAGCACGTCTTCGTTGACCCAATGGCCATCGACCTGCTCTTGGCCCGCGGCCACGGGCTTGAGGCCGGCCGCGCGCAGGCCCTGGCCCGCGGCCCAGTGCGTGAGTGCGGCGGTGGTGGTGGTCTTGCCGATTTCGGTGTCGGTGCCGGTGACGAAGAACAAGCGGGTCATGAAAGCGCAGCGATCAGGGTGTCGATGTCTTGGGTGGTGTGGTCGGCGCACAGGGTGATGCGCAGGCGTGCGGTGCCGGGCGCCACCGTGGGCGGGCGGATGGCGGGCACGCGGATGCCGGCGGCGTCGAGCCGAGCGGCAAGGTCCAGCGCGGCTTGGTTGTCGCCCACGATGAGCGGCTGGATGGGCGTGTCGCTGCGCGGCAGCTGCCAGCCGCGGGCTTCAGCCAATGGCCGCAAGCCGTCCACCAACTGGGCTTGCAGCAGCTCCAGCTGTGCACGGCGGCGCTCGCCCTCCTTGCCCTCGATCAGGTCCAGGCTGGTGAGCAGCGCGTGCGCCAGCGCTGGCGGCGCGGCGGTGGTGAAGATGTAGCTGCGCGCGGTTTGCACCAACCACTCCACCACCACCGGATGCGCCGCCACGAAGGCGCCGGCCACGCCAGCGGCCTTGCCCAGGGTGCCCATCAGCACCAGGCGCTCGGTGCGGAGCCCCAAGTGCGCCAGGCTGCCCCGGCCCTGGGGGCCGAGCACGCCAAAGCCGTGCGCGTCGTCCACCAGCAGCAGCGCGTCGTGCCGCTCCGCCAGGGCCAGCAGCTCGGCCAGCGGGGCCAGGTGGCCGTCCATGCTGAAGACCGCGTCGGTGGCGATGAGCTTGCGCGGCGCGGTGCTGGCGCGCAGTTGCTCGGCCAGCTCGTCCACGCTGCCGAAGACCTGCTTGCGGCCCCGGGCCAGGCGCGCGCCGTCGATCAAGCAGGCATGGTTCAGGCGCTCCGAAAAGACGTCGGTGCCCTCCCCGCCCAGCGCCGTCACCGCCGCCAGGTTGGCCATGTAGCCGGTGGAGAAACTCAGCGCCCGCGCGCCAGGGATACAGGGCGCCATGAAGTCGGCCAGGCGGTCCTCCAGCTGCTGGTGCGCCACGCTGTGCCCGCTGATGAGGTGCGAGGCCCCGCTGCCGGCGCCGTAACGCCGCGCGCCCTCTTGCAAGGCCGCCACCACCTTCGGGTGCTGGGCCAGGCCGAGGTAGTCGTTCGAGCAGAAGGCCAGCATGGGCCGGCCGTCGATGGTTTGGCGCGGCGCGGTGGGCGTGCCGGCCTGCCGGCGCACGCGCGTCAGCGCCTGCGCTTCGCGCTCGCGCAGTTGCTGTTGCAGGTAATCAAGCACCGGCCAGCACCTCGTCCAGCGTGGCGCGCACGGCCTGGGCCAGCCACTGCGCGGTGGGCGCGTCGATCAGGTAGGGCGGCATCAGATACACGGTGGCGCCGATGGGGCGGATGAGCAGCTCGTGCCGACGCGCCGCCAGGTGGAAGCGTTCGGCAAAGCGCTCGCCGGAATCCGTCACGTCGAAGGCCAACACCATGCCGGTTTGGCGCAACGCGGTGACGCGCGGGTGCTGCGCCAGCGGCGCGAAGGCCTCGCGCAGAGCGTGGGCCTGCCGCGGCAGTTGCTGCAGCAGGTCGGTCTCGCGGAAGCGCCGCAGCACCTCGCAGGCGGCCGCGCACACGATGGCGTTGCCGGTGTACGAGTGGCTGTGCAGGAAGCCGCGCGCCACGTCGGGGCTCAGGAAGGCGTTGAAGACGGTGTCGGTGGTCAGCACCACGGACAGGGGCAGCGTGCCGCCCGTGATGCCCTTGCTCAGCAGCACGAAGTCGGGCCAATCGGTGCTGGTCGCTGGCCTTCGATACCTCAGGCCGAACGGTGGTGTGGTCGAGCCTTCAACTTCATCAGGTGCCAGCGTGTGCTCCCACGCGAAAAAGGTGCCGGTGCGCCCGCAGCCCACCGCGATCTCGTCGGCAATGAGGTGCACGCCGTGCTGGGTGCACAGCGCGCGCAGTGCGCGCAGCACCTCGGGCCCGTGCATGCGCATGCCGCTGGCGCCTTGGATCAGGGGCTCGACGATCAGCGCCGCGCAGCGGCCGTCCAGCTGAGCGAGCAAGCGCTCGATGGCCGCCAGCGCGCCCGGTTCGTGCAGCGCCGGCGCCAGGTGCGTGGCGCGCAGCAGCGGCGCGTAGGCGTCGCGAAAGATCGGCACGTCGGTGACCGACAGCGCGCCCAAGGTCTCGCCGTGGTAGCCACCGGCCAGGGCGATGAATTCGCACTTCTGCGGCTGGCCCTGGTTGCGCCAGAAATGAGCGCTCATCTTGAGCGCGATCTCGGTGGCGCTGGCGCCATCGCTGCCGAAGAAGGCATGACCCAGCGCGCCGCCGGTGAGGGCGCGCAGGCCCTCGGCCAACTCGATGGCAGGTTCGTGGGTGCAGCCGGCCAGCATCACGTGCGGCAGCGTGGCCGCCTGGCGCGCGATGGCCTGCTGCAAGCCCACGTCGCTGTGGCCGAAGAGGTTGGTCCACCAGGCGCTGGTGGCGTCGAAGTAGCGCCGGCCATCGGCGTCGATCAGCCAGGGGCCGTCGCCGCGCACCATGGGGAGGGGCGGCACGGCGTCGAGCCGGGCCATTTGCGTGCAGGGGTGCCAAACGGCGGCGCGGCTGCGCGCGGCCAGGGTCGCGTTGGTCAAGGGATTCAAAGCCAAGGGGCAGGGGTCTTGTTCAGGAAACTCTGCACGCCGGCCTGCCCTTCGTGCGAGGCCCGGATGTCGGCGATGCGGCGCGCCGTGTCGTCGCGCATGGCGGAGGTCAGCGGGTGCTCGGCCAGGTCCAGCACCAGCTTCTTGCAGGCGCGCACGGCGTGCGGGCCGTTGACGCACAGCGCGGCGGTCAGTTCGTCCACCTTGGCGTCCAGCGCCGCCTCGTCGGCCACCACCTCGTGCACCAGGCCCAAGGCCTGGGCGGTGGCGGCGTCGAAGCGCTCGGCCGTGGTGAAGTAGCGGCGGGCCTGGCGCTCGCCCATCGCCTTCACGACGTAAGGGCCGATGGTGGCAGGCAGCAGGCCGAGCTTGGCCTCGCTCAGGCAATAGCCGGCGTTCGCCGTGCTGACGACCACGTCGGCGCAGGCCACCAGGCCCACGCCGCCGGCGTAGACATCGCCCTGCACGCGCGCCACGACCGGCACGGGGCAGTGGTAGATCGCCCAGAGCATGTCGGCCAAGCGGCGCGCGTCCTCGTGGTTTTCATCCCAGCTGAACTGGGCCATGGCGCGCATCCAGTTCAGGTCGGCCCCGGCGCAGAAGGCCTTGCCCTCGGCGGCCAGCACGATGGCGCGCAGCTCCTTGCGGGCGCCCAGGTCCAGGAAGGCGGCGGTGAGGTCGCCGATGACGGCCTCGTTGAAGGCGTTGCGCACCTCGGGACGGCTGAGGGTGACGCGGGCGATGGCCCCATCGATATTGATCTTGAGGGTGCTCATGGTGGTGTCTAGTTCGTTGTGGTCGCGGGAGCGGCAGCGTCCGGTTGAGGAGCCTCAGCAGGTGCGCAAACATCGTCCGCGACCAAAAGGTTCTGCCGCGCTCGAACCTCTTCCTCACGGCTTTCATAGGTGACGTGTAGGCGGACAGGATCGGGCTGCAAAAGTTGACCCTTGCGCAGTTGCTCGCAAAAGCGAACGGCGGCTCGATACAGCAACTCCTTGCGTTCCTTGGCCTTGGGGTGAGTGGAGGTCACGTCCGCGTATGTGGGATGGAGGTCAGGCAAGCGGTCCGCCATCGTGGCCACCTCAAAGACCCGGTACCCGGCCAAACCCGCCAAGTACAACCCGAGTAGGTCGGCATCGAGTTCACGCGCTCTTGGATCGTCGGGGGTGTCGGGGTGAGGGTGAGGCTCCGAACGCTCCAAAAGCCCAAGGAGGTGAATGGCATGGGGACTGAGCCGACGCACGTTGAACAACCCGTGTCCCAACAAAGAGTGCGCCATTTCGTGGCCCAAGACAGCAGCCAATTGAGGCTCGTTGACCCGCTCCATGCTGCTTCGGTTGATGCGCTGCTGGCCCATGAATGCGTAGGCCGCAGTGGGTAGTTCGTCGACCATCTTCACCGATGGCCGGCAGCGTCGAACACCGTTCGCATCCAGATCGGCCATCCGATCGCACCACGGCCCGGCTGACCAACTCAGGCGCTTCACCACGCGCTCAAAGGCAGCGTCATCGGCAGCGCTGGCATTGACGGCACACACTGCAGCACAGGCCGCGAGAAGCAAGCGCTGGAGCCATGAGCAGGTCGGTGCATGTGCAGTGCTCATGGCTGAGTTGCGTGAAGGCGTTTGCGCATCAGGACCGACGCGTAGGTTTTGCCCTGCCACTGCACGCGGCCGCATTCGGCGTAGCCGCGGCGGGCGTAACGCTGGCGCAAAGCGGTAGCGGGTTCGGCGGTGTCCAGCGCGGCGTGCGCGTAGCCCTGCGAGTGGGCCCAGGCCTCGGCGGCGTCCATCAACCGTTCGGCCAGGCCCTGGCCGCGCCAGTCGGGGTGCACGGCCAATTGGGCCAGCACCGCGGTGTCGGGCTGGCAGTAGAGCGGCGGCGCGGGGTCGGCCAAGTAGCCGGCCTCGGCCGACTTTGGGTCGCTGACGGCCACCGTGCCCACCAATCGACCATCGGGCGCCACGGCCACAAAGGCGTGGGCGCCGGCCAGGCGTTCGCGGGTGACCGACTCGGGCTGGTCCACGGCGGTGAAGTTCCAGCCCTGGGCCGCCAGGCTCGCGTAGGCGGCGTGCAGCAAGGCGGTCAGCTCGGCGACGGAGTCGCCGTCGGCCCAAGGGCGCAGCACCGCCGTCATCACATGCGGAACACGCCGAACTTGGTGTCGGGGATTGGCGCGTTCAGCGCGGCCGACAGGGCCAGGCCCAGCACGCGGCGCGTGTCGGCGGGGTCGATCACGCCGTCGTCCCACAGGCGGGCGCTGGCGTAGTAGGGGTGGCCTTGCTCCTCGTACTGCTGGCGGATGGGGGCCTTGAAGGCTTCTTCCTCTTCGGCGCTCCAGGTGCCACCTTTGGCCTCAAGGCCGTCGCGCTTCACGGTGGCCAGCACGCCGGCGGCCTGTTCACCGCCCATCACGCTGATGCGCGCGTTCGGCCACATCCACAGGAAGCGGGGCGAGTAGGCGCGGCCGCACATGCCGTAGTTGCCCGCGCCAAAGCTGCCGCCAATGATCACGGTGAACTTGGGCACCTGCGCGCAGGCCACGGCGGTGACCATCTTGGCGCCGGCGCGGGCGATGCCTTCGTTCTCGACCTTGCGGCCGACCATGAAGCCGGTGATGTTCTGCAGGAAGACCAAGGGGATCTTGCGCTGGCAGCACAGCTCGATGAAGTGCGCGCCCTTGTTGGCGCTCTCGGTGAACAGGATGCCGTTGTTGGCCACGATGCCCACGGGCATGCCCTCGATGTGGGCGAAGCCGCACACCAGGGTGGTGCCGTAACGCGCCTTGAACTCGTCGAAGGCCGAGTCGTCGACCACGCGGGCGATGACCTCGCGCACGTCGAAGGGCTTGCGAGCGTCGGTGGGAATCACGCCATGCAGTTCGTCCACCGCGTAGCGCGGGGGCTTGGGCGCTTGGCAGCGCAGCGGGTTGGCCTTGGTCCAGTTCAGGCTGCCCACCACCTGGCGGGCCAGGGCCAGCGCGTGGGTGTCGTTGTCGGCCAGGTGGTCGGCCACGCCAGAAAGCCGCGTGTGCACGTCGCCGCCGCCCAGGTCCTCGGCGCTCACCACCTCGCCCGTGGCCGCCTTCACCAGCGGCGGGCCGCCCAAGAAGATGGTGCCCTGGTTCTTGACGATGATGGTTTCGTCGCTCATGGCCGGCACGTAGGCGCCGCCGGCCGTGCACGAGCCCATGACCACCGCGATCTGCGGCACGCCGTCGGCGCTGAGGTTGGCTTGGTTGAAGAAGATGCGGCCGAAATGGTCGCGATCGGGGAAGACCTCGTCCTGGTTCGGCAGGTTGGCGCCGCCGCTGTCCACCAGGTAGATGCAGGGCAGGCGGTTTTGCTGCGCGATCTCTTGCGCCCGCAGGTGCTTCTTGACGGTGAGCGGGTAGTAGGTGCCGCCCTTCACGGTGGCGTCGTTGCACACCACCATGCATTCGACGCCGGCCACGCGGCCGATGCCGGCGATGACGCCGGCGCAGGGCGCGCTGTCGCTGCCGTCCTTCTCTTTGTAGACGTTCAGCGCGGCCAGCGGCGCCACTTCGAGGAAGGGCGAGTCGGGGTCGAGCAGCATCGCCACGCGGTCGCGCGGCAGCAGCTTGCCGCGGGCGGTGTGCTTGGCACGCGCGGCCTCGCCGCCGCCTTGGGCGATGCGGTCGAGCTTGCTACGAAGGTCGTCAACGAGCGCGCGCATGGTCTGCGCAGCGGCTTGGAAATCGGCCGAGCGGGGGTTGAGCTGGCTGACCAAGTGGGCCATTCGGGGGTCCTTGTGGGAGTCGCGAAGCGGCGCGCATTGTCAGGCTGGATGCGAGCCAACCTGCGGGAAGCCCGAGGCTTGGCCCTGACGAGGCTTGCAGACAATCTCGCCAGACCCGACGGTGCACGGCGCCAAGAGGGCAACAGGGAGACGGCATGCGCCACACAAAAGCCCGCGGCCTGCGGGCATGGGTCCGATGGAGTTTGGGTTGGGGCTTGGCCTTTGTCGCGCTGGCGGCTGCGGCGGCGCCCCTTCCTGCGGTCAAAACCGCCGCTGCGCCAGCCTGGGTCACCGCCGTGCCGGTGCCATCGACCGATTCCAAGCCGAACGACCAAGCCCACGGGGGCGCCGTGCGTTACTTGCTGGTCGACGACCAGTTTCGGTTCGACGGTGCGCAGCGCAGCGAATACCGCCGCGTGGTGAGCCAAGCCCTCGGCCCCCAGGGCGTCGAGCAAATTGGCAACCTGAAGTTCGACTTCGACCCCGAGTACCAAACCCTCACGCTTCACCACCTGCTGGTGCGCCGCGGCGATCGGGTGGTGTCGCACCTGGGGCGTGCGCGCATCAAGGTCCTGCAGCGCGAAGGCGGGCTGGACGAGCTGCTGTTCGACGGCCAGCTCACGGCCAGCGTCGTGCTGGACGACATCCGCGAAGGCGATGTGGTCGACTACGCCTTCAGCCGCGATGGGGTCAACCCGGTGTTCGGAGGCCGGCACTTTGGGGCACTGGACATGCAGTGGGGCGTGCCCGTGCTGGAGCGCCACGCGCGCGTGCTTTGGCCGCGCGGGCGCCCGTTGTTCTGGCGCGGCCTGCGTGGTGCCAAGGTGCCGCTGGGCAACACCATCGGCGACATGACGGTCTACACCGTGTCGCAGCGCAACCTGCCCGCCTTGATGGTCGACTCGGACACCCCCAATTGGCACGACCCCTTTCCCAGGCTGCAGTTCAGCGAGTTCCCAGACTGGGCCGCCGTGGCCGCCTGGGCCCAGCCGCTGTACGCCGTGCCCAGCAGCCCTGGGCCTTTGCTCCAAGCAGAGATCCAGCGCCTGCGCCGGCAGGGTGAAACGGCCGAGCAACGCCTGCGCCTGGCACTGCGCTTCGTGCAGGACGAGATCCGCTACCTGGGCTTCGAGATCGGCGTCAACTCCCACCGCCCGCACGACCCCGAGTCGGTGCTGCGTCGCCGTTTTGGCGATTGCAAGGACAAAACCCTGCTCGCGCTGGCCTTGCTGCGCGGGCTGGGCATCGACGCCCGAGCGGCGCTGGTGCACAGCAATTGGCGACAGGGCATTGGCCCGCTGCACCCCAGCCCCGGCGTCTTCAACCACGTGCTGCTGCAAGCCAGGCTCGGCGACCGGGTGCTGTGGCTCGATCCGACGCGCACGGGCCAAGGCGGCGACAAGGTGGACGACTGGGTGCAGGTCGACCTGGGCCTGGCCTTGGTCGTCGACCCCGACACCCGCGGGCTGGCGCCCATGGCCGGGCCGGCGGCGCGCACCCACACGCGCGAGATTCAGGCCGTGCTGGATCTGCGCGCCGGGCGCACGCAACCGCCGACGCTGACCTTGACCACCGTGGCCCGCGGGGCGTCCGCCGAATCGCTGCGTGGCACCCTGGCCAGCACCGGGCGCGCCAAGCTGCGCAAGCAGTACGAGGCCTTCTATGCCCGCAGCTACCCCGGCCTGGTGTCGGCCGGCGAGTTGGAGGTTAAGGACGAACGCGGCGCCAACCGCCTGACGGTGGTGGAGCGCTACCGCATCCCCGGCTACTGGAAGCTCAACGAGCAGCAAACCAGCTTCATCGGCGACGTCGAAGTGCCCGACCTGGACGAACAGACGCGAGCGCCCAGCAGCGTGACGCGCCGCGCGCCGCTGGCCATGGGCTCTCGGGTGGACATCAAGGTCAAGACCGAGGTCCAGCTCCCGCCGGGCTGGACCTTCAAGCCCGAGGACCACGAGGTCCAAAGCGATGCCTTCCACTGGAAGCGGCAGATTCGCTTCGAGCGTGACACCCTGACCCTGCAAGACCACCTGCGCACCCAAGCCGACGAGGTGCCCGCCGACCAGGTGGCTCGCCACGCCGAGCAGCTGGCGCAGGTGCGCCGCCAATCGAGCTACGGCCTGTACGACACGGAAGGCGCGCCGGTGGCCGCAGAAGCAGCGTCCGAGGCAAGCAGCTCGCCCGCGCAACCCGCCCAGCCCCCCCGCGAGGCCGACAACGGTCCGCACTGGGTGCCCGCTGTGGCCGTGACGCTGGCGCTGGTGGCCATCGCCTGGGCCTGGCCCCGGCTGTGGCGGTGGAACCCGACCCCGTGGCCGGTGCAGCGCGCGGACGCCCCCTTCGGCCTCGGCGGCTGGCTGGGCTGGGCCACGCTGGCGCTGACCCTGGGCGTCGGCATGACGCTCTACAGCCTGTGGGGCCTGGCCGGCACCTTCACCCACGCGGAGTGGGTCAGCTGGGGACCGCTCGAAGCGGCCGGGGAGGTGGGGGCCGGCCTGCGACCCTACCTGCTGTTCGAGCTGGTGGCGCAGGTGCTGCTGACCGGCGCACTGGGCTTGTCGGTCGCGCTGGTGCTGCGGCGGCGCAGCGCCGCCGTGCCCGTGGTCATCGCCACCCTGCTTGGCGCCGCCGCGATCACGCTGTTCGGACGCATGGCCATGCTCTTCTTCCCCTTGCTGGCCGAGGCCGAGAGCAGCAAGGACGCGTACCAAGCCTGGCGCGCCGTCGTCGTCAACCTGCTGTGGGCGGCCTACTTCTGGCGCTCAGACCGGGTGCGTGCCACCTTGGTGCGGCGGCACGAGACCGAGGCAGCCGCCCCGTCCTCGCCGCCTCCCGCGGAAGCCGCCTTGGTTCAAGCCGGCGGGTAGCCCGCGGCAACCAAGGCCGCGACCAGCTCGGTCCGCGCCACCGTGGCCGGCGCGCTCACGCGCACCTGCTTGGTGGCCGGATCGGCCTGCACCTGCGCGCCCAGCGGCGCCAAGGCCTTGGTGACGCTGGCCACGCAATGGCCGCAACTCAAATCAGGAACCTGGAAGGTGTGTTCGGTGTTCATGCGCCGATTGTGGTCCGGCCCCGCTTCCTACACTGCCTGCATGGACGCCCTACGCCCCCTGGACCTGTCGGTTTTGATCGGCGGCATGCACTGCGCCGC
>NZ_JAPZSY010000137.1 GCF_027532025.1 Inhella sp. | reverse complement strand
AGTACTCCCCGCGGTGCTCTTGCACCATCCTCACCGCGCGCTCACGCACCTCAGGCGAAAACTTGTTCGACTTGCTCATGGCTCAATCCTTTCAGATTGTTGAGCCTCCTCGAAACCCGGGGCGGTTCAACATGCCTTGTTCGGCTTAGGCTGCCTTGATTCCGATCACGTTCGAAGTAACAGCCTTGCCGCTGGTGATTTCGGACAGGCGGTCCCCAAGCGCCTCAAATGCGCGTTGCCGGTCTTCCATCCGGTCGTCTTGGATGTAGATGCGGTCGAGCTTGTCTTGGGGTTTGTGGTTCAAGCACCGATGAATGACGGCGACGTTCACCCCGGCTCGACTCATCAGGGTGGCGGCTGTTCGGCGCAGGTCGTGGGGTGTCCACTGTCCACCGGGTAAGAGTAGGGCGGTCGTGTTCTTGCTGCGGCCCGACATGCGCTTGTCGGCATCGCGCTGCCGGTCTTGCAACTGCTTGTTGATTGACTTCGTGCAGACTGGTCCGGTGCCGGTGGTGTTGGGGAACACCCAAGGCATCAGCTTGCCATCTTTGCCAATCTCGCGCAGCTCGGCCAGCTTATAGAACTGAGCCAGGGCAAAGTCGCTCAGATGAATCAGATGATCTTGCTGGTTCTTGGTGTCGAAGACTTCCCAGGTTCTTGCCGCTAGGTCGACGGTGCCGACTTTGGCGTTCACCTTCTCGGCCTGCTCTTTCAGTGCGGTTCTGCTCGCCTCGGTGTCGGCCCATGTTGCGCCCATCAGTTCGCCGATTCGGCAGCCGGTGGCAAGCATCAGCCAGATGGCGGTCTCTGTGCGCTGATTGAGCTTGGCGGTCGGAGTCAGCGTTGCCAGCAGGCTGATTTCCTCGGCGCTCAGGGTGCGGTCGCGCTCCACATCCTTACCGCCACCGTCCCGGCCCTTCTTGATGCCGTACGTGGGGTCGGCTCTGACAATCTCACGCACTAGTGCGAACGTGAACATTTGGCGCAGGCTGGATAGCACCATGTTGACCGTCCGGTTCAAGCCCTTGGCTTTGATCTTGTCCAGCACTTCCATGACGTCGGCGCGCCGGACCTCTTCGGCAATGCGGTCGCCGATCAATGGGAACAGGTGCTTTCTGAATTGCTGCTCGATCAGCGCGCCGCCGTCCTTGCGCCCCTGCCGCTCCCCATCTTTAAGCGTTACAGGCTGAAGGTCTGTTTCTTGCCAGCGCGCGAACAACTGACGCACCGTGATGCGGCGCTGTTGCTCAAGTTCAGCCAAGCGCGCGGCCTCTGCGAGTCGGCGCTGCTCGGCCTCGGCTGCTGCGGCCTCGGCTGCTGCTGCGGCAATGGCGGCTTGCCTATCCTGCTCAGCCTTCAGCACTGGGTCTATGCGCCTATCAATGTCACGGCGCAGGATGGCAGTCTTTGCCTTTGCCTCCGCCAGGGTCGCGTCAGGGAACCCAAGTAGCCCGCGTGGGTCGTCGGCCCAAAGCTCTACCCGTACCTGCTTACCGGTGACTGGGGACGCGAAGCGGAAGAACCAGAAGCAGCCGGTGGTCGTCTTGCGCAGATACAGACCCTTACCCGCTCGCAGAATGTCGCCCGCGATGGCCTTGCCCGCCCAGCCCGACACCTCCTTGGTGGTCAGCTCTAAGCCTTGCTTCGTGCCCTGCTTGATGCCCGCCATATGTGCCCCTCAGGTGCCTCTTGATTGCGTCTTGGCAATTTGTTGGCAATTTGAAATTGGCTTTCAGTGTACTTTGATGGACTTCGATAGAGATGAAAAATGGCTAAGTCATTGATTTGGCGAAGTTCTTCGATCTGGCTTGGATTGCCTTGGATGCAAAAAAACAACGAATAACCTAAATGGTGTGCAAGGGATAGCGAGTTCGAATCCCGCCACCCCGACCATTTATCAGAAGAGCCAACGGGCCTGTTCCACAAGAACAGGCCCGTTGTCTTTTCCGGCGCCATTTCACGCGTGCGGGGGCACCCGATGAACGGCGGATGCAAGGCCGAAGCAAGCTCCGTATACTGGATAAAAACACAGTATCCAGATCCCGCCACAGTCTGCGGTGGGGTGGCTTTTCATCGGCTTGTTCTCGGGGGCGCCGTGCCTGCCCATCTCCTCGTTCCTTCGGGCCTTGCGCCCCTCCCGGCGATGCCGGGCTCGTTCGATCTTTTCGATCGGCCTCGCGCGCAAGCGCTGCCGGCCCCGGTCGACCCCTGGCAGCACGACCCGCGCGTGTGGCGCGCCGCGAGCCTGCGCAGCAACGCCAGTCCGTGCGTGTCCAGCGGTTTTGCAGCCTTGGACGCCGAGTTGCCTGGCGGCGGTTGGCCCACGCGCATGCTGTGCGAACTGCTGATGGAGGTGCCCGGCACGTGCGAATGGCGCTTGCTGGCGCCGGCCCTGCGCGCCTGGGCCGCACCGACCATGCCGTCCGTTCGGGCCGCGCGCCGGGCGCGCCGGGTGCCGACTGCGCTTGCTCGGCCGGTGCTGCTCGTCAACCCGCCGCACGTGCCGCACGTGCCCGGCCTGGCCTCGCAGGGCTTGGCGGGCCTGCGCTGGGTGTGGGTGGCGCCGGAGGGCGCGCGGCACAGCCTGTGGGCGGTCGAACAAGCCATTCGTGCACAAGCGGCGGCGGCCGTGCTGGCCTGGCTTCCCGAGGCCCGGCCCGAGCAGTTGCGGCGCTTGCAGGTGGCGGCCATGGCCTCGCCTGCGCCGGTGTTCTTGATGCGCCCTGAGAGTGCCGCGTCGCAAGCCTCGGCCGCGCCCTTGCGCGTGCGCGTCAAGGCCGGGTCGCCTTGGACGCTCCAGGTGCAGGTGATCAAACGGCGTGGGCCGCCGCAGGCAGGCTGGACCTCGCTGCCCGCCGTGCCCGAGGCCTTGTCGCCCTTGCTGACCGCCCGCATGCGCCGTGGGGGGATGCCGCCCTCGCAGCCCGATGCGGAGGCGCTGCGCGATGCCCAGGTGTCCCATGACGCCCCAGCCCCATTGGCTCGCACTGCGCAGTCCGCGCACGGCTGAGGCGCTGGCGCCCCACCTGCAGGGCTTGGCGTGGTGGGCCTTGCGCTTCAGCCCGCGGGTGACCCGGCAGGGCGAGGCCGTGCTGGTGGAGCTGGGCGCGAGCCTGCGCCTGTTCGGCGGGCTCAAGGCCTTGCACGCGCGCGTGAAGGCGCAGGCGCAGGCCGAGTTCGAGGTGCAAGCGCTGGCCTGGGCGCCCACGCGCCTGGGCGCCTTGGCCTTCGCGCGGGGCGGAGTGGTGAACGGGCTCACGCGCCCCTTGGCGCCCTTGCTGGACCGCCTGCCCCTGCACGTGCTGGAGGCCGTGCAGGCCCACCAGCCCATGCTGGCGCGCCTGGGCTGCCGCCGTTTGGGCGAGGTGCGGGCCTTGCCGCGCACGGCCTTGGCGCGGCGCTTCGGCCCCGAGTTGTTGGCCGCCTTGGACCAGGCCTACGACCCTGCCGTGGACGCCGCGCAGGCCCACGTGTGGGAGCAACTGCCCGAGACCTTCGCCGTGGCGCTGGAGCTGCCTTGGCGCGTGGAGCAGGCCCAGGCCTTGCTGGCCCACGCACAACCCTTGCTGCAACAGCTGAGCGCCTGGCTGGCCGCGCGCCACCAGGGCGTGCTGCGCCTGACCCTGGCCTGGCAGCACGACGCCTTTCGGCCGCGCGACAGCGGGGAGGGCGGGTCCATTGCCCTGGCCACGGCCGCGCCCACGCGCGACCTGGCGCACCTGAACCGGTTGCTGGCCGAGCACCTGGCGCGCACCACCCTGGCCGCGCCCGCCGGGGGCTTGCGCTTGCAGGCCGACGAGGTGCACCCCCTGCCCGACGCCAGCACGGCCCTGTTCCTCGACGACGACGGGGGCGACCCCGCGGCGCGCGAGCCCCTGCACCAGTTGCTGGAGCGCCTGGCCGCGCGCTTGGGGCCC
The DNA here is from genome assembly GCF_027532025.1 of Inhella sp. Taxonomy (GTDB): domain Bacteria; phylum Pseudomonadota; class Gammaproteobacteria; order Burkholderiales; family Burkholderiaceae_C; genus Inhella. The sequence goes on along the minus strand of NZ_JAPZSY010000137.1, from coordinate 7,822 downwards.
GAGCGCGTGCGCCAGCCCGTGCTGCAGGCCGATCACCGCCCAGAATGCCTGCAGCAGTGGCAAGCCTGGCGCCCCGAAGCGCCCGCGCCGGGAAGCCCGCGCGACTGGGCCGAGGCGCCGCACCCGCCCGGCGTGCAACCCACCTGGCTGCTCGACCCGCCCTTGCGCCTGGGTGTGCGCCACGACCAGCCCCAGCACCAAGGCCCGCTGCGCCTGCTGGCCGGCCCGCAGCGCTTGGCCACGGGCTGGTGGGGGGCGGGGGAGGGCGGATCCGTGCAGCGCGACTACTACTTGGCCCACAGCCCACGCGCCGGCTTGCTGTGGGTCTACCTGGACCGCCGCACGCTGGACGCGCCCGAGTGGTACCTGCACGGGGTGTTTGCATGAGCGCGCTGGGCCGCTCCCAAGCGCGAATCCCGGAGCACGCAGTGCGGAGGGTCGTCCAGTGAGCGCGCCGGGCCGCTCCCAAGCGCGAATCCCGGAGCACGCCGTGCGGAGGGTCGTCCAGTGAGCCCCACGGCCCGCCACGTGGCCCCCCCGCAGCTGGGGCAGGACGCGCCCGCGGCCTACGCCGAGTTGCAGTGCCGCAGCCACTTCAGCTTCCTCACCGGCGCCTCCGACCCCGAAGAGCTGGTGCAGCGCGCCCAGGTGCAGGGCTACGCCGCGCTGGCGCTGACCGACGAGTGCTCGCTGGCCGGCGTGGTGCGCGCGCACGTGGCCCTCAAGCGCCTGGTGGCCGCGTGGCGCGAGCGCGCGCCCGAGCGCGACCCCGAGCTGGAGCTGCCCCACCTCATCCTGGGCAGCCAGTTCGCCGTGCACGACGACGAAGCCGGCCCCGAGGCCCCGCCGGCTTTCACCCTGGTGGCCCTGGCCTGCCAGCGCGAGGGCTACGGCCAGCTCAGCCAGTTCATCACCGACTTGCGCCGTGCCTCGCCCGTCAAGGGGCGCTACCGCCTGACCCGTGCGCACCCCGCCCTGAATGCGCCCACGCCCTTGGCGGGCTGCGTGCTGCTGCTGGTGCCCGAGCGCCGCGCCGACGACGCCGACCTGCTGGCGCAAGCGCGCTGGCTGCAGCGCCACGCGCCGGGGCGCGGCTGGTTGGGCGTGACGCTGTTGCGCGAGCTGGGCGACGAGCGTTGGCTGCAGCGCCTGCGCCAGGTCGCGGGGCTGACGGGCGTGCCCCTGGTGGCCTGCGGGGATGTGCACTTCCACGTGCGCTCGCGCAAGCCCTTGCAAGACGTCATGACCGCGATCCGTGTGGGGCGCCCCGTGGCCGAATGCGGTTTTGACTTGCAGCCGCACGCCGAGCGCCACCTGCGCAGCCGGGTGCTGCTGGCCCAGGTCTACCCCCCCGACCTGCTGGCCGCCACCCTGGCCGTGGCCGAGCGCTGCCACTTCTCGCTGGACGAACTGCGGCACGAGTACCCGTCCGAGGTGGTGCCCCCGGGGCGCACGGCCATGGCCCACCTGCGGCAGTTGACGCACGAGGGCCTGCAGCGCCGCTGGCCCGCCGGGCCCGACCCGCGCTGGGTGGCGCAGGCCGAGCACGAGTTGGCCCTGATCGAAGAGCTGCGCTACGAGCACTACTTCCTCACCGTGGCCGACATCGTGGCCTTCGCCCGCTCGCGCGGCATCCTGTGCCAGGGCCGGGGCTCGGCGGCCAACAGCGTGGTGTGCTTTGCGCTTTTCATCACCGCGGTGGACCCGGCGCGCAGCACCCTGCTGTTCGAGCGCTTCATCAGCCGCGAGCGCAACGAGCCGCCCGACATCGACGTCGACTTCGAGCACGAGCGCCGCGAGGAGGTCATCCAGTACCTGTACGCCAAGTACGGCCGCCACCGCGCCGCGCTCACCGCCGTGGTCACCCGCTACCGCGCGCGCAGCGCCATCCGCGACGTGGGCAAGGCCTTGGCCCTGCCCGAGCCCCTGGTGGAGTCCCTGGCCAAGGACCACCACCGCTGGGGCGACGCGCTGCTGCCCCCCGAGCGCCTGGCCGCCTTGGAGGCCGAGCTGGGCCTGGACCTGAACGACCCGCGCCTGCGCCAGCTCATCGCGCTGGCCCGGCAGCTCGAAGGGCAGCCACGGCACCTGAGCCAGCACGTGGGCGGTTTTGTGCTCACGCAGGGGCCGCTGTCGCAGGTGGTGCCCATCGAGAACGCCACCATGGCCGACCGCACCGTCATCGAGTGGGACAAGGACGACCTGGACGCGCTGGGCCTGCTCAAGGTCGACGTGCTGGCGCTGGGCATGCTGTCGGCGCTGCGGCGCTGCTTCGACCTCGTGCGCGAACTCGGCCGCCCCACCGACCTGGCGAGCATCCCCGAGGGCGACACCGCCACCTACGACATGATCTGCGCGGCCGACACCGTGGGCACCTTCCAGATCGAAAGCCGGGCGCAGATGTCCATGCTGCCGCGCCTGAAGCCCCGCTGCTTTTACGACCTGGTCATCGAGGTCGCCATCGTGCGCCCCGGCCCCATCGAAGGCGGCATGGTGCACCCCTACCTGGCCAACCGCGCCAAGCGGCCCGAGAACATCGTCTACCCCAGCGAGGCCCTGAAGACCGCGCTGCAGCGCACTTGCGGCATTCCCATCTTCCAAGAGCAGGTGATGCAGGTGGCCATGATCGCCGCCGGCTTCACCCCCGGCGAGGCCGACCAGCTGCGCCGCGCCATGGCCGCCTGGAAGCGGCCGGGCGACCTGGCGCGCTTTCACGCGCGCATCCTGGCCGGCATGCGCGAGCGCGGCTACACCGACGACTTCGCCGAGGCCATCTTTCGGCAGATCCAGGGCTTCGCGTCCTACGGCTTCCCCGAGTCGCACGCCGCCAGCTTCGCGCTGCTGACCTACGCCAGCTGCTGGCTCAAGCGGCACGAGCCGGCGGCCTTCTTGTGCGCCTTGCTCAACTCCCAGCCCCTGGGTTTCTACACGCCCGACCAGCTGGTGCAGGACGCGCGGCGCCACGGCATCGAGGTGCGGCCGGTGGACGTGGCCCACAGCCGCGTGGAAAGCACGCTGGAGCCCCGCGACGGCGAGTCGCAACCGGCCGTTCGCCTGGGCCTGGACCGCGTGCACGGCCTCGGCAGCGCGGCGGCCGAGCGCATCGTGCAGGCCCGCGACACGGGCGGTGCCTTCGTGCATCCGCAAGACCTGGCCTTGCGCGCGGGGCTGGACGCGCCCGACCTGCAGCGCCTGGCCGCCGCCGACGCGCTGGCCTCCCTGGCCGGCCACCGCCGCCAGCAGGTGTGGCAGGCCAGCGCCCTGCGCCGCCTGCCGCCGCTGCTGCAGGGCAGCCTGCCGCCCGACGAGGCGCTGGACCTGCCCGAAGCCCCCGATGGCGAGGCCGTGCTTTGGGACTACGCCGCGCTGGGTCTGAGCCTGCGCCACCACCCGCTGGCCCTGCTGCGCCCGCGCCTGGCGCCGCGCGGCGCGCTCAGCACCGAGGCCCTGCGCACGCACCGCCCGGGCCGCCGCGCCACGGCCTGCGGCCTCGTCACTGTGCGCCAGCGCCCACAAACCGCCAAGGGCACCTTGTTCATCAGCCTGGAGGACGAAACCGGCACCACCCAGGTCATCGTTTGGCCCGCCATCTACGCCCAACACCGCCGCTTGCTCATCCAGGCGCGGCTGCTGATGGTGCACGGCGTGTGGCAGCAGCGCGATGGGGTGGGGCACGTGCTGGCCCGGGACTTCGAAGACCTCAGCCCTTGGCTCGGTCGGCTCGACCTGGACAGCAGGGACTTTCATTGAGAGCGCGCCCCGATCGAGCGGCAACAGGCAAGATCGCGCCCCCATGGAATTGACCTTGCGCTTCCTCGACGACTTGACCTCCCATGCTTCTGCCTGGGACGCGCTGCTGGCCCAGCAAGACGCGCCCACGCCCTTCATGCGCGCGTCCTTCCTGCGGGCCCTGGGCCGCACCGGCGCCGCCTGTCCCGACACCGGCTGGCAGTTGCTCTGGCCCACGCTGTGGGGTCAAGGTCAGGAACAGGACACCCTGCTGGCCGCCGCGCCCCTGGCCCTCAAAGGCCACTCCTGGGGCGAGTTCGTCTTCGACCAGGCCTGGGCCCGCGCCTACGCCCAGCACGGCCTGCGCTACTACCCCAAAGCCGTGGTGGCCGTGCCCTTCACCCCCGTGCCCGGCAGCCGCTTGCTGGCCGTGGACGACGCTCACCGGGCCTTGCTGGCCCGCGCGCTGCGCGACTGGACCGAAGCGCAAGGCCTGAGCGGCTTGCACCTGCTCTTCGGCAGCGAGGCCGACGCCCGCGCACTGCAGGGCTTGGACTTCGCCACGCGCGAGCAGCCGCAGTTCCATTGGCAGCGCGACCCGGCCTGGCAAGGCTTCGACGACTTCCTGGCGGCGATGAAGCGCGACAAGCGCAAGAAGATCCAGCAAGAGCGCCGCCACGTGCGCGACGCCGGCGTGCAGGTGCGCGTGGTGGCCGGTGGGGCCATCACCGAGGCCGACTGGGCCTTTTTCTACCGCTGCTACGCCCGCACCTACGCGCTGCGCGGCAACCCGCCCTACCTGCCCGAGGGCTTTTTCCAGCAAGCGCTGAGCGGGGGCGACCGCTGGGTGCTCTTGATCGCTGAACACGAGGGCGCGCCCATCGCCGCCTCGCTGCTGGCGCAAAGCGCCGACGGCCGCACCGTGTACGGCCGGCACTGGGGCGCGGTGCGGGACCTGCCCTTCCTGCACTTCGAGCTTTGCTACTACGCGCCCTTGGCCTGGTGCATCGCCAACGGCGTGCAGCGCTTCGAAGGCGGCGCCCAGGGCGAGCACAAGATGGCTCGGGGCCTGCTGCCCGTGCCCACCCAAAGCCAGCACTGGCTGGCCGACCCGCGCTTTGCCGATGCAGTCGGCCGCTTCGCCGACGAAGAGCAGGCCGCCATGGCGGCCTACGAGGCCGAGTTGGCGGCGCGTTCGCCTTTCAAGCCGTCCCAGTCGGGCGCATAGCTCGGCTGCACGCTGGCGACTTCGGCCCATCGGGTGCGCCACTGCGCCAGGAACTGCTGCGCCAGCGCCCCTTGGGGGGGCAGGCGCGAGCCGATGTAGTGCTGCTGGCGCAACTCTTGCACCTGGGCTTTCAAGCGCAAGGCCATCAGCGCCAGCGCATCCAGCCCTCGTTCGCGACCGCGCGTCACCGACTCCGCCATCACCGTGTTGGGATGCTGGCGCAACAGCACCAGGTGCGCCCGGATCAGGCGCATCCGCCCCTGCGCCAACTGCTCGCAGCGCTCCAACCATTGCCACTGCGCGTGCAAGTCGAAGCCGCTCAGCCGCACGGGCGACTCGCCGGCAGCGATGAGCAAGCCCTCCAGCACGGTGCGGTCTTGGTTGGCGTAGGCCAAGTTGGCGTCGCGCATCAGCGCTTCTCGGCGCGTGCGCTCGGCTTCACTCGGCGCGCGGTCAGGGTGCAGGCGCATCGCTGCCAGCCGGTGCAAATGCTTCAGCGAAGGCGCCGTGGGGGCATCGCTTTCGGCCGGCGGCTCGGGCCATGCCACAGCCGCTGGCAAAGTGGGCAGGGTGCGCCGCGTGCGCAGCGTCGGCAAGCGCACCGGCGGCCCGCCTTGGGCCTCGGCCATGGCATCGAGCATGCGTTGCAAATCCAGCTGCAGGCCTTCCAGTTCCTGCCACAAGGGACCCAGCCGCTGCTCGTACTCCGACCAAAAGGCCAGCACCGATTGGCTCAAGGCCTGGAACTCCCGCTCCAGCGTCGTCAGGAAACCGCGCAGTTCATCCAATTGCCGGCGCCGACGCGCCACCTCCAGCCGCCACAAGCCGGGGTCGAGCAATTTGGGGTCGGCGCCGCGTTGCATGAGACCGAGATTGTGGGCTGAGCGCGCCGACCCATCGGCAGCGTCGGCATGAAAAAAGCCCGCCGAGGCGGGCTCTTGCGCGAGGGCAGGGGGCTCACTGAGAGGCGGGTGCGCTGCCAGCCTCGGCCGCCATGGGGGCGACCGGGGCCGCCGAGGCTGGGGCTTCAGCCGTGGCGGCCGGCACTTCCGCCTTCACCGGCGCCGTGCCCATGGGCAGCAGCGGCACGATGAGCAAGGCCACGATGTTGATGATCTTGATCAGCGGGTTCACGGCCGGGCCGGCGGTGTCCTTGTAGGGGTCGCCCACGGTGTCGCCCGTCACGGCGGCTTTGTGAGCCTCCGATCCCTTTTTGTGCACGACACCCTTGTCGTCTTTGAAGCCTTCTTCGATCAGCTTCTTGGCGTTGTCCCACGCGCCACCGCCCGTGCACATGCTGATGCCGACGAACAGGCCGGTCACGATGGTGCCCATCAACAGCCCCCCCAGCGCGGCCGGGCCCAACAGCAGGCCCACCACGATGGGGGCGATCACCGGCAGCAGCGAGGGCACGATCATTTCTTTGATCGCGGCCGTGGTCAGCATGTCCACCGCGGCGCTGTAGTCGGGCTTGCGCTGGCCGGCCATGATCTGGCCGTCCGCAAACTGCTTGCGCACCTCCACCACCACCGCACCGGCGGCGCGCCCCACCGCCTCCATCGCCATGGCGCCAAACAGGTAGGGGATCAGGCCGCCGATGAAGAGGCCGATGATCACCTTGTGGTCGCTCAGGTCAAAGTTGACGTGCATGCCACGCGCTTCCAGCGCGTGCGTGTAATCAGCGAACAGCACCAGCGCCGCCAAGCCGGCCGAACCGATGGCGTAGCCCTTGGTCACTGCCTTGGTGGTGTTGCCCACGGCGTCCAGCGGATCCGTCACGTCACGCACGGCGGGTGGCAGTTCCGCCATCTCCGCGATGCCCCCGGCGTTGTCCGTGATGGGGCCGTAGGCGTCCAGGGCCACCACGATGCCCGCCATGCTCAACATGGACACCGCGGCGATGGCGATGCCATACAGGCCGGCCAACCAGTAAGCCACGAAGATGGCCGCGCACACGAACAGCACCGGCCACGCGGTGGACTTCATGCTCACGCCCAAGCCCGCGATGACGTTGGTGCCGTGGCCCGTGGTGCTGGCCTGGGCCACGTGCTGCACCGGGTGGTATTGCGTGCCGGTGTAGTACTCCGTGATCCACACCATCGCCGCCGTCAGGCCCAAGCCCACCAGGCAGGAACCGAACAGCGCCATGGCGCTGGCGGTACCGCCGCCTTTGAGCCCTAGGCCATCGGGGAACATGGCCCGGGTGACGAAGAAGAAGGCCACCGCGCTGAGCAGCCCCGAGACGATCAAGCCCCGATACAGCGCAGGCATCACGTTCTTCATGTCCGGCTTGGCCTTGACGAAGCCGCAGCCGATGATGGAAGCGATGATGGACACACCGCCCAACGCCAGCGGGTAGATGACTCCGGCCAGCGCGCTGCTTTCGGCCAGCATCAGCGCCCCGAGCGCCATCGCCGCGATCAGGGTCACGGCGTAGGTCTCGAACAGGTCGGCCGCCATGCCGGCGCAGTCGCCCACGTTGTCGCCCACGTTGTCGGCGATCACCGCCGGGTTGCGCGGGTCGTCTTCGGGGATGCCGGCTTCCACCTTGCCCACCAGATCCGCGCCCACGTCAGCGCCCTTGGTGAAGATGCCGCCGCCCAGTCGCGCGAAGATCGAAATCAGCGACGAGCCGAAGGCCAAGCCCAGCATGGGCTTGAGCGCTTCACTCGTGGCCCCCGTACCGCCGGTGATGGCGTAGTAAAAGCCGCCCACGCCCAAGAGGCCCAGGCCCACCACCAGCATGCCGGTGATGGCGCCGCCCTTGAAGGCCACGTCCAGCGCCGGGCCGATGCCTTTCGTGGCCGCTTGGGCAGTGCGCACGTTGGCGCGCACTGAGATGTTCATGCCGATGAAGCCGCAGAT